>NZ_JBQEMR010000002.1:421950-483889 GCF_052045015.1 Stenotrophomonas sp. 22692
ACCCGCGACCTCCGGCGTGACAGGCCAGCATTCTAACCAGCTGAACTACCGCTCCACACTCAAACTTTTACCGCGGTGCTGTGGTGGGTGCTGAGGGTTTCGAACCCCCGACCCTCTCCGTGTAAAGGAGACGCTCTACCGCTGAGCTAAGCACCCCAGCGAGCCGCTTAGTTTACAGCATCCTTCAGGGCCTTACCAGCCTTGAACGACGGATTCTTCGAAGCAGCGATCTTGATGGTGTCGCCGGTCTTCGGGTTGCGGCCGGTGCGTGCAGCACGGTCGCGGACCTGGAAGGTACCGAAGCCAACCAGGGTGACCGCATCGCCGTCCTTCAGCGCCTTGGTGACGGCAGCAACGACGGCATCGACAGCGCGGCTGGACTCGGCCTTGGTCAGGTCGGCAGCTTCAGCAACGGCATCGATCAATTCGGTCTTGTTCATTCTCTACAACTCCTTTGGCGGTGGGTTCCGCTTATTCGACAGGGAAGCAACCGCATGCCTTCTGCATGCGGCCGCCATGTGGAAACGGTTCGCCGATTCAGTCATCGCTGACAGCGATCACTCATTCGCGAGTGCTGCTTTTATACCAGTGGCCCTACCCCCACGCAAGCTGGAAAGCCAGCAACGACGCGGGTTTCGGGCCATTGGACAGCGCGCGTCAATGCTTGACGCGCGCGCTTCCACTCGGTTTGGCCTTGCTGCGCACCGTGACACGTTGCGCACTCTTGCGCGCCTTCTTCGGTGCCAACGGACGCTCCAGCGCCAGGTCCAGGACTTCTTCGATGTACTTCACCGGCACGATCTCCAGATCGCGGGTGACGTTGGCCGGAATGTCGGCCAGGTCCTTGCGGTTCTCTTCCGGGATGATGACCGTGCGGATGCCGCCCCGCAGTGCGGCCAGCAGCTTCTCCTTCAAGCCACCGATGGCGGTGACACGACCACGCAGGGTGATCTCGCCGGTCATCGCCACGTCGGCACGCACCGGCACCTTGGTCAGCATCGACACCAGCGAGGTGACCATTGCCGCACCGGCACTCGGGCCGTCCTTCGGCGTGGCGCCATCGGGCACGTGCAGATGCACGTCGTGCTTCTGCAGGAAGTCGCTGTCGATGCCGAAGCCCACGGCGCGCGAACGCACCACCGACAGTGCCGCCGACGCCGATTCCTTCATCACGTTGCCGAGCTGGCCGGTCAGGATCAACTGCCCCTTGCCCGGCACCAGCGTCGATTCGATCTGCAGCAGATCGCCACCGACTTCGGTCCAGGCCAGGCCGGTGACCAGGCCGATCTCGTTTTCTTCCTCGGCACGGCCGAAGTCGAAGCGACGTACGCCCAGGTACTTGTCCAGGTTCTTGCTGGACACGCTCACCAGCGCCTTGGACTTCTTCGTGCCCTTCTTCGCCTTCACCGCCGGCTGCGGGCCGGCCAGTGCTATCTCCTTCACTACCTTGCGGCAGATCTTGGCGATCTCGCGTTCCAGGTTGCGCACGCCCGATTCGCGCGTGTAGTAGCGCACGATGTCCTGGATGGCATCACTGCCGATCTCCAGCTCTTCCGGCTGCAGGCCGTTGGCCTTGATCTGCTTGGGCACCAGGTAGCGGGTGGCGATGTTGAGCTTCTCATCCTCGGTGTAGCCGGGGATGCGGATCACTTCCATGCGGTCCAGCAACGGGCCCGGAATGTTGAGCGAGTTCGAGGTGGCCACGAACATCACTTCGGACAGGTCCAGATCCACTTCCAGATAGTGGTCGTTGAACGCGTTGTTCTGCTCCGGGTCGAGCACTTCCAGCAGCGCCGAAGACGGATCGCCACGGAAGTCCATCGACATCTTGTCGATCTCGTCGAGCACGAACAGCGGGTTCTTGCTGCCGACCTTGTTGAGGTTCTGCACGATGCGGCCCGGCATCGAACCGACGTAGGTACGACGGTGGCCACGGATCTCGGCCTCGTCACGCACGCCGCCCAGCGACATGCGCACGAACTTGCGGTTGGTGGCCTTGGCGATGGACTGGCCCAGCGAGGTCTTGCCCACGCCCGGCGGCCCGACCAGGCACAGGATCGGGCCCTTCATCTGCTTCACGCGCGACTGCACCGCCAGGTACTCAAGGATGCGCTCCTTGACCTTCTCCAGGCCGTAGTGATCGGCATCGAGCGTGTCCTGCGCCACCTTCAGGTCCTTGCGCACCTTGCTGCGCTTCTTCCACGGCACGCCCAGCAGCCACTCCAGGTAGTTGCGCACGACCGCGGCTTCGGCCGACATCGGCGACATCTGCTTGAGCTTGTTCAGTTCGTTGCGTGCCTTGGCTTCAACGGCCTTCGGCATGCCGGCTTCGGCGATCTTGCGGGCCAGCTCTTCCAGCTCGCCCGGCGCGTCGTCCAGGTCACCCAGTTCCTTCTGGATGGCCTTCATCTGTTCGTTGAGGTAGTACTCGCGCTGGCTCTTCTCCATCTGCGACTTCACGCGGCCGCGGATGCGCTTTTCCATCTGCTGCACGTCGATCTCGCCATCGACCAGGCCGACCAGCATCTCCAGGCGATCGCCGACGGCCAGCGTTTCCAGCAGGCGCTGCTTGTCGGCCAGGCGCACGCTGATGTGCGCGGCGATGGTGTCGGCCAGGCGCGCCGGCTCATCGATGCCCGACAGCGTCTGCAGCAGTTCCGGCGGCAGCTTGCGGTTGGTCTTGACGTACTGCTCGAACAGCGACATCAGCGAGCGGGCGATCGCCTCGACCTCGCGCGCTTCGCGCTCGTCGGTGGCGTCAATTTCCACCGCCTGCCCATGCAGCGAGCCGTTGCGCTCGTCGACGTGGGTGACCTGCACGCGCGACAGGCCTTCGACCAGCACCTTGATGGTGCCGTCGGGCAGCTTCAGCAGTTGCAGCACCTGCGCCAGCGTACCGACCTGGTAGAGGTCGGCCGCATGCGGGTCATCGGTCTCGGCCGACTTCTGCGCCAGCAGCAGGATGCGCTTGTCCGCCTCCATTGCCTGTTCGAGCGCGTGCATGGACTTGTCACGGCCGACGAACAGCGGGATGACCATGTGCGGGAACACCACTACGTCGCGCAGCGGCAGGACCGGCAGGTCGAGGGTTTCACTTGGGGAACGGGCCATGGGGGCTCCAGGGAAGGGGAAAACCGCCTCCGGGAGGGCATCTTCCGGAGACAAAAAAAGCCGATGGCCCCGTTATGGGGCCATCGGCTTTCAGATGCAAGGCATTCCTTGAAAATCCTTTCCAATCAACAACCTGGAAGGATCACTCAGCGCCTGCGGCCTTCTGTTCAGGGGCCGCCGGGGTCTGGTAGATCAGGTACGGCTCGGACTTGTGCTCGATCACCGATTCGTCCACCACCACCTTGCTGACGTTTTCCTGCGACGGCAGGTCGTACATGGTGTCCAGCAGGACCGATTCGACGATGGTGCGCAGGCCACGGGCGCCGGTCTTGCGCTTGAGCGCCTTGCGGGCGATGGCCGACAACGCGTCCGGACGGAACTCCAGTTCGACGCTCTCCATCTCGAACAGCTTCTTGAACTGCTTGGTGATGGCGTTCTTCGGCTCGGTCAGGATCCTGATCAGGGCCGGCTCGTCCAGCTCCTCCAGGGTCGCCACCACCGGCAGGCGGCCGACGAACTCGGGGATCAGGCCGAACTTGATCAGGTCTTCCGGCTCGACTTCGGCCAGCACCTTGCCCACTTCCTGCTTGCGCTCGCTGCTCTTCACCTTGGCGCCGAAGCCGATGCTGCCGACGTCGGTGGAACGGGCCTGGATCACCTTGTCCAGCCCGGCGAACGCGCCGCCGCAGATGAACAGGATGTTCTTGGTGTCCACCTGCAGGAATTCCTGCTGCGGATGCTTGCGGCCGCCCTGCGGCGGAACGCTGGCCACGGTACCTTCGATCAGCTTCAGCAGGGCCTGCTGCACGCCTTCGCCGGACACATCGCGGGTGATCGACGGGTTCTCGCTCTTGCGCGAGATCTTGTCGATTTCATCGATGTAGACGATGCCCTGCTGCGCCTTCTCGACGTCGTAGTCGCACTTCTGCAGCAGCTTCTGGATGATGTTCTCCACGTCCTCGCCCACGTAACCGGCTTCGGTCAGCGTGGTGGCGTCGGCCATGGTGAACGGCACGTTGAGCAGGCGGGCCAGGGTCTCGGCCAGCAGCGTCTTGCCCGAACCGGTCGGGCCGACCAGCAGGATGTTCGACTTCGCCAGTTCGACGTCGTCGTTCTTCTGCCGGCTCTCGATGCGCTTGTAGTGGTTGTACACGGCCACGGCCAGGGTGCGCTTGGCGCGGTTCTGGCCGATCACGTACTGGTCGAGCACCTCGAGGATCTCGCGCGGCTTCGGCAGCGAACTGCGCGCCGACTGCGCCTTTTCCTCAAGTTCCTCGCGGATGATGTCGTTGCACAGCTCCACGCATTCATCACAGATGAACACGCTCGGACCCGCAATCAGCTTGCGCACTTCATGCTGGCTCTTGCCGCAGAAAGAGCAGTAGAGGATCTTGCCGGTGTCCGTGGAACGACCTTGGCGGTCTTCGCTCATGCTTCGCTTACCCAGTTACCCCACCCGCTGAACGGGGGTTCGATTCGAGAATAGCACAGGGCCGAGGGGACACCAGTCCCGCTCGACCCTGCAGGAACGGGGCCTCCATGGCCCCGTGAAGGCCGGTCAGCCGGCCTGGATCGACTCATCCGGACGACGCTCCAGGACCTGGTCGACCAGACCGTAGGCCTGCGCCTCGAAGGCGCTCTTGAAGTTGTCGCGCTCGGTGTCACGCGCGATCGTCTCCAGCGACTGGCCGGTGTGCTTGGCCAGCACCTCGTTCAGGCGCGAACGCAGGGTCAGGATCTCACGTGCGTGGATGTCGATGTCGGTGGCCTGGCCCTGGTAGCCGCCCAACGGCTGGTGGATCATCACACGCGAGTTCGGCAGCGCATAGCGCTTGCCGGCTTCGCCTGCGGCCAGCAGCAGGGCGCCCATCGAGGCCGCCTGGCCGATGCAGGTGGTGCTCACATTCGGCTTGATGTACTGCATGGTGTCGTAGATCGCCATGCCGGCGGTGACCACGCCACCCGGCGAGTTGATGTAGATGTTGATGTCCTTTTCCGGGTTCTCCGATTCCAGGAACAGCAACTGCGCCACCACCACGTTGGCCATGTGATCGTCGATCGGGCCCACGAGGAAGATCAGGCGCTCCTTCAACAGGCGCGAATAGATGTCGTAGGCACGCTCGCCGCGGCTGGTCTGCTCGACCACCATCGGAACCAGGTTCAGGGCTTTGGTTCGGTTGTCCATTACGTGAGGTACCTATCTTGGGGGGCAACAACCCCGCGCCGGCAAAGGCGCGGGGCATCCGGTGATCCGCCCGGGCTTACTGGCGGATCGCGTCCTGGAACGACAGCTTCTCTTCGGTGTGCTGGGCACGCTCGGCGATCCAGTCGATCACCTGCTCTTCCATCACACGGTTCTGCAGGCCAGACATCAGCTGGGGGTCATTGCGGTACATCTCAATGACCTGCTCCGGCTCTTCGTAGGTCGAAGCGATCAGACGCATCGTTTCGTTCAGGCGCTTGGCTTCCAGGCGCAGGTCGTTGATGCGGGCCACTTCACCGACCAGCAGGCCGACCAGCACGCGCTTGGCGGCCGCTTCCTTGAAGCCTTCGTGGGCATCGGCCGGGATCTCGCCAACGTTCTGGCCGTTGCGGCGGATCTGCTCGACCTGCTGGGCCAGCATGGCGCGGGCTTCGTTCTCGACCAGGCGCGGCGGCATTTCCACCGAGGAATAGGCGGCGATCAGCTGCTCGCCGACCTCGCGGCGCAGGCGGTTCATCAGGGCACCCTTCAGCTCGCGCTCCAGGTTGGCGCGGATGTCGCTGCGGAACTGCTCCACGTCGCCGCCCTTCACGCCGAAGCTCTTGATGAAGGCTTCGTCGACCGCCGGCACGACCGGCTCGGAGACTTCGGCAACCTTGACGGTGACCTGCACGGTCTTGCCGGCCAGCACCGGCACGCGCCAGTCAGCCGGGAACTCGACGTCCAGGGTCTTCTCTTCACCCTTGGCCAGGCCGACCAGGCCCTTTTCGATGGTCTCGAACATCATGCCCTGGCCGAGCACGATCGAACCCTTCTCGGTGCCTTCGGCCGGCAGGCGCTCTTCGCCGGCCTGCGACCAGGTTTCCACCGCGACCAGGTCACCGTCCTGCGCGCCACGGCTGACCGGGGCCCAGGTGCGACGCTGGTTCTGCAGGTTCTCGATCATCTGGTCGATGTCGGCGTCGGTGATCTCGGCGGTATGGCGCACGACGGTCAGCTTGCTGACGTCGATGTCGCCGAAGTCCGGCACCACTTCCACGGTGGCCACGAAGGAGAACTCACCCTCGTCGCCCTTGTCGATGCGCGGGCTGCCGACGATGCGCAGGTCGTGCTCGCGCACGGCCGCGTCGAAGGTTTCGCGCAGCAGGCCGTCCAGCGCCTCACCACGGACCTGCGCGCCGAAGCGCTGCTCGATCACCTTGGCCGGCACCTTGCCCGGACGGAAACCCTTGATGCGGGTGGTACGGGCGATTTCGCCCAGGCGGCCGACGATGTGGCTCTGCAGACGCTCTTCCGGCAGCGAGAAGCTCAGGCGGCGTTCCAGGTTGCCGGTGGATTCGATCGAAGCTTGCATGTTGACTCCTGCCACCGGTGGCCCACGCCCCCGGCTCGATGATTGGGATGAAACGGTTGTAAGGACACGACGTCTGGGACGCGCCTGCTTGCCGCAGCCCTTTAGTTTCGCCCAATTCGGCCTGCACTGCCAGCGCGTGCCGGTCAAGTGGGCGTCGATGGCCCGATCAGGGCGGGGACAGGCCGGCACTGGTGCGAAAGGGGGGACTCGAACCCCCACGCCTTGCGGCACTGGAACCTAAATCCAGGGCGTCTACCAATTCCGCCACTTTCGCGTGGCCGGCTCAGGCATTCATTGTCGCAGGCGACGGCGGGAATCGGAAGGCCTGCACAAAACTGAACATGACAGCCCTGTGCTCATTGCCCGCGCCAAAGGCCGCCCCGAAGGTCGTGCGACCGTTCGGGACGGCGGCGACTCAGTGCTTCGCCTCGGCAGGGGACGCAGGTGCGTCAGCGCCCTGCCCGGCCGCCACATCCACCTTGCGGATGTCCACGCCACCCTTGTCGGTGCGACGCAGCCCCATCGCCTCCGGCGCAGCCTCACCCTCCACCGGCTGCGCCGGCTGCATCTGCATGGTGTCACCGACCGGGCGCGCCGGAACCGCCCCTGTACCTGCATCGCGCTCCATGGTCTGCGCCGGATCACGTTCCGGCGCGCAGGCCACCAACACCAGCAACGCAAATGAAACCCACAGCCCCCGGTGCAGTCGTTTCATATCGGCCATCTGGATCTTCCTTCGTATATGCATGCGCCCTCGGCGCGGAAGATCCATTGGGTGCGATGAAGGGCGCAGCGCGGTGAGAAGCAGCGCACAGCATTGAAAACACTGATGACGCGTATGCCCCTGATTTCAGCATCGCTTCAGTAGATCCACGCCATGCGCGGATGAAACGCCACCCGGCGAACAGGCAAGAAAAAAGCCACTTGGCGAACCAAGGGGAAGCTGCTGCGCATTCGCGCCGCAGCCCCACGCTTTGCATGGCAAAGTGCGGGCCCCACTTCACCAGCCCCCACATCCCCGCGGCTTCGCCGCGCCCCCTTGACTCAAGGGGGCTCCACTCCAGCCAGCACCGCTGGTATCTGCAGACGCCACCCGGCGAACAGGCAAGAAAAAAGCCACTTGGCGAACCAAGTGGCTTTCGTCTGGTGGGCTGTCAAGGATTCGAACCTTGGACCTATTGATTAAGAGTCAACTGCTCTACCAACTGAGCTAACGGCCCGTGAAACTCAGACGCACATTGTAGCGTGCTTTCTGTTTATTGCAATACCGTTTCGGCTGCGCCGATGCGGTTGAATCAGTGGGGTGGCTGAGGGGATTCGAACCCCCGACCACCGGAATCACAATCCGGTACTCTAACCAACTGAGCTACAGCCACCACTGAAACTTTCGCTCCACCGCCGATGAGGCTGACGTTGGAACTTGATGCTTTGCTACAGGGCCGAACCAGAAGTCCGTCCCCCGAAGCGAGTCCGGCATTTTCCGGGAGTCGCGAAGGAATTGCAAGCACTTCTTCACATTGATGTGCAGGGGCCGGAACAGGAGATCAGAGCTGCTCGGCCGAGATCACACGCACGGCGTCCCCGTGCTCGTCCAGGAATGACAGCGTGGCCTCCCCCTTCGGCGTGACCTGCAACTGCTGGCGAGGCTGGCCCGCTCCGTCGAGCAGCTGAAACATCGCATTGTGCGACTGCGTCCTGCCAGGAAACACACGACGGGTAATGGCTTGCACACCTGCGCGTGCAAGCGCTCATCTTCGGCCGAGAACATCGGCCGCCGCTGTCCATCGGCAACATCGTTTCGATCACGTCGATCGACGCACTGCGTTGGTCCGTCGCCCCGTCAGAAGGCCAGTCAACGCCAGCGAGGTGACACCGCCGCAGTACAGGGCAAGCCGCCGTTGGCAACTGCGCAGACGATGCACTTCGGCCAGCACCTGCTCTACCTCTCCCGCGCCTTTCCAAACTGCATCTCATGCCGAGCGCCAGAAGGTGCGTGCCGCCTGCGCCGAAGGTCAGGCGCAGGCAAACAGCTCGCCATGGTCGGACGCACTCCCGACGGCGTGAACGATTGGTGAACGAATCGTGAATGAATCTCAAACGGGAATGGGGGAGATCCATTCATACAACGTTAGCTGCAGGACATGGAACGCGAGGCGCGCGTTTGCAACCATGCCGGTTCCTGCAATGAAGGTGAGATCAATAGATGAGCAAGCGGCTAATCGGATTCGTCACGCTGGCAGCGGTGCTGGCAGTGGCAGCCGTTGCAATGTACGGCTACCGGCAGCAGCCAGCTGCCGATGCCACGGCAGAGGAATCCGGGAACAGTGGCAGCCTTGATGAAAGGCCCGACCAGGGAAGGCAGCTTCCGGCGTCAGGTGCGGCGGCCGCGCAGAGGCTGGAGCGGGACAACAAGATCCCGCCGGGCTCGTACAAGGCGGTGGGCCCCAAAGCCTACGAGATCGTAAGAGGCAATGAGTTCCGGCCTCCCGGTGACGCGCTCGCCCACGTCAAGCAACTGATGCTGCGCTCCGAATCCGGAGATGCCACGGCAACCTACGAAATCTATCGAACCATCGAGCAGTGCCAGACCTTCATCTCGGATCGCGCTGACAAGCTGGCGGATTCAGCCACCACGGTCGGGTCCGGCAACTGGTTCCTGGAGCGATCGGAACGAATCCTCAAAGAGTGCGAGTCGCTGGCTCTGGATCAGGACATCTATCACGCCGATTGGCTTTCGAAGGCCGCCGCCATGGGCTCGCAGGAAGCGATGCGCGCTTACTCGCGATCGCCGGAGAAAGTCATCGGTTCGCTTGATGACGCAATCCGTGATCCCGCGGCGCTCGAGGCGTGGAAGGACACCGCCACCGGATATCTGCGCGAACTGGAATCACAAGGGAACGTCAATGTCATCAGCGACATGGCGATGGCCTACACGTATGGCGGCATCGTTCCTGCGGATCCCGTTGCCGCCCTGGCGTACACCCGCGTCCTCAACCGGCTGGACCCACGTTTTGCCACCACCACTGACATTGCCAACCATGAGAAAAACCTGAGCAGCCAAGAGAAAGAGAAAGCCCGCATTTCATCGAACGAAATCTTCAAGAACTGTTGCATCCCACGATAAGGACCTATTGTGAAAGCTAGACTGATTGGGATTATCCCTTCGCTTGGTAGAAACTCCATTCCCGCCATTGCAGGCGTGCTGCTGTTCATGGCAGCCGGGAGTCTTCAAGCGAAAAAGCTTCCTGGCGTCATCAACTGCACCGCCGGATGCACGCTGACAACCCCGTATCCCGATCCGGTGACCAACCAGCAGCTTTCCCAAGAGGTCCAGAAGCTCAATGACGGCCGGACCACCGTCTGGACAGCCCAGACGCGAGTCCAGACCGGCGATGTCCTGACCGTCTGCAACGGTATTTCCTGCGTCAACTACACGTGGCGAGGTGCAGGTTTCGACTCCGGCGAAGTGATTTCGACCGTCCTCCCGCCCAACTCCCGGGGCGGTGGTGGTGGCGGCGGTGGTGGTGGCGGCGGCGGCGGTGGCAGCGGCCCGATCAGCGGCGGCTGCCACGGCAACTGCGGTGGCGGCAAGGTCCGGGTGGGCGAACTGGAACAGATGTGATCCATCCAGGGCGCACTCGACCAGAGTGCGTCCATCGCGACCATCGCGACTTGGGAAAGGCCAGCGCATAGCGCTGGCTTTTTTTCGTTGCCGGGCACATTGCCCCAACCCAGGCGGCGCTGCTCAAGCACCTGCGGAGTGAGCCGATCATCGCCAGACGCAGGTTCACCGCAACCCGCTTGGCATCACGCCGTGCGACTGCCCCCCAGGCAAAGGGCATCTTTCATCGGAAAAGAGGAAGGTGGAATGCTCGCCACCCAGGATTGCCCAGCCATCGAATGGGAACCGATGTTCGCGGGCGTGAGTTCATAAACCATTGATTCCAATGGCGCGCCCGACAGGAATCGAACCTGTAACCGCCGGCTTAGAAGGCCGGTGCTCTATCCAGTTGAGCTACGGGCGCCCGAACCGGAACGGTGTCCAATCCGACGTGATGTGGGATTGGTCGGGGTAGAGGGATTCGAACCCCCGACATCCTGCTCCCAAAGCAGGCGCGCTACCAGACTGCGCTATACCCCGGTCTTGCAATCCCCTCGGGCCATGCCCGGGGAGTTGGTCATTGTCGCCAAGCGCATTGGGAACTGTCAACGCAGGATGTGCAGATCCGGCGCCTGCCACAACGCCGAAAGCAGTCATCGGCTATGCTCACGCCCATCGGCCGGATGGCCGTCCAGACCCTCATTCGCACGGAGAACGCGCATGCGCAGCGGCAACCCGGCTCTTTCCGAGTCCACCTTCCTCGACCTCGCCAGCGGCTCGGTGGTGACCAGCCCCGACCAGGCAATGACCCTCAACGGCACCGTCAACAAGACCGGTTTCCTGCTGCTGTTGACCGTGCTGACGGCCGCTTTCGCCTGGAACCAGACCATCGGCGACTACGGTCAGGTTTTGCCTGGTGCCAGGCTGTATGCCATGGGCGGCGCCATCGGCGGCCTGGTGCTGGCGCTGATCACCGTCTTCAAGAAGGAATGGTCGCCGGTCACCGCGCCGATGTACGCGCTGGTGGAAGGCCTGTTCCTCGGCGCCATCTCGGCCGTGTTCAACGCCAAGTTCCCGGGCATCGTGTTCCAGGCCGTGCTGCTGACCTTCGGCACTCTGTTTGCGCTGCTGTTCGCGTACCGCAGCGGCCTGATCAAGGCCACCGAGAACTTCAAGATGGGCGTGGTCGCGGCCACTGGCGGCATCGCCCTGCTCTACCTGGCGTCGTTCGTGCTGGGCTTCTTCAACATCGACGTGCCGGTGATCCATGACTCCAGCTGGCTGGGCATCGCCTTCAGCCTGTTCGTGGTGGTCGTGGCCGCGCTGAATCTGGTGCTGGACTTCGACTTCATCGAGACCGGTGTCGCCCAGCGTGCACCGAAGTACATGGAGTGGTATGGCGCATTCGGCCTGATGGTGACCCTGGTCTGGCTGTACGTTGAATTCCTGCGCCTGCTGTCGAAAATCCAGCAGCGCTGAGCCGCAACATGCAATAGACGACAAAGGGCGCCCTTCGTGGCGCCCTTTGTCGTTCCTCCCTCAGCGCGCCAGCAGCACCGGCAGCGACGATGCCAGCAACGCGATGCCTGACGCGGTCAGCAGGCCCAGCACGAGCTGCCGGAAGCGCGCCTCGCTGATGCCGATGTAGACCCTTGCACCCAGCAGGGTCGGCACCAGCATGGCCGGTGCCACGATGGCGAAATACGGCAGCATCTGCCGGCTGACCAGGCCGCTGCCGACATAGGTGGCCATGGTCACCGCCAGCATCGCCAGGTTGAAGTTCTGGATGACCGCGCGCTGTTCGTCCTTGCCGAAGCCTCGCAGGGTGCTCCACAACGTCGGCACCGGCCCGGCAAAGCCGCCAATGCCACTGAGCACGCCACCGGCCATGCCAGCGATCGCATCACCGATACGGCCGCCGACGCGGACCGGAGGCAACGAGCGCGTCATCAGCATCACCGGGCACCACAGCGCCAGGAAGCCGCCCAGCAGCGCCTTGAACCAGTCCATGTCCAGCTGCGGCAGCACCATCACGCCCAGCGGAATGCCGGCCAGCCCGCCCAAGACGAAGGGCAGCAACAGGCGCAGGTTGAAGCCACGGCGCACGGTGAACACAGCCACCAGCTGACCGACCAGCGCACCAAACACCGACAGCGTCGCCGCCAGCCGCGGCTCCAGTCCCCATGCCCAGAACGACATCGCCACCATGCCAAAGGCGAAGCCGGACAGGCCCTGCACGAATCCGGCGACGATCGCGCCCAGCGCGACCAGCAGATACACCGACTCCATCACCACCTCGGTTGCAGCCGCGCGACTATCCTGCCGCGCCCACCTGTGCAGCGTAGTGCGCCGCGAGGTGCTCGACCAGCGCACGCACTTTCGGCGCCAGCGCACGTGCATGCGGATACAGCGCGAAGTAGCGGCGCTGCCCGGCATGCCAGGCCGGCAACACGCGGATCAGACGACCGGCGCGCAGGTCCTCCTGTACGGTCAGTGCGGTGAACAGGCTGATGCCCATTCCGGCCAACGCCGCGGCATACAGCGCGGGCGTGGCATCCACGCGCAGGCGCTGGCCGGCCTCGATGCTCACGCTGGCACCGCGCGGCCCCTGCAGCTGCCAGGGCGGCATTGACGGCGTGGGACTGAATCCCAGCAGCGTATGTTGTTCGAGATCTGCAGCCTGTCGCGGCAGACCACGACGTGCCAGATAGGCCGGCGCAGCAACCAGGATGCGCGGGCAGCTGGCCAGTTCGCGCGCGACCAGCTGGCTGTCCGGCAACGAGGGCGCGATGCGAAGAGCCAGGTCGAAACCGCCCCCCACCACGTCGACCAGTTGATCATCGGCCGACAGGTCCAGCGAGACCTGCGGGTAGCGCTGCAGGAACGACGGCAGCCACTGGGGCAGCTCCTGGCTGGCGACCACCTGCGGCACGCTGATGCGTACGGCGCCACTGGGCTGCGCCTGCCCGGCGCGCGCGCGGTCGTCCGCTTCCTGCAGGCGATCGAGCAGCACGCCGGCCTCCCGGTGATAGTCGCGCCCGGCTTCGGTCAACGACAGCCGCCGACTGTTGCGATCGAGCAGGCGAACCTGCAGGTGATCTTCAAGCTGCCGCAGTTGCCGTGACATCGCCGAGTGGGTCGTGCCCAGGCGTTCAGCCGCAGCGGTGAAGCTGCCTGCGTCGACGATGGCGCGCAGCGCACGCAGGGCGGCGAAGTGATCCATCGGCGAGCGACTCCAGGTGACGGGGCCCACGGCATGCGGGCCCCACCAGCTTATCAAGCGCCGTCGCCGGCCTTGCGCACCGGCAGCGCCAGGATCGCGTCGGTGTTCATGACATCACCGAAGGCGTCTTCGATCTGCGCCAGCGAGGCGTCATGCAGCGCGCGATGATCGATGCGCTGGCCACTGGCCAGGTCCAGGTCGCGGCTGGCGCTGGCATCGGACGATACGATCACCCGGTAGCCGCGCGGTGCCGCCGCCGCGTCGCGCGCAGCACCGGCCACACAGGCATGGGTCTGCAGGCCGGTGACGATCAGCGTGTCGATGCCGGCATCCTTCAGCACCGTGTCGAGCACCGCGGCCGAGTTGCCAGCGAACACGCTGACATTGTCCTTCTGCACCACGGTCTCACCCTTGCGCGGCTTCAGGTCGTGATGGAAGGCGGCATTGACGCTGCCCTGCGCGAACAGCGGTGCGCCGGCCGGCAGCACATGCTGCACGTGGATCACGCGGATGCCGTGAGCATCGGCGAACTCGACCACCCGCCTGGCCTGGCGCAGTGCGGCCACGCCATCGGGAATGACCATGCGGCCACCAGCAAAGCCGGGCGCGGCGCTGGCATCGAAGTATTCGTTCTGGAAGTCGATCACCAGCACGGCGGTCTTCGCTGCATCCAGCGAGGCCGCGACCGGCGCGCCGGCCATGTGGCGGATGGTGGGATGGGACGGTTCGGCGGCAGCGACCGGGGCGGTGGCGGCCATGCCGATCAGGCTGGCCAGGCCGAAGGCGGTGAGGTTCATGGGAGGGTTCCTGTGCGGTGGGTGTGGGGCACAGGATGCGGAGCGATTGGCGCACGAACCAGCCGTGCGGGGGCACATGACCTGTGCGAAAACCGCACAACCGATCATTCCGTCATCCACGCATGGCGTGGATCTACCGGAAAACGCAACGGGGCGCCCGAAGGCGCCCCGCTGGGATCCAACCGAGGCCGACCGGCCGCTTACAGGCGGCTGGCGATGGCCTTGGCGAAGCTCATGGTGGTGCCGGTGCCGCCCAGGTCGCCGGTCAGCGAGTCCTTGGCTTCCATGGTCGCCACGATGGCCTTGCGCAGGCGCTCGGCGTTTTCCGGCTGGCCGACGTGGTCCAGCATCTGCGCGGCTGCCAGCAGCAGCGCACACGGATTGGCCTTGCCCTGGCCGGCGATGTCCGGCGCGGTGCCGTGCACGGCTTCGAAGATCGCCGCATCCTTGCCGATGTTGGCACCCGGGGCCAGGCCCAGGCCGCCGACGAGGCCGGCGCACAGGTCGGAGATGATGTCGCCGAACAGGTTGGTGGTGACGATCACGTCGAACTGTTCCGGACGCATCACCAGCTGCATGCAGCAGTTGTCGACGATCATTTCCTGGAATTCGATGTCCGGGTACTGCGCGGCCACTTCACGGGCGACATTCAGGAACAGGCCCGAGGTCGACTTGATGATGTTGGCCTTGTGCACGGCGGTGACCTTCTTGCGGCCGGTGCTCTTGGCCAGCTCGAAGGCATAGCGCACGATGCGCTCGGAGCCCTTGCGGGTGATGCGGGTGCCGGAGAAGGCGGTCTCGCCGTCGGCCGACACTTCCTGGCCTTCGGCCAGGTACGCACCTTCGGTGTTCTCACGAACGGTGATCAGGTCGACGTTGTCGAAACGCGACTTGGTGTTCGGGAAGGTGTGGGCCGGACGCACGTTGGCGTACAGGTCGAAGTGACGGCGCAGGCTGACGTTGATCGAGGTGAAACCACCACCGACCGGGGTGGTCAGCGGGCTCTTCAGCGCGACCTTGTTGCGCGCGATCGATTCCAGGGTCACCGCCGGCATCAGGTCGCCGTGCTTTTCCAGGGCCACCAGGCCGGCGTCGGCGTCTTCGTACTCCAGGCCAGTCTTGAGCTGGTCGAGCACGAACAGGGTGGCGTCCATGATTTCCGGGCCAATGCCGTCGCCGCGGATGACCGTAATTTTCTGCGTCATTGATCGATGTTCCGAACAGGGGGAAAAACGCCGTCCGGACGTGCCCGGAAACGCCGGCGCAAAGGAAGTTTCACCGGCAATTATGCCTTAGCCGGGCCCGGCTACCCAAGTAGACCATGGTCCTGACCCCGGCAAAGGCATAATTGCCCGCGCATTTCTCCTCTACCCCCGCCTGTCGGCGCGCCCCTTCAACAAGAAGGGGCTCTTGGGCGGTTGGATCGCGGGAAATGCCCCGGCGCTACCTCAGTGTTCGTGCGCTGCCGGGGCGGCGGCGCCGCCTTCGAGCTGGTCGAGGAAGTCGACCGCGCGGCGCAGGTGCGGGATCACGATCGAGCCGCCCACCACCAGGCCGACCGAGAAGGTCTCGAAGAACTCCTCGCGGGTCACCCCGGCGTCCTTGCACTGGGCCACGTGGTAGCTGATGCAGTCGTCGCAGCGCAGCACCATCGAGGCCACCAGGCCCAGCAGTTCCTTGGTCTTCACGTCCAGCGCACCGGCCTGGTAGGTCTGCGTGTCCAGCGCGAAGAAGCGCCGCACCACCTGGTTCGGCTCGCCCAGGATGCGCTCGTTCATGCGCTTGCGGAACGCGGTGAACTCGGCGATGCGGTCCTTGCTGCCGTCGTCGGCCGCGCTCATGCCTGGCCCTGCCCGGCCAGCAGCGGCTCGAGCTTGCCTTCACGGTGCAGGGCCATCATGTCGTCGTAGCCGCCCACATGGACGTCGCCGACGAAGATCTGCGGCACGCTGGTACGGCGGGTCTTGGCCATCATCTTCTCGCGCTCGACCGGGTCCAGGTCGATGCGGACCTCGGTCCACTGCTGGCCCTTGCTCTTCAGGAAGTTCTTGGCGGCCACGCAGTACGGGCAGACGGCGGTGGAATAGATGGTGATGGCGGGGGCACCGCCGGCGGTCTGGGCTGTCACGGGAAACTCCACGATGGATCGACGGTCTACATATGGTACCGGTGCGCTGGAATTTCCACGCCACCGCCGCAACACTGTGGATTAACGAATGGTTGCCCCCCGGCCTGCCACGCTTGGCGCGCCCTGCCCGAGGACCTTCTGCTTGCGAGCCCTGCTGCTGACTACCGCCGTCACCCTGGCCCTGGCCATGCCGCTGGCCCAGGCCCAGGAGAAGCTGCCCGACATCGGCTCGTCGGCGGGCGAGCTGCTGACCCCGGCGCGCCAGGCCGAGTACGGCGCCATGATGCTGCGTGAGCTGCGCAACTACGGCTACCTGCTGGACGACCCGTTGGTGAACGACTGGCTGCAGACCATGGGCACCCGCCTCGGCTCCAACAGCGACCAGCCGCGCCAGCCTTACACGTTCTTCGTGATGAAGGACCGCCAGATCAACGCCTTCGCCACCCTGGGCGGCTACATCGGGGTCAACGCCGGCCTGGTGCTGACCGCCGAGCGCGAAGACGAAGTGGCCGCGGTGCTGTCGCACGAAATCGCCCACGTCACCCAGCAGCATGTGCTGCGCGGAGTCGAGCGCGCCCAGCGCGACCAGATCCCGATCCTGCTCGGCATGCTGGCGGCGGTGGTGGCCGCGCAGGCCAGCAACAGCACCTCCTCCGGCAACGCAACGATGGCCGCGATCAGTTCCGGCATGGGCCTGATGCAGCAGCGGCAGATCAACTACACCCGCTCCAACGAGTCCGAGGCCGACCGCCTCGGCATCCGCACCCTGTCGCGCAGTGGCTACGACGTGGATGCCATGGCCGGCTTCTTCGAGCGGATGGCATCGGCGATGCGCGGCAACGAGGGCGGCTACAGCGTGCCCGAGTTCCTGCGCACCCACCCGGTCAACATCACCCGCATCAGCGAGGCCAAGGCCCGCGCCGAGCAGATGAAGAAGGACACGGTGCTGCTGACCACCACCACCCCCAGTGGCGAGCGCAGGGAGCGCGTGGACCCGACCGATCCCAGCCTGGCCGAACCCCTGTTGCGCGGAAACAACCCGCTGCTGCCCAGCAGCGTGCTGCGCATCCCGATGGGCCAGCTCAGCCGCGGCGCCAGTGGCGACTTCGACTGGGCGCGCGAGCGCCTGCGCGTGCTCAGCGCGGACTCCACCCCCGAGCTGGAACGCGAGTACGCCGATCTGGCCAAGCGCCAGAAGGACGGCCTCAACGATGCCCAGCGCTATGGCCAGGCGCTGGCGGTGATGCGCAGCGGTCGCGCCGGCGCCGCCCAGGCCCGGCAGACCCTGGCAGGCCTGCTGCAGACCCGCCCGGACAATCTGTGGCTGGCACTGGGGCTGGGCGAGGCCGAATCGCGTGCGGGCCAGACCGCCCAGGCCAACAGCCGCTTCGAGCAGCTGCTGCGCCAGCACCCCAACAGCCGTCCGGTGGCGCTGACCTATGCCGAGATCCTGAACGAACAGGGCAGCCGCGAGGCCGGCCAGCGCGCGCAGGCCATGCTGCGGCCCCTGCTGTCGCAAAGCGGTAACGATCCGGTCTTCCAGCAGCGGTACGCCCGCGCCAGCGAACTGGCCGGCGACAGCGTGCGTGCCAGCGAGGCCTACGCCGAGGCGGCCTTCCTCAGCGGCCGCCCGGAACAGTCGCTGATGCAGCTGCAGGCGCTCAAGCGCAACCCGGCGCTGGACTATGTCGGCCGGGCACGGGTGGATGCGCGCATCGAGGCGATCACCCCCACCGTGCTGGAGCTGCGCCGCCAGGGCGTGCAGGACCCGGATCTGGACCGCCGCTGAGCGCTGCATGACCGGCCGATGGCAATCCAGGCCGGTTCCGGCCAGGCAGTCACAAACATGTCATCAAACCGTAGTCTACTGGCACCACTCCAGTAACCGAGCCCTACGGTGTCCTCGTGCAGAAACGCATCCTGATCGTCGATGACGAGCCCGCGATCCGTGAAATGGTCGCCTTCGCCCTGCGCAAGGGCGATTACGAACCGGTCCACGCCGGCGACGCCCGTGAGGCCCAGACCGCCATCGCCGACCGCGTTCCCGACCTGATCCTGCTGGACTGGATGCTGCCCGGCACCAGCGGCCTGGACCTGGCCCGCCGCTGGCGCAAGGAAACCCTGACCCGCGAAGTGCCGATCATCATGCTGACCGCCCGCGGCGAAGAGAACGATCGCGTCGGTGGCCTTGAAGCTGGCGTCGACGACTATGTGGTCAAGCCGTTCTCGGCGCGCGAACTGCTGGCCCGCATCCGTGCGGTGATGCGCCGCGCCCGCGAAGATGACGAGGACGGCAGCGTGGCCGTCGGCCCGATCCGCATCGACGGTGCCGCCCATCGCGTGTTCGCCAACGACCAGCCGGTGCCGATCGGCCCCACCGAATACCGCCTGCTGCACTTCTTCATGACCCACCCCGAGCGCGTCTACACCCGCGCCCAGCTGCTGGACCACGTGTGGGGCGGCAGCGTGTACGTGGAGGAGCGCACCATCGACGTGCACATCCGCCGCCTGCGCAAGACGCTGGAACCGTTCAACGCCGAAAACATGGTGCAGACCGTGCGCGGCGCCGGCTACCGCTTCTCCACTGCTACCTGAGTCTCGTCGTGCCGGCGCCACGCACCTGCGGGTGCCGGCGCCGGCAACTCTGCTATAACCCTCGGTTCACCCCAGTGAACCGCCGCACCTCAACGACGAGATCGCAATGCCCCGCCACATCCGCTCTGCCTGGTTGAAGACCCTGGCCACCGTTGCCGCGGTACTGCTGTTCGCCGGACTGGTGGGGTGGTTCACGGGCCATCTGTGGTTGTGCATCGCACTGGGCGCACTGGCCACGCTGGCATGGCATTACTGGCGCCTGCGCAGCGTGCTGCGCCGGCTGACCGCGCGCCAGCGCTGGGACACCGCCGAAGAAGGCACCGGCGTCTGGAACGAGCTGGACCGCCTGCTGTACCGCAACCAGGTGGAAATGCGCGTGCGCAAGCGCCGCCTGCTGGACATGCTGCGCAGCTACCGCGCCGCCGCCGCCGCGCTGCCCGATGCCGTGGTGGTGCTGGATCGCAACAGCCAGCGTGTGCAGTGGTTCAACGAAGCGGCCACCGCCCTGCTCGGCCTGCATCATCCGGGCGACCTCGGCGAGGCCCTGGTCGAACGCCTGCAACCGATGCCGCTGGCGCATTGGCTGGCTGGTGGCCGCAATGCCGAGCCGATCCTGGACGTGCCCTCGCCGGTCGACCCGGCGATCCGCCTGAACCTGCGCCTGATTCCCTATTCCTCCGATTACTGGCTGCTGATCGCCCGCGATGTCAGCAAGCTGCTGCGCCTGGAGCAGGTGCGCCGCGACTTCGTCGCCAACGTTTCACACGAGCTGCGCACGCCGCTCACCGTGGTCCACGGCTACCTGGACATGATGGACCCGGAGGATTTCCCGGGAACCGGTCCGATGCTGGAAGAAATGCGCAAGCAGAGCCAGCGCATGGCCCAGCTGGTGGAAGACCTGCTGACGCTGTCGCGCCTCGAGTCGCAGGAACACAGCGAGGAAGAGACCGTGGCCATGCAGCCGATGCTGGCCACCCTGCGCCGCGAAGCCGAAGCGCACAGCCAGGGCCGCCACCAGATCAGCATCGACGATCTTGCCGGCGTTGACCTGCAGGGCTCGACCAAGGAACTGCACAGCGCCTTCTCCAACCTGGTCACCAACGCGGTGCGCTATACGCCGGCCGGTGGCCGCATCGCCGTGGAATTCCGCCGCGAAGGCGACGGCGCCGTGCTGGCAGTGCGCGATTCCGGCTACGGCATCCCGGCCACCCACCTGCCGCGCCTGACCGAACGTTTCTACCGTGTCTCCAGCAGCCGCTCCCGCGAAAGCGGTGGTACCGGCCTGGGCCTGTCCATCGTCAAGCACATCCTCGGCCTGCACCATGCGCGGCTGGAGATTGAAAGCGAGGTTGGCAAGGGCTCGGTGTTTTCCTGCCATTTCGATGCCGACCACGTGCGCCCGCGCGAGTCCGCCCCCCTGACTTCCATCGAAGAATGACGCCATGAGCAGCCTCGGATCCCTCCCCCTCCCCGTGAGCCCGGACAACGATCCGCTGCGTGACCCGGCGCTCTACATCAACCGCGAACTGTCGCAGCTGGATTTCAATTTCCGCGTGCTGGCCCAGGCGATGGACCCGCAGGTGCCGCTGCTGGAGCGGCTGCGTTTCATGTGCATCTCCTGCACCAACCTGGACGAGTTCTTCGAGATCCGCGCCGCCGCCGTGCGCCACGCGCAGGAATTCGGCCTGCCGCCGGCACCGGACGGGATGAGCCCGCAGGCCATCCTCAATGCCATCCACGACCGCGCCGCGGAACTGGTGGACCAGCAGTACCGCTGCTGGAACGAGACGCTGCGCCCGGCGCTGATGGAGGCCGGCATCGGCGTGCTCGGCCGCCATTCCTGGACCGACCGCCAGAAGCGCTGGCTGCGCGCCTACTTCCGCAACGAGATCATGCCGGTGCTGTCGCCGCTGGGCCTGGACCCGGTGCATCCGTTCCCGAAGATCCTCAACAAGTCGCTGAACATCGTGGTGGTGCTGAAGGGCACCGACGCGTTCGGCCGCGCCGGCCATCTGGCCATCGTACGTGCGCCGCGCTCGCTGCCGCGCATCATCCAGCTGCCGGAGAAGCTCGGCGGATCGCAGAACTTCGTGTTCCTGTCGTCGGTGCTGTCCACCTTCGTCGATGAGCTGTTCCCCGGCATGGAAGTGCAGGGGGCCTACCAGTTCCGCGTTACCCGCAACTCCGAGCTGGTGGTGGACGAGGAGGAAGTGGAGAACCTGGCGCTGGCACTGCGCGACGAACTGGTCGACCGCGGCTACCGGCCGGCGGTGCGCCTGGAAATCGCGCAGGACATGCCACGCGACATCGTGCGCACCCTGCTGCAGAATTTCGGCCTGACCGAGAACGCGGTGTACCGCATCGACGGCCCGGTCAACCTCAACCGCATCATCCAGCTGTACGACCTGATCGCGCAGCCGGACCTGAAGTACCCGCCGATGACCCCGCGCACGCTGCGCGACAGCGACGGCATCTTCGAGACGGCGGCGCGCCAGGACCTGCTGCTGCACCACCCGTTCGATGCCTTCACCGCAGTGCTGGACCTGATCCGGCAGGCGGCGATCGACCCCAACGTACTGGCGATCAAGCAGACCCTGTACCGCACCGGCAAGGATTCGCTGATCGTCGACGCGCTGATCCAGGCCGCGCGCAACGGCAAGGACGTGACCGTGGTGGTTGAACTGCGCGCACGTTTCGACGAAGAGGCCAACCTGGGCCTGGCCGATCGCCTGCAGGAAGCCGGCGTGCAGGTGGTGTACGGCGTGGTCGGCTACAAGACCCACGCAAAGATGCTGCTGATCGTGCGCCGCGAGGGCCGCAAACTGCGCCGCTACGTGCACCTGGGCACCGGCAACTACCACAGCGGCACCGCCCGCGCGTACACCGACATCAGCCTGATCACTGCCGATGCGGACATCGGCAACGACGTGCACCTGCTGTTCCAGCAGCTGTCCGGGCTGGCCTCGAAGATGAAGCTCAAGCGCCTGCTGCAGTCGCCCTTCACCCTGCACACCGGCATCCTCGGCCGCATCGAGCGCGAAACGCGCATCGCCGCCGCCGGCCGCCCGGCGCGGATCATCGCCAAGATGAACGCACTGAACGAACCGCAGGTGGTGCGCGCGCTGTACGCCGCCTCGCAGGCCGGCGTGCAGATCGACCTGATCATCCGCGGCGCCTGCACCCTGCGCCCGGGCGTACCGGGCATCTCGGACAACATCCGCGTGCGCTCGATCGTCGGCCGCTTCCTGGAGCACAGCCGCGTCTACTGGTTCGGCAACGACGGCGCACCGGAGATGTACTGCGCCAGCGCCGACTGGCTGGAACGCAACCTGCTGCGCCGTGTCGAGACGTGCTTCCCGATCCTCGACCCGGAGCTGGCCAAGCGGGTCTACCGCGAAGTCCTGCAGAACTACCTGGACGACAACCTCAACGCCTGGGAGCTGGACGCCGACGGCATCTACCACAAGCGTGCCCCGGCGCACGACGAAGCCCCGCATTCTGCGCAGATGGCATTGATGCAGGGGCTGTAACCCGGTGTGTCGACCAAGGTCGACACCTACCAACAGCAGCGGAATTCTGTCGAAGGCGGGGTGGGTCCGGTGGCAGGGGTGTGAGCCGCATGGATGCGGCGACCAAGCCCCCATGGACGGGTTAACGGCGTCCCCTGCCATCGGACCCACCCCGCCATCCTACAGATAGCCCGCTTTTGCTTTTGCTTTTGCTTTAGCCGTTGCCGTTGATTCGGCGGGTGCAGGGCGCAGCCCTGCCGCACTCCCCTCTTCCAAAATGTGAAGACCGCGCGGTGACGAGCACACCGCCCCTTCGGCTAACATTCGTCCATGCCGCATACCACCACGACTCCGCCCGCATTGCAGGATGGCGACCTGCTGGCCGCCATCGACCTTGGCTCCAATAGTTTCCACATGGTCATCGCGCGCTACACGCTCGGCCAGCTGCGGGTGATCGACCGCCTGCGCGAGACCGTGCGCATGGCCGATGGCCTGGATGGCAAAGGTGGGCTCTCCTCCGCTGCGCGGCAGCGCGCGCTGGAATGCCTGGCCCGCTTCGGCCAGCGCATCCGCAACGTGCCGCCGCACCGGGTACGTGCACTGGCCACCAACACCGTGCGCCAGCTGCGCTCGCCGCAGTCGTTCCTGGTTCCCGCCGAAACCGCGCTCGGGCATGCCATCGAAGTGGTCAGCGGCCGCGAAGAAGCGCGCCTGATCTACCTGGGCGTGGCCCACGCGCAACCGCCCAAGCCCGGCCAGCGCCGGCTGGTGATCGACATCGGCGGCGGCTCCACCGAATTCATCATCGGCATGGGCATGCAGACCCTGGAGCGCGAAAGCCTGCAGGCCGGCTGCATCGCCAGCACCCGGCGCTTCTTCCCCGGCGGCAAGCTGAGCAAGAAGCGCTGGAAGGACGCACTGGCCGAGATCGGCCGCGAGTTCCAGCCCTTCGCCAGCAAGTACCGCGCGCTGGGCTGGCAGGAAGCCTTGGGCTCGTCCGGCACGCACAAGGCGATCAGCGAGATCTGCGCCACGATGAAGCTGAGCAAGGGCGCGATCACCGCCGAGGCCCTGCCCCAGCTGCGCGACGAACTGCTGAAGGCCAAGAAGATCGACGACATCCAGTTGCCGGGCCTGTCCAGCGACCGCCGCCCGATCATCGCCGGCGGCATCCTGGTGCTGGAGGCCGCCTTCCAGGCACTGGGCCTGCAGAAGCTGCTGGTCAGCAAGGCGGCGATGCGCGAAGGCATCCTGTACGACATCGTCGGCCGCGCTGGCGAAAACGACCTGCGCGATGAATCGGTGTCCGCACTCAGCCAGCGCTACGGCATCGATACCGTGCAGGCCGATCGCGTGCAGGACACCGCGCTGTCACTGCTGGAACAGGTGCAGGAACGCTGGCGGCTCGATGCCGACGACGCGCGGATGCTCGGCTGGGCCGCACGCCTGCACGAGCTGGGCCTGATGATCGCGCACAGCGGCTACCACGTGCATGGCAGTTACGTACTGGAACACTCGGATATCGCCGGCTTCTCGCGGCAGGAACAGCAGATGCTGGCCGCGCTGGTGCGCAGCCATCGCCGCAGCGTAACCAAGACCGCCTTCGACGCCCTGCCCGAGCGCCTGTTGCTGACCGCTCGCCGGCTGGCCGCCCTGCTGCGCCTGGCGGTGCTGCTCAATCGTGCCCATGAGGACGATCCACTGCCCGCGCTGGAACTGACCGCCGACGACAACCGCCTGTCGCTGATCGTGCCGCAGGCCTTCATCGATGCCCGGCCGCTGCTGCGCGCCGATCTGATCGGCGAGACCGACGGCATCGCCGGGCTGGGCATCCAGTTCCGGCCGTTCGTGGCCTGAGGCTCACGCTTTCCCACGAGGGGAAGAAGGTCACACACCGTTACGATTCGCGCATGCGCCCCCCGTTGACCTGCTGCGATGCAGCAGATCATGTCGGGGGAGCGCATTCAGGGCTACAGCTAAGCGACTGCTTTTGTTGAGCTTTCGTGAAATCTGACGATGAAGCTTGGTACAAATCGACACGCCCTCTTTACATGGCATTAACCAACGAGACTACTATCGGGTCATCGGTCCGCTTATCGGCGGCCGATTCCTTCGACGCCCCTTTTGGCGTCCCTGCACGACCTGAGAGAGAGAGAGCTCGTCATGACTTCACGCACCCCCCCCCTGGGGCAGGCCATCCGCTACGCCCTGGCAACCACTGCGACGCTGGCCGCGCTGCCTGCGTTCGCCCAGAGTGGCAGCACTGCCGCGCCGACCACCCTGGATCGCATCGAGATCACTGGCTCGCGCATCCGCCAGGTGGACGTGGAGACCGCACAGCCGGTCCTGGCACTGAGCCGGCTGGACATCGAGCGCCAGGGCTTCAGCTCGGTGGCCGACATCCTGCAGAACGTCACCGCGATGGGCAGCCCGGCGATCAGCCGCGCCAACGCACTGAGCTCGGGCGAAAACACCGGCGGCACCTACATCGACATGCGCAACCTGGGCGCGCAGCGCACCCTGGTGCTGGTCAACGGCAAGCGCCTCGGCATCAGCACCTCGGGCCTGCAGGACGTGTCCTCGCTGCCGGTGTCGGCGGTGGAACGCATTGAAGTACTGAAGGATGGCGCTTCGGCCATCTACGGTTCCGATGCGATGGCCGGCGTGATCAACATCATCACCCGTTCCAACGTCAACGGCGTGACCGCCAACGTCTACCACGGCCAGTACAGCGAAGGCGACGGCGCCCGTGACCGCTTCGACGTGGTCGGCGGCTGGAGCAATGACCGCGTGTCGCTGACCCTGGCACTGGAGCACTCCGAAGAAAAGAGCGTCTGGGCCAAGGACCGCTGGTTCAGCAAGTACGGCGTGAGCGACCGCCACCCGAACGATGCCTCCAACTGGACCACGCTGAGCCAGTGGGGCCAGGTCACCGGCCTGAAGGGTGGCCCGGGCTGCACCAACACCAGCCAGGGTTGCGGCTACTCGCTCAACCGCGGCGCTGATCCGACCAACCCGGCCAACTACCACCTGACCGACGCGACCCCGTTCACCGGCGATGTCAGCAACGCCAACGAGCAGATGCACGTCATGTATCCGCTCAAGCGTGACTCGGTGTACTTCGACGGTCGCTTCAAGATCACCGACCAGGTCAACCTGCGCACCGAATTCGGCTACAACAAGCGTTCGGCCGAGCGCCAGATTGCAGGCTACCCCCTGCAGTCCAGCTCGGTGTCCATCTCGGGCGACCCGACCGCTACCGGCTTGATGTCCAAGGACAGCTACTTCAATCCGTTCGGCAACCAGCACGGCTATGCCAAGCCAACCGACGTGGCCTGGAACCGCCGCACCTGGGAAATCCCGCGTGTGAGCACCAGCGAACTGAAGACCTACCGTGCGGTGGTGTCGCTGGATGGCAGCTTCGAGATCGGCCAGCGCTACTTCGACTGGGACGTGGGCTACCAGTACAACCGCAACGAGCTGACCGCTACCGCCACCGGCAACCTGCACAAGAAGCGCGTGCGTGACGCCGTGGGTCCGTCGTTCCTGGATCCGGCCACCGGCAAGGTGATGTGTGGCCGTCCGGGCGCGGTGATCAGCGGCTGCACGCCGTGGAACCCGCTGGTGCCCTACGGCAAGAACGATCCGAACGGACTGACCGGCAATGAAGAACTGATGGCCTGGCTGTTCCCGGCGGAGCACACCACCGGCCGGACCACCACCAAGAACGCGTTCGCCAACCTGTCCGGCAGCATCATGACCCTGCCGGCCGGCGACCTCGGCTTCGCTTTCGGCGTGGAAAGCCGCAAGGAAGATGGCCGCTACACCCCCGATGCCCTGGCCCAGACCGGCGCTACCACCAACCTGGCCGCAGGCCCGACGGGTGGCAGCTACAACGTGAAGGAAGCCTACCTGGAGCTCAGCGTGCCGGTGCTGGCCGACCTGCCCGGTGCGCGTGAGCTGAGCTTCAGTGCCGCCACCCGCTACTCCAAGTACAACACCTTCGGCAACACGCTCAACAGCAAGTTCGGCTTCAAGTGGAAGCCGATCGACCAGCTGCTGGTCCGTGGTACCTGGGCCGAAGGCTTCCGCGCACCGACCATCAACGATCTGTACGGTGGCGGTTCGGAAACCTTCGCGCAGTTCAGCGACCCGTGCGACACCGTGTTCGGCTCGGCCAAGGGCAGTGCTGAAGTCCGCTCGCGCTGCGCACGTGACATCGCCGATGCCGCCAACTTCCGCCAGCTGAAGCAGGGCAACACGCCGGTAACCACGGCACAGGATGCGACCCCGACGCCGTTCGTTTCCGGTTCCAACCCACTGCTGGTTCCGGAAACCTCGACCAGCAAGACGCTGGGCCTGGTGTGGAGCCCGACCTTCGTCAGCAACCTCAACGTGGCGCTGGACTGGTGGAAGATCCGCATCGACAACACCATCGTCGGTGACAGCCCGAACCAGATCCTGAAGGACTGCTATGAGCAGGGCATCGAATCGCGCTGCAGCCGCTTCACCCGCGACCCGTCCAACGGCATCGTCACCGGCCTGAAGTTCGGCAACCGCAATGCTGGCTTCGCCGAGACCGAAGGCTATGACCTGGATGTCAGCTATCGCGTCGACACCAGCTACGGCAAGCTGAGCGCAGGCTGGACCAGCACCTATGTGAGCAAGAACGTCTACCGCTCCACCAATGATGTCCGTGATGCGATCACGCCGATCAACGGCGTGGCCAACACCATCGGCACCGCCACCAGCCTTGCCTTCCGCGTGCGCTCGAACCTGGTGCTGGGCTGGGATGTGGGTGACTTCGGCGTCAGCTGGACGGCACGCTACTACTCCGGTGTGAAGGAGCGCTGCCTCAACGCCTCGCGGTATCCGGACGAATGCTCCGATCCGACCTTCCTGGCTCCGTGGCTGAAGTCGCCCACCGCTTACAACGAGCGCGGCGCGGTGACCTTCCACGACGTGCAGTTCCGCTACAACCTGCCGTGGGATGCCACCGTTTCGGTGGGCGCGAACAATGTGTTCGGCAAGGAAGCTCCGGTGATGTACAGCAAGCCGAACTCGTCGTTCTCCTACTACGGTGGCTACGACATCGGTCGTTTCATGTACATGAAGTACCAGCAGCGCTTCTGATCCATCCACGCTGTTGAAGCTCGACGACCACGGCCCTTCGGGGCCGTGGTTTTTTTCTGCCCCGCGCAGACTGTCGCTTTCCACATTGACCCTGATGCGTTCAATCAGGGGCACGGTCCTCTGCGCTGCGTCCGCCGCAATGCCACAGGTTGGAGCAATCGGTTGATTTGCTTCTGCTTTGTGCAGAAGCGTCACGGCCGTCTGCGGTGCTTTCGTCGCTTGCCCATACGTCTCCGCGCCCGCTTTCACTAGGTTCGAACATCCACCGCCGCGGTGGAATTGACGCAGCCCCGCTTGGCTGTGTTCCGAAGACTTCGAAGACTGAGAGAGAGACCCATGACCATCCGTATTCCCGAACTCGGGTTGGCGATCCGTCGTGCACTGGCGTTGGCGGCCACCACCACACTGGCCGCCCCCGCATTCGCCCAGCACGCACCGGAAGCCACCACGCTGGACCGTATCGAGATCACCGGTTCGCGCATCCGCCAGGTCGACCTGGAAACCGCACAGCCGGTGCTGACCATCAGCCGCGCCGACATCGAGCGGCAGGGCTTCAATTCCGTCGCGGACATCCTGCAGAACCTGACCGCGACCGGCAGCCCCGCGCTCAGCCGCGCCAGCCCACTCAGCAGCGGCGAAGCCTCCGGCGGCAGCTACGTGGACATGCGCGGGCTGGGGGCGCAGCGCACGCTGGTGCTGGTCAACGGCAAGCGCCTGGGCATGACCACTTCGGGTTACCAGGACATTTCCAGCATTCCCGCCGCTGCCGTGGAGCGCATGGAAGTACTGAAGGACGGCGCTTCGGCCATCTACGGTTCCGACGCGATGGCCGGCGTGGTCAACATCATCACCCGGCGCAACGTCCAGGGTGTGACTGCCAACGTCTACCATGGGCAGTTCAGCGAAGGCGACGGTGCCCGCACCCAGTACGATGTGGTTGCCGGCTGGTCGAATGACCGCGCCTCGATCAGCGTCGCCGCCGAGCATGTCGAAGAGAAGGGCGTGTGGGCGAAGGACCGCGGCTTCAGCGCCTACACCTATACCGATCGTCATCCGGACGATGGCTGGACCACGGTCGGCCAGTGGGGGCGCATCGTCGGCTTCAAGGGCCCGGGCTGCAGCAGCGCCCGTGGCTGCAGCTATTCACTCGATCGCGGCAGCCAGCCGGGCGGGCCGGACAGTTTCCACCTCAGTGACAACACACCGTTCACCGGTGACGTCAGCAACAGCAACGAACAGATGCACGTGCAGACGCCGATCAAGCGCGATTCGCTCTTCGTCGACGCACGCATGGACCTGAACGACCAGATCCGCTTCAACACCCAGTTGGCCTACAACCGACGCACCACCACGCGCCAGGTTGCCGGCTATCCGTTCCAGTCCGGTGCAGCCGGCATCACGCCGATGTCCGCCGACAGCTGGTTCAACCCGTTCGGCAGCCACCACGGCTATGAACGCCCAAGCGATGTGCACTGGAACCGCCGCAGCTGGGAGATTCCGCGCGTCAGCATCAGCGAACTGACCACCTGGCAGGGTGTCGCAGCGTTTGAAGGCAGCTTCCAGTTCGTCGGTCGCGAGTTCGATTGGGAAGCCGGCTACCAGTACAACCGCAGCGAGCTGGAGCAGCGAGCCACCGGCAACCTGCACAAGCAGCGCGTCGCCGATTCCACCGGTCCTTCGTTCTACAACCCGGCCACCGGCAAGGTGGAATGCGGCACACCGGACGCGCCGATTGCCGGCTGCAAGCCCTGGAATCCGCTGGTGCCGTATGGCCAGGATGACCCGTACGGCCTGACCGGCAACGGCGAACTGCAGGACTGGCTGTTCCCCGAGGAACTCACCCGTGGCCGAAACACCACCCGCAACCTGTTCGCCAGCCTCAGTGGCGGCCTTGCCACGCTGCCCGCCGGGGAACTGGGCTTCGCCCTGGGCGTGGAGAGCCGCCGCGAGGAGGGTCGCTTCATTCCCGACGCGCTGGCCCAGACCGGTGCCACTACCAACCTGGCGGCGGGCCCCACCGGCGGTGGCTACCGTGTCGACGAGGCCTATCTGGAGCTGAGCGTGCCGTTGCTGCACGACCTGCCCGGTGCACGCCAGCTGACCCTCGACACGGCGACGCGCTACTCCGACTACACCACCTTCGGCGGAACCCTCAACAGCAAGTTCGGCGTCTCCTGGAAGCCGATCGACCAGTTGCTGGTCCGTGGCACCTGGGCCCAGGGCTTCCGTGCGCCGACCATCTCGAATCTGTACGGTGGCGGCTCGCAGACCTTCACCACCGGCTTCCGTGATCCCTGCGATACCGTCCATGGCGCGGCCGCCAGCAGCCCGGAGGTACGTGCACGCTGCGCCGCCGACATCGCCAACGCAGACAGCTACCGCCAGCTAGGCCAGGGCAACGAGCCGATCACCGGCAGCAGCGGGCAGACGCCCCTGCCCTTCACCAACGGCTCCAATCCCGACCTGAAGCCGGAAACCTCGACCAGCCGCACGCTGGGCCTGGTCTGGAGCCCGACGTTTGCTGAAGGACTGAACATCGCGCTGGACTGGTGGAAGGTCCGCATCGACAACACCATCGTTGCCGACCATCCCAATGACATCCTCCGCGACTGCTACGAACTGGGCATCGCCGAGCGCTGCGGCAGCTTCACCCGCGACCCGGAACTGGGCATCGTCAACACGCTCAGCTATGGCAGCCGCAACAGCGGTTTCCGCCAGGCCGAAGGCTATGACCTGGAGATCGGTCACAAGTTCGAAACGTCCTGGGGCACGCTGAGCGCCGACTGGAAGACGACCTATGTGGTGGCTGCGGAAGAACGGACCACCAACGAGGCGGATGCCCCCCCCATTCCCAGCAATGGCATTGCCACCAACGGCGGCATCGGCTTCCGTGTGCGCTCCAACGCATCATTGGGCTGGGAACGTGGCAACCTCGGCCTGGGTTGGGGCCTGCGCTATTTCTCCGCGGTCAAGGAACGTTGCCTGGATGCGGCCACGTACCCGGGTGAGTGTTCGCACCCGGGGCAGCGCGCACCGTGGTTCAGTGGCAGCCGTGACTACAACCGTCGCGGATCGGTCACCTTCCACGACGTGCAGGCACGCTACAACCTGCCATGGGATGCGACCGTCTCGATCGGTGCCAACAATGTATTCGGCCGCCAGGGGCCGATCATGTACAGCCAGCCGAGCGCCAACTTCTCCTACTACGGTGGCTTCGACATCGGTCGTTTCATCTACATGAAATACCAGCAGCGCTTCTGATCCACCGCGCTCCCTGCACCACCGCCACGGCCCTTCGGGGCCGTGGCTCCATGGGAACCGGACCGCCGTCATCCCGTGGTCGCAAAGCGGTCATATCCGCTACATCGCCAGGCCCGAGCATGCCGGAAACCCGGAGGCCCGCCATGCGCTATGCCATCGTCACCGAGACCTACCCGCCGGAAGTGAACGGCGTTGCCCTGACCGTGCAGGGCCTGGAGCAGGGACTGCGCACTTCCGGCCATGACATCGACCTGATCCGGCCACGCCAGACCAGCGAAGCGCTGGACTCGGCGCCAGGCACGCTGCTGGTTCCGGGTGCCGCATTGCCGCGCTACCCCGGCCTGCGCTTCGGCCTGCCTGCACCGATCCGGCTCAACCGCCACTGGCAGCAGCAGCGTCCCGATGCGGTCTACATCGCCACCGAAGGCCCGCTGGGCTGGTCGGCGCTGCGCACCGCGCGCCGCCTTGGCATTCCAGTCGCCAGTGGTTTCCACACCCGCTTCGACGAGTACCTGCCCGACTACGGCGTCGCCTGGCTGCAGGCCGCTGCGATGCGCTGGATGCGCCGGTTCCACAACCAGGCCGACGCAACGCTGGTACCCACCCGCGAACTGCAGCAGTTCCTCGGCGAACAGGGTTTCGAACGTGTACGCCTGCTGGCACGTGCGGTCGACAGCCAGCAGTTCGATCCGGGCCGGCGCGACCCGGGGCTGCGCGAGGAATGGGGCGTGGACGGCAATGGCCTGGTCGCGATCCATGTCGGCCGCATCGCTGCGGAAAAGAACCTTGGCCTGGCGGTGAAAGCCTTCCGGCGCCTGCAGCAGATCCGGCCCAAGGCCCGCTTCGTCTGGGTGGGTGATGGCCCGGCTCGCGAAAAACTGGCACATGAAAACCCGGATTTCATCTTCTGCGGCATCCAGCGCGGCGAGGCCCTGGCGCGGCATTTCGCCAGCGGTGACCTGTTCCTGTTTCCCAGCCGCAGCGAGACCTTCGGCAACGTGACCCTGGAAAGCATGGCCAGCGGCCTGGCCACCGTCGCATTCGACTACGGTGCGGCCCGCGAATACCTGCGTAATGGCGAGAACGGGGCGGCCGTGGAAAACGATGAGCAGTTCATCGAGGCAGCCGTGCAGCTGGCCGCCGATGATGCACGGCGCCGCGAATTCGGCAGCAGCGCCGCGCGTGCGATGAAGCGCCTGCATCCACAGCAGGTGGTTGCCGAGTTCGATGCGCTGCTGTCCGAGCTGGCCCAGTCGCGGAGGAGAGGCCATGCGCACCACGCCGCTTGAGCTGTTGGCCGGCCGCGAGGCGCGGCTCTGCCGCCGGGCCAACCACTACTGCCGGCGTCGCCGCGTGCGTCGCCTGTTCTCGGTCATCAGCCGTCTCGGCGATGGCGTGTTCTGGTACGTGCTGATGGGCGCGCTGGTGCTGCTCGACGGCTTCGACGGACTGCGCGCCTCCGTGCACATGGCCGCCACCGGTCTGGCCGCGCTGCTGCTCTACAAAGGCCTCAAGCGCTGGACCCGGCGTCCCCGCCCGTATGCGGCCGATCTGCGCATCCGTGCCTGGGTGGCACCGCTGGATGAGTTCAGCTTCCCCTCCGGGCACACCCTGCACGCGGTGTCGTTCACCATCGTCGCGTTGCCCTACTACCCGTGGCTGGCACCGCTGCTGGTCCCGTTCACCTTCGGCGTCGCGCTGTCGCGGGTGGTGCTGGGCCTGCACTACCCGTCCGATGTACTGGCCGCCACCGGCATTGCCATCCTGCTGGCATCGGCCAGCCTGGCCTGGTTGCCGCTGCCGGTGTGATGGCCGCCACGCATGGCCCGGCGCTACCGTCATCGTTGATGGCCTAGAATGCAGGCATGACCACGCTGTTCATTTCCGACCTGCACCTGGACCCCAGCCGTCCGGAGATCACCGACCTGTTCCTGCGCTTCCTGCGCGAACAGGCGCCCGGCACCGATGCGCTGTACATCCTCGGCGACCTGTTCGAAGCCTGGATCGGCGACGACACGCCCTCGCCCGCCGCCGATGCAGTGGCCGACGCGCTGAAGGTGCTCTCCGACAGCGGCGTGCCGGTGTATTTCATCCGCGGCAACCGCGACTTCCTGCTCGGCGAAGACTATGCGCGCCGTGCCGGCCTGCGCATCCTGCCCGACCCGTGCGTGATCGAGCTGTACGGTCGCCCGGTGCTGCTGCAGCACGGTGACCTGCTGTGCACGGACGACATCCCCTACCAGCAGTTCCGTGCACAGACGCGCGACCCGGCATTCCAGGCGCAGTTCCTGTCGCAGCCGCTGGCCGCACGCATCGCCTTCGCGCAGAAGGCACGCGACGCCAGCCAGGCCCGCCAGTCGGAAATGAAGCAGGGCGATCGTGCGCAGTTCGAGACCGTGACCGATGTGGCTCCGGCCGAAGTCGACGCCACCTTCGTGCGCCATGGCGTGGACACCATGATCCACGGCCACACCCATCGCCCGGCGGTGCACACGCTGCAGGCCGGTGGCCGCACCTGCAACCGCATCGTGCTGGGCGACTGGTACGAACAGGGATCGGTACTGCGCGTGGATGCCGGCGGCTGGTCGCTGGATACGCTCGCGCGCGAATGATGGATCGCAGGGTGCCAACCAAGGTTGGCATCTACCAGGGCAGGTGCACGCACCCGGGTAGACGCCGACCCCGGTCGGCGACTGGCTTCAGCGGAAGGCCGCGATGGTGGCCTTGGTATTGACCAGCACGCGCTGGTTGTCGGCGGTACTGGCATTGCCCATCGGGATGCCGTTGTAGCTGATGTTCGGGTTGGACCAGTAGTTCAGGCGCGGGCAACCGGCCGAGCAGTCATAGGCCATGATCGTGCGCCAGCGCGAACCGGAGGACGGCTCGTAGCGATAGCCGTGCCCATAGGCATAGGGCGACGTGCTGGGATCACTGGCGATATCGTGCCGCGCACTCTGCAGATGGCCGATCTCATGCGCGAAGGAGTAGTAGCCGGTCGCGCAATCCCAGTACACCGCCGCGAAGGCCGTCGATGCCGTCGAGCCGATGCCCGAGGCCAACCCGCAGTAGCTCGTGTTGTTGATCAGCAGGACGCCGACATCGGCCGCGGTGTTGTTGCGGCTGGTGTGGATGCTGTCCATGTAGCCGTCGCTGGTGTTGCGGAAGCGGGTCAGGTCGGTGGTGAAGTTGCCGGACTCGGTGTAGTTGGTGGTTTCATAGCCGGCCAGCTGCAGGGTGATGCCAACGTTGCTGTTGACGTAACCCTGGTTGGATTCGGCCACCGCCAGCTGCACCAGCGACTGCATGTTGCCGCCATAGGCCGTTACCGCTGCATTGGTCGCCACCACCAGCACGCGGATGGTGGCTGGGGTGCCGGACGAGGCCTGCGCGATGCCGATGCGGTCATTGTTGCCCATCGGGATTTTCGGCAGCTGGTTGTAGTCGGCCGGATGATCGGCCGGCATCCGCGATTCATCCACTTCCACCAGTACATGGCGGTTGCCCAGCGGACGCAGCCGGTAAAGCTTGCCGTCCTTGCGGATCGAGCCGGTGAGGGTGTTGCCCGAACGCACCAGGATCACTGAATTGCCAGGATCATCCTGACCGTTCGAAGTGGCGGCAGTCAGCCGATCGGACGGCGAGCGCAACTGGCCGTACCAGATGCTGCCGCCATCGGGCAGGGCTTCCACCTTGCTGCGCACCGCCTGCACGCGCTGGCCAAGCAGTTCGAACTCCAGTTGCGGCTGCGCGGTGGCAGCAGCGTCGACACGCACTTCCTGTACCGTCGCGGTGGACGGGGTGGCCAGCAGCTTGCCCAGCGCGGGCTCACTGTTTGCCGATGCCCGGCTGATGACCGTCACCGGCTCGAACAACGGTGCCGCATGCGCGGCCGCTGCCACCGACAAACCCAACACCAGGCCACCTGCCGCTTTGCCAATCGATCTGGACAACATTGCGTCGCTCCTTGAATGATGTGAACAGCGTTGATGCAGCACGCCCGGGTTTGCCGGGTCTGGCCATATGGCCTGCGCGGGTCGTGTGAATTCAATAGAAGATGGGAATGAAAATCAGGAACTGTGATCGACCGCATCTGCGTTAAGTAAGGTCAAAAGCGTCACTACACTTCGTCAATACACCGCTTTCGCGCTACCGTGACGCAGTCACGACGGGACATGCACATGGCACCATCGCAGGACACGGATGAAGATGTCGGCATGCTGCGGATTGGCCTGTTCTTCGATGGCACCCGCAACAACGCACACAACCTGGCACGCGGTCGCCCACAGGTTCCGCAGCCACGTCCGGCGCAGCTGCGCGCGGATGATGATTCGACCTACCAGAGCCGGCTGACCAGCAGCTACGACAACGGCCTGACCAACATCGCGCGCCTGCAGCAGCTGTATCCGGACAGCCGCCGCAATGCGATGGGCGCACCTTCGTTGTCGATCTATGTGGAGGGCGTGGGCACCCGCGATGATGCCGATGATGATCTGATCGGACTGGCCTTCGGTATCGGTGCCAGTGGCGTTCGTGCGAAAGTGCAGCGCGCGCTGCAGGTGCTGCTGCCGGCGGCACTGGCCGAGCTGTCCGCGCGCTGGCAGCGACCGTTGCGTGGCGTGCAGCTGGATCTGTTCGGCTATTCGCGCGGCGCTGCCGCGGCACGTGATATCGCCAACCAGCTGCAGGGCTGGGACAGCGCGCGCTGGCGCCAGCTGCTGCAGGGCGCCGGCCTGTCCTGCACTGCGGACTTCGCCCCCGCCACACCGGTGCTGCGCTTCATCGGACTGTTCGACACCGTGGTCGCAGTCAATGGCGGCCGCGCCGATGAGCAGCCGCAGCTGGCCCTGCACAGCGGCATCGCCGGTCGCGTCGTGCAGCTCACTGCACGCGATGAACATCGCCAGCACTATCCGCTGACCAGCGTGGCGCCGCCATTCGCCGAGATCGTCCTGCCCGGTGTGCATGCCAACATCGGTGGTGGCTACAACCAGCTGGAGGAAGGCCCCAAGCTGCTCAGCCGACCGCGCCGGCAACAGTTGCGCCGCCCAGCGGTTGCCGACTACCAGGTCCCGCCATTGGCGTTGCTGCAGGCCACCACGGCCTACGCTGAAACACAGGCCGATGCCGAACGCTGGCGGCAGCAGCTGGGCGTTGGGGAAAAAGAGATCTGGGTGGATGTCTGGCACCAGTGGCAGCAGCAGCGTCGCGCCGGCAGCCGCAGCGTGCTGCTGTCACCGGTGCTGTATGTGACTGCCGCGGTGGTGCTGCGTCGGCGCATCGACTGGCGTTATCAACTGATCGCACTGCAGGTGATGCAGCAGCAGGCCATCGATGCCGGCGTGCAATGGACCGCCAATGCGGCCGGAGTTCCCGGCTGGGAGCTGCCATCCGCCCTGCAGCCGATCGCACGCCGCCTGCTGGCCGGACAGCCGCTGACGCAGACACAGGAGGCGCTGCTGCGGCGGCGTTACCTGATGCAGTCGGCACACTGGAATTTCGACGCCCTGGGCGACACCGCACTGACCTACGCCGCCGATGCCGGCGTCAGCGAACTACCGTACCGGCCGGGCCCAGGCCTGTTCTACATCAACCGGCCGACCGTGGACGGCAAGCGCGTGGTGTTGCCGAATGCATAAGAAAAAGGAGACGGAGGGGATCAAGTCGTTTGTGGCATTAACGACTTGATCCCCTCCGTCCCCTTCTTCTCAACCGGCCTGCTCGACCAGGTTGGCGAGCTCATCCGCATCAAAACCAGCCAGCAGGCGCGCTTCGATGTTGAACGGCCCGTGCAGGTAGCCGCCGGCGTACTCCACCAGCAGTTCCTTGAAACGTGCGCGCGGTTCGACATCGGCGCGGTCGCAGTACCAGCGGTACCAGCGCGAACCGGCGGCAACATGCGCCACTTCCTCGCGCAGGATCACTTCCAGTACGTCGGCGGTCTCGCCATCGCCGACATTGCGCAGCTTCTCGATCATCCCCGGGGTGACGTCCAGGCCGCGCGCTTCCAGCACGCGCGGCACCAGCGCCATGCGTGCCAGGCCGTCATGCGCGGTCTTTTCGCACATTTCCCACAGGCCGTTGTGCGCGGGGAAATCGGCATAGTCGTGGCCATGCACCTGCAGGCGTTCGCGCAGCAACATGAAGTGCCGCGATTCGTCGTCGGCACAGCTGACCCAGTCGGCATGGAACGCCGGCGGCAGGCCGCGGAAGCGGTACACCGCATCCCAGGCCAGGTCGATCGCGTTGAGTTCGATATGGGCGATGGCGTGGATGAAGGCGGCCCGCCCTTCCACGCCGCCCAGTCCGCGCCGCGGTACCTCGCGCGGATGCACCAGCACCAGTTGCGCGGGCCGGCCAGGCATGCGGATCGGTTCCGGCGGCGGCGCATCGGCGGCCACTCTCAGGCGACCGGCACGGAACGCGGCGGCGTACGCCTGAGTCAGCGCGACCTTGCGCAGCGGGTCGGCTTCGGCCAGGCACTGCTGCGCCGCACGCAGCAGGTCACCACCAACGTCGGGCACGTCAACCACGCCTAGACCTCAGGCGCGGCGCCTGTGCTTGGCATCGTCCGAACGCAGCTGCTGGATGCGCTCGAAGTAGCCCGGCTCGATACCGGTCGGGTAGTGGCCGTTGAAGCAGGACGAATCGAAGTTGCGCAGCGCCGGATTACCCTCGCTTACCGCCGCTTCCATGTCTTCCAGATCCTGGTAGATCAGCCAGTCGCAGCCCAGGTGCGCTTCGATCTCTTCCACGCTGCGGTTGTGCGCGACCAGCTCTTCGGCGGCCGGCATGTCGATGCCGTAGATGTTCGGGTAGCGCACCGGCGGCGCAGCACTGGCCAGGTAGACCTTGCGTGCGCCTGCATCACGGGCCATCTGCACGATCTGCTGGCTGGTGGTGCCACGCACGATCGAGTCGTCCACCAGCAGCACTACGCGGTTGCGGAATTCCAGGTGGATCGGATTGAGCTTGCGGCGCACCGACTTCACGCGCTCGCCCTGCCCCGGCATGATGAAGGTGCGGCCGATGTAGCGGTTCTTGATGAAGCCTTCGCGGTACTTCACCCCGAGTACGTTGGAGATCTCCAGCGCGGCGTCGCGCGAGGTGTCCGGGATCGGGATGATGGTGTCGATGTCGTGGTCCGGGCGCAGGCGCAGGATCTTCTCGCCCAGCTTGATGCCCATGCGCATGCGCGCCTTGTGCACCGACACGTTGTCGATCATCGAATCCGGGCGTGCGAAGTACACGTACTCGAAGATGCACGGGGTGTGCTCGGCCGGCTCGGCGCAGATCTCCGAGAACAGCTCGCCACGCGCGGTGATCACCAGCGCTTCACCCGGCTGCACGTCACGCACGCGCTGGAAGCCCAGCACGTCCAGCGCGGCCGATTCGGACGCCACGATGTACTCATCACCCTCGGCGTGGCTTCGCTTGCCCAGCACCAGCGGGCGGATACCATGCGGGTCACGGAAGGCGACCAGGCCCAGGCCCAGCACCACGCTGACCACCGCATAGCCGCCCTTGCAGCGGCGGTGCACGCCAGCCACGGCACGGATGGCCGCTTCCGGGCTGAGCTGGCGCTGCTGCTCCAGTTCGTAGGCGAACACGTTCAACAGCACTTCGCTGTCCGAATCGGTGTTGACGTTGCGCCGGTCCTGTTCGAACACCTGCTGGCGCAGCGCCTCGGTGTTGATCAGGTTGCCGTTGTGGGCCAGCGCGATGCCGTACGGCGAGTTGACGTAGAACGGCTGTGCCTCGTCCATGCCTTCCGAACCGGCGGTCGGGTAGCGCACATGAGCGATGCCGACGCTGCCTTCCAGGGTGGACATGGTGCGGGCATCGAACACGTCGCGGACCAGGCCGGTGGCCTTCTGCACCCGCAGGCGGCTGCCATTGACGGTGGCGATGCCTGCTGCGTCCTGGCCGCGATGCTGGAGGACGGTCAAGCCGTCATACAACTGCCCGGCGACGTTCTGGTTGCCGACGATTCCGACGATGCCACACATGGTGCGAGGTCTCCGCTGGGCTTTGCCCAGTTACAAGGAAGGTGGCCGTACCTGGCCGCGGTGGTCGCCGCGCGCGCGGTCGACATTGGCCGGATCGCCCGGCTCGATACTGTCCGGCAGTGCTGGGGCGTCCGGACGCACTTCGGCCGGATCGTAGGAATCGCCCTGTTCCGCTTTCGCAGGCCGCAGCCATCCGCTGCCTGCCACTACCTGGTTGAGGATGCCATTATCGCCTGCCGCGCCCGGCTTTCCCAACCCGGCGCCTGCGTTCTTCCCCAACTCCATCAATGCAGATGGGGACAGGGCGTCGGTGGGCAAGCCCTTGGGCAGCAGATCGGCGCCGGGAACCTCCCAGTGCGGCAGCTTGCTGTTCATCCAGGCAACGGTGGGGTTCAGCAGTGGGCGCACCGCCGAACGCTGCCAGGAAGGCTCGGCGGTCAGCGGGGTGAAACTGCCCAGCAGCAGCAGGATCGCGGCGATCAGGCCGCCCCGCACCGCGCCCAGCACCCCGCCCAGCAGGCGGTCCAGGCTGGTCAGCATGCTGCGGTGGACCAGGGCCTTGATGACCATGCCGATCACCGCGACCACGATCATCACGCCGATGCCGACCCCCAGGTAGCCACCGACGAAGTGTTCGCCACCGGGGGCCGCCGGGGCGGCCCACCAATGGGCGGCATCATTGCCGAAGGCGAAGGCCGCCCACGCCGCCAGCAGCCACGACAGGGTGCCGATGACGATTCCCACAAAGCCGCGCAGCATCCCCAGCAGGGTGGAGGCGGCGATCACGATCAGCAGCACAACGTCGATCATGGCGCCCCGCTCCTTCGGCGGCGCTGGCAACGGGGCTGCGCGTGGGTCATGGGTGCGGTCGCACCATGCCGGCCACGCCGACCTTGGCGGCGACCTGCGCCTTCAGCTGCTCGGCATCGGCGCGGTTGGCCACCGGCCCGACGCGGACGCGATGCAGGGTGCCCTTGTCCGTGCGCACCTGTTCAACGAACGCGCTGAAACCGGCGGCGCGGACCTTGTCGCGCAGGGCATTGGCATCGTTGGCCTGACCGAACGCGCCCAGCTGCACGGCAAAGCCGACGCCGCTGGCAGCCGGTGCCGCCGGCGTGGTCGGCGCCGTCGCCGGCTTGCTGGCGGTGGCCTCCGGCTTCGGCTCGGGCTTCGGCGCCGGCTTCGGCGGTTCCGGCCTGGCGGCCGGGGTGGTCGTTGCGGTCGGCGTACTCGGCGGAAGGCTTTCGCTGCGGACCGGGTTGCTGCTGGCCGACGGCGCAGTGGCTGCGGACGGAGTGCTGGCGCTCGGCGTAGCCGATGCCGGAGTGGCCGCGACCGGGGCACTGCTGCCGGCCGCCGCGTCCAGAGTGATCACTTCGGCCTTCACATCCGCGCGGATCTTCACCGCCTGCAGGCGGGCCGCCTCGGCCTGGGCGCGGTCGGCATACGGCCCGACCCGCACACGCCATGCCTGACGGCCGCCAATGGTGGCGGTTTCAGTGAAGCCCGGCAGCTGCGAGCGCTTCAGGTAGGCGATCACGGCATCGGCATCGGCCTTGCTGCCGTAGGCACCGAAGGTGACCGCATAGTTGCCGGCGGCAACCGTCGGCGACGTGTCCACGGTCGGCGGCGTGGCCGGCGTGGCGGCATCCTGCAGCGGCTTGGCCTGTCCGGTCTGCAGGCCGGTGGCGCCACCGGCCGGGGCGACCAGGGGCAGCTCACGGGTTTCGAACTGGCCATCGGCCGGTGCATCCGGCGCGGCGATCGGCACATTGGCCACACCGCTGTCCGGTGCCGGTCCCTTGACCAGCATCGGCAGGAAAATCACGGCCAGCGCCACCAGCACGATGGCACCAATCAGACGCTGTTTCAGAGGCGTATCCACGTGAGGCAGGCAACTGTCCGGAGGTTGCCGTCGATTATACGGGTGCCGGACCGGACGGCGTCGGCGTTGGCTGAACGCGGATCAGGCATCGCCCTGCAGCATCTGCAGGGCAGCCGCGGCGGTATGGAAGGAGCCGAACACCAGCACGCGGTCGCCGCGCTCGGCCTGGGCCAGCACCTGCGCCAGTGCCTGTTCGACGCTGTCGGCCAGCGGCGCCTTGGCCGCAGCCGTGCCAGCCAGGCGCGCCTGCAGCTGGGTGGCGCTCTGCCCACGCGGGCCATCCAGCCCGGCCAGAGTCCACTCGCCCACCACATCCTGCAGCGCCTGCACCACGCCCACCGCGTCCTTGTCCTGCAGCGCGGCGTACACCGCCAGGGTGCGCCCGGCCGAGACCTCGGCCTTCAGCGCACGCGCCAGCTGGCCCGCTGCCTGTGGGTTGTGGCCCACGTCCACACGGATCTGCACGCCATCCCGCTCGAATGCCTGCATGCGGCCGGAAATACGCGCCGCCGCGATACCGGCGGCCCACGCCGCACGCGGCACCGGCTTGTCCAGCGCGCGCAGGGCGGCGATGGCGGCACCCGCATTGGCCAGCTGGATCGGGCCGGCCAGCGCCGGGGTCGGCAGCTCCATGCGCAGGCCGACATCACGCCAGCGCCAGCGCTGTGCATCGATCGGTTCGTAGAAATAATCGCTGCCGCCGCGGATCGCGTTGGCACCCACCAGATAGGCACGTGCGAGCACGCTGGACGGCGGATCGGTCTCGCCCAGAATCACGGGCTTCCAGCCACGGATGATGCCGGCCTTCTCGGTGCCGATCGCTTCGCGGTCCTCGCCCAGCCACTCGGCATGGTCGATGTCCACGGTGGTGATCACCGCCACGTCGGCATCGACGATGTTGACCGCATCAAGGCGGCCACCCAGACCCACTTCCAGTACCGCCAGATCCAGCCCGGCGTCGGTGAACAACTGCAGCGCGGCCAGCGTGCCGTACTCGAAATAGGTCAGCGTGGTCTCGCCCCGCGCGGCCTCGATGGCGTTGAACGCAGCGACCAGCGCTGCATCGTCCACATCCTGCCCGTCGATGCGCACACGCTCGTTGTAGCGCAGCAGATGCGGTGACGTGTAGGCGCCGACCTTCCAACCAGCAGCACGGCCGATGGCCTCGATGAAGGCCACCGTGGAGCCCTTGCCGTTGGTGCCACCGACCACGATGGTGCGCCCGGCCGGCGCGCCAAGACCCATCGCCGTGGCCACGGTGCGCACGCGCTCCAGGCCCATGTCGATGGTCGCCGGGTGCTGGCGTTCAATGTAATCCAGCCAATCGGCCAGGGTGGTCGGGGTGTTCGTCACGGCAGTGCTTCCAGCAGGTACAGGTGGTTCGGTGTGGCGGGTCAGAGTGCGCGGTGCTTGGCTTCGCCGAAGAACGGCGTGTGGTGGGCGCAGTCGTTCAGGCGCACCACTTCCAGGCTGTCCAGGTCGGCGCCCTCGAGCAGGTTGAGCGTGGTCGGTGCCTGGCGGAAGGTCCACAGGCGGGAGATCGGCAGGCCCAGCACCTTGCACAGAATCACGCGGTTGACCGCGTCATGCGCGACCACCAGCAGGGTGTCGTGCTCGCCGAGGCCTTCGGTGGCACGGGCCAGGCCACGCCAGCTGCGTTCCAGCACCAGGCGCAGCGATTCGCCGCCGGGCATCAGCACGGTATCCGGTTCCTCGCGCCAGGCCTGCAGGCGCGACGGATCCTTTTCGTTGATTTCGCTGGCCAGCAGGCCTTCCCATTCGCCGTGGGCGATTTCCTGCAGCTCCGGCTCGGTCAGCAGCATGTCGGCGCGGGCGGCGCCAAGCGCCAGCTGCGCGGTGCGCTGCGCGCGCGACAGCGGCGAGGCAACGGCACGGGTGATGTCCACCGAGGCCAAGCGGGCGCCAAGCGCCTGGGCCTGGGCTTCGCCGATCGGCGAAAGCGGAATATCGATCTGGCCCTGGTAGCGGCCTTCGGCGTTCCACGGCGTTTCGCCGTGGCGGGCAAGCAGGATGCGCATGCGTGCAAGGGGTCCTGGGGGAAAGAGGTTTCCGCGTTTCGTTCACATCCTGTGAAGTGCGCGGAACAGGGATGATACCTGTTCGGCGCACCGGGCCGGGCCGGGCATGAAAAAACCCCGCGACGTGGGTCGCGGGGTTTTGGAACTCCGGCTATCTGGTCGAGGTTGCCGGCCAGCGGCCGGCACTACCGCAACCGGTTTATTTCGCCAGGTTCAGTTCCTTCAGCAGCTGCGGCGCCGGCGCCACTTCCTGCATGATCCACTGCATGTAGCGGCTGTCGACGGCGATCATGCGGGTCATCACCGGATCGAACACCCAGTTGGAGCTGACCGATTCCCAGTTGCCATCGAATGCCAGACCGACCAGCTTGCCGTTGGCGTCCAGCACCGGCGAGCCCGAGTTGCCGCCGGTGATGTCCAGATTGGACAGGAAGTTCACCGGCACCGAACCAATGCGCTTGTCTTCCAGGCCGCCGTAACGCTTGGCCTTGACGGCATCGAGCAGCGCCTTCGGCGAATCGAACGGATCTTCGCCGGTTTCCTTCGCCGCTACGCCTTCCAGGGTGGTGAACGGGGTGTACTTCACGCCGTCCTTGCCATAGCCCATGACGTTGCCGAAGGTGATGCGCAGCGACAGGTTGGCGTCCGGGTAGACGAACTCGCCCTGGCTCTTCTTGTAGTCGGCCACGGCCTGCAGGTACAGCGGGCGGGCGGTCAGCGATTCGCCTTCGCGGATCTTCTTCTGCTCTTCCTGCTTCAGCAGTGCCGGCATCACAGCCACGGCGTACTGGATGGCCGGATCGCTGCTGGCTTCAAATGCGGCACGGTCGGCCTTGAACCACTTCAGGCGGGTGTCCAGGCTGCCCAGTCCGGTGCCGCCTAGCTTGGCCACCAGCGACTTCACCGCAGCGGCATCGCTGCCGGCCAGCCACTTGTTCAGCACTTCGTTGTCACGCTGCGCGGCCGGCAGCGCCACGTACTGCTCCAGCCAGTAGGCCTGCAGCTGCTGGTCCATCTTCGCCACATAGCGGCGGTCCATCTGCTTGAGGCCACCTTCGATGGTTGTCAGGTCGCGTTCCTGGTAACCGGCTTCGCGCTCGGCATCCGGCTTGCTGCGCTCGATCGACAGGCGGTACAGGGTGATCGCTGCGCCAACGGCCGAGGTGTTGTTGAACTGGCCGACGAACAGGTCGCGTTCGCGGGTCGACTTGCTGGTATCCAGATGCTTGAGCAGCTGCGCGTGTGCGGCCAGCGCCGGCTTGCCGGCAGCGCCCTGCTTCTTCAGCCACGCCAGCACGGCGGCTTCTTCAGCCTGCTTCTGACCAGCGGCGTCGATGCGCTTGAAGCCTTCCAGCTGGCCCAGGTAGTTCTTGGCCACGTTGTTCATGCTGGCGGCGGTGGCGGCGTACTTCACCTTGACGTCGGCGTCGGCCTTGCCGGCGTCGGCGATCATCTTCAGCACCGCGTTGTAGTGCTTGGCGATGGTCGGGTAGGTGAAGCTGGCGGTTTCGTTGAACTCACCGGCCAGTGCATAGCGGTTGGTGCGGCCCGGGTAGCCAGCCACCATCACGAAGTCGTCGGCGCCCAGCGGCTGGTCGGCGAACTTCAGGAAGTGCTTGGGCTGGTACGGCACGTTGTCGGCGGCGAAGGCGGCCGGCTTGCCGTCCTTGCCCACGTAGGCGCGGTAGAACGAGAAATCGCCGGTGTGGCGCGGCCACATCCAGTTGTCGACGTCGCCGCCGAACTTGCCGACGCTGCCCGGGGGCGCGTAGACCAGGCGCACGTCCTTGATTTCCATGTTGCGGAACAGGCGGTAGGTGTTGCCGCCGGAGAAGCTGTACAGGCGGCAGCGGAAGCCGGCATCGGCTTCACAGGCCGCAACCTGGGCCTTGTCGAAGGCGTCCAGCGCGCGGCTGCGGGCCAGCGGGTCGTTGCCGGCGGCAGCGATGGCGGCCTTGGCCTGGGTGGTGACGTCGGTGATCTGGTCGAGCACGAACACGCGGGCGTTCGGGCCGGCGCTCAGTTCGTCCTTCAGGGTCGGCGCGTTGAAGCCGTCCTTGATCAGGTTCTTCTGCGCGGTCGAATTCAGCTGGATGGCGCCATAAGCGCAGTGGTGGTTGGTGACCACCAGGCCCTGCGGCGAGACAAAGCTGGCGGTGCAGCCGCCGAGGGCGACGACCGCACCCATCGGGTCGCCGGTCAGGTTGGACAGCTGTTCCGGGGACAGCTTCAGGCCGGCCTTCTGCAGCGGGCCGGCGATTTCCGGCAGCTGCTGCGGCACCCACATGCCTTCAGCGGCATGGGCGACCTGGGCCAGCCCGAGGCTGGCGACGATGGAGAATGCAAGCAGGTTCGAGCGCATGGAGCGGCCCCTGGTAGTGGAACCTTCGATTGTAGCCCGCCGCCCTGCCCCGGCCCGAACCCCGGAAGTCATGCAATCGGATGCTTCCATCGTTCAGCGTCTCCACTGCGATCGGACGGAGGCGGGAGGCCAGGCCGATGCAGGACACGCCGTAAACCCCGCTCCGCGGCCCGGCCCAGCCGCTGGCGGCTGTGCGTTCTGGCGCTTGCGAAGCAGTGCTTCGCGAGCAAAGCGCCCTCACCCATGGGGCTCGATCGCGCCATCCATGGCGCTCACGGTCCTGCATCGGCCTGGCCTCCCGTCTCCCGACAATTGCCTGGCCTCGGACGGTAGCGCCGGGCCATGCCCGGCGAGTGCAGCGGCCACGTTCGAAATGCCCGCCGGCGCACGCCTTTCGTTCCACCACTGCACCCGCAGCGCAACATGGGAAATCCGTGCGGCACCCTATAATCCGCGCTTTCCCCCTGATGAGTTCCACCCCGATGGCGCAGCAAACGATGAAGGCCCTGGTCAAGCGCGAAGCGGCCAAGGGCATCTGGCTGGAAGAAGTTCCGGTTCCGACCCCGGGCCCGAACGAGGTCCTGATCAAGCTGGAGAAGACCGCGATCTGCGGTACCGACCTGCACATCTACCTGTGGGACGAGTGGAGCCAGCGCACCATCAAGCCGGGCCTGACCATCGGCCACGAATTCGTCGGTCGCGTCGCCGCACTCGGCTCGGCCGTGACCGGCTATGAAATCGGCCAGCGCGTCTCGGCCGAAGGTCACATCGTCTGCGGCCACTGCCGCAACTGCCGTGGCGGCCGCCCGCACCTGTGCCCCAACACCGTCGGCATCGGCGTCAACGTCAACGGCGCCTTCGCCGAATACATGGTGATGCCGGCCAGCAACCTGTGGCCGATCCCGGACCAGATCCCGTCGGAGCTGGCTGCGTTCTTCGACCCGTACGGCAACGCCGCGCACTGTGCGCTGGAGTTCAACGTGATCGGCGAGGACGTGCTGATCACCGGTGCCGGCCCGATCGGCATCATCGCCGCCGGCATCTGCAAGCACATCGGTGCACGCAACGTGGTGGTGACCGACGTCAACGACTTCCGCCTGAAGCTGGCCGCCGACATGGGCGCCACCCGCGTGGTCAACGTGGCCAACCAGTCGCTGAAGGACGTGATGAAGGAACTGCACATGGAGGGCTTCGACGTGGGCCTGGAAATGAGCGGCAACCCGCGTGCGTTCAACGACATGCTCGACTGCATGTACCACGGCGGCAAGATCGCCATGCTCGGCATCATGCCCAAGGGCGCCGGCTGCGACTGGGACAAGATCATCTTCAAGGGCCTGACCGTGCAGGGCATCTACGGCCGCAAGATGTACGAGACCTGGTACAAGATGACCCAGCTGGTGCTGTCCGGCTTCCCGCTCGGCAAGGTGATGACCCACCAGCTGCCGATCGACGATTTCCAGAAGGGCTTCGACCTGATGGAAGAAGGCAAGGCCGGCAAAGTGGTATTGAGCTGGAACTGATCCGCCCCACGGTAGCGCCGGGCCATGCCCGGCGTCACCGGAATGAAAAAGGCGCCCGATGGGCGCCTTTTTCCAATGCGTGCCAGGCAAGCCTGGCACCTACCGTAACGCCTGCGGCGTTACTTGCCGACGGCCACGCTCAGCATCACCCGGCTGTGGGCCAGCTTGCCGGAGTTGTCGCGGCCGTTGCCGTCGGTGCCGTAGTAGCCCAGGCCGACGTTGAACAGGCCGAACTGGCGCGCGACGCCGACGTTCCAGTCGGTGTAGTCCTTGGCGATGCCGTCCTCGAAGGTGCTGCGACCGACGTTGGCATTCAGGGTGAAGTCCTTCGGCAGGCCCCAGCTGCCGCCCAGGCCGAAGTACCAGCCATCGGTACTGCTGTTCCAGACATCGTTGGTGTAGGCCACCGTCAGCTTGTAGGTGTCATCCAGCGTGGTGGTGGTGATCAGCTCGTTGTAGTTCTGGTGGCTGGACTTCAGGTAGGTGTAGCGGTTCAACAGCACATCGACGTTCACGCGCTCGGTGACATCCACGCCGTAGCCGATCAGGTAATCGACCTCGGTCTTCGGGTCACCCGCACCAAAGTCCACACCCGAACCCCACACGCCGGCATACAGGCCAACCGGGCTGGTGTAGGTGAAACCGGCCTGCAGGGTCGGATCCTCGTCGGTCTGCGACACACCACGGAACAGGTAATCGGAAACGGCGGTGACGTTCCAGCTGTACGGCGATTCGTTTTCCTGGGCGCTGGCGGCGAACGGGGCGGCCAGGGTCAGGGCAGCGGCAATGGCGAGGCAGGCACGGGCATGCTTCATGAGCGTCTCCGGTGGGGGCGGTGGCGTGGAAGGCGGGGAGCAGGCGTAGCGGCCGGAGCGGGACAGCTCCGGTTCACGAATTTTTAACCAGTTTGCTATTGCGATGCAACATGTGCCGGCCGTGGCGATGCCCCGCCGGGCCGGTCGGCACGCGGCGATGCCCGGTAGAATCAGCGGTTTCCCCGTTCAGAGCCGTGCCCACGCCATGACCGACGCTTCCTCCGCCCTGACCCGCCACTACGCCGAGGAACTGGACGCCATCCGCGCCCAGGGCCTGTTCAAGTCCGAACGGATCATCACCAGCCCGCAGTCGGCCGAGATCACCCTCGAGGACGGCCGCAAGGTGCTGAACTTCTGTGCCAACAACTACCTCGGCCTGGCCGACCATCCGGACCTGATCCAGGCCGCCAAGGATGCGCTGGATACCCACGGCTTCGGCATGGCCTCGGTGCGCTTCATCTGCGGTACCCAGGACCTGCACAAGCAGCTGGAGAAGCAGATCGCCGACTTCTTCGGCAAGCAGGACACCATCCTGTATGCGGCCTGCTTCGACGCCAACGGCGGCCTGTTCGAACCGCTGCTCGGCGAGAACGACGCGATCATTTCCGATGCGCTGAACCATGCTTCGATCATCGACGGCGTGCGCCTGTGCAAGGCCAAGCGCTTCCGCTACGCCAACTGCGACATGGCCGACCTGGAAGCGCAGCTGCAGGCCGCCGATGCCGCCGGCTGCAAGACCAAGCTGATCACCACCGACGGCGTGTTCTCGATGGACGGCTTCATCGCGCCGCTGGACGAAATCACCGCGCTGGCGAAGAAGTACAACGCGCTGGTGCACATCGATGAGTGCCACGCCACCGGCTTCCTCGGTACCACCGGCCGCGGCTCGGCCGAGGTCAAGGGCGTGCTGGAGAAGATCGACATCATCACCGGCACCCTGGGCAAGGCCATGGGCGGCGCACTGGGCGGCTTCACCTGCGCCAGCGCCGAGGTGATCGAGCTGCTGCGCCAGCGTTCGCGGCCCTACCTGTTCTCCAACTCGCTGCCGCCGCATGTGGTTGCCGCCGGCATCAAGGCATTCGAGATGCTGGCCGCCGCTGACGACCTGCGCGACACCCTGGTGGAGAACACCCGCTACTTCCGCGAAAAGATGGTCGCTGCCGGTTTCGACGTGAAGCCGGGCGTGCACCCGATCAGCCCGGTGATGCTGTACGACGCGCCGCTGGCGCAGAAGTTCGCCGAGCGCCTGCTCGAAGAAGGCATCTACGCGATCGGTTTCTTCTTCCCGGTGGTGCCCAAGGGCCAGGCGCGCATCCGCACCCAGATCAGCGCCGCGCACAGCCGCGAGCATCTGGACCGCGCGATCGATGCGTTCACCCGCATCGGTGTAGAGCTGGGCGTGATCAAGGGCTGATCGCCCCGGGGTCGGATCCCCACGGGTAGCGCCGGGCCATGCCCGGCGGTTTCCCGATAGCCGCGCTATGCGCTCGCCGGGCACGGCCCGGCGCTACCGAAATGACGCGCGACGCGCGTCATTTCTTTTTCTTCTTGCCCTTCGGCTCGTCCTTGCTGGCCACCACCACCGGCTTGGCGGCAGCGTCCTGGCCGTTGCCCTTGGCAACGCGGATGCCGTTGGCCTTCATCCAGGCATCGAACTCATCGGCGGTCATCTTCTTGTCGCCGTTGCTCATCAGGAAGCGGTAGCTGCCGCGGCCATCCAGCTCCGGGGTCTTCACTTCCACCACCGGTGTTTCAGCCGGCGTTTCCGCCTTGGCCACCTTCTTGTGGCCACCACAGGCGGTCAGCAGCACCATCGGCAGCAGCAGGCCTGCGCAGCGCAGGGTTTGGTTGAGGGTCGGGTGGTACATGGGCAGGCTCCGTTCGGGAAATTCAGCAACCAGGCGCCCCCTACGCCTGGAACGGTGGCCGGCAACCGCCGGCCGCGGGCGATAATCAGCCCGGTGCAGCGGCCCCCAGCCGCTGCTGGTCACTGACCTCCAGCATCCGCCATTGCCCCTTGCCGAGATCGCCGAGCTGCAGCCCGCCGATCGCGACCCGGACCAGGCGCAGTACCTGCAGGTCGAAGGCCGCCAACAGGCGGCGGATGTGGCGGTTGCGACCCTCGTCGAGGACCACCTCCAGCCACGCGGTCTTGTCGCCGCTGCGCAGCACGCGCACGGCCTGGGCAACGAGGAACTCACCCTCGTCCTCCACGCCGGCCTGCAGGGCCGCCAGCGTGGCGTCATCGGGCAGGCGGTCGACCTGCACGTGGTAGGTCTTGTCCGGCCCGGTCTGCGGGTCGGTCAGGCGCGCCGCCCACTGCGGATCGTTGCTGAACAGCAACAAGCCTTCACTGGCCTTGTCCAGGCGCCCGACCGGCGCGATCCACGGCAGCCCGGCGCCATCGAAACAGCGGTAGACGGTGTCGCGGCCACGCTCGTCCTGCGCGGTGGTCACCACCCCGCGCGGCTTGTTGAGCATCAGGTACAGGCGCTGAGGCGCACCCATCGGCTGGCCATCGACCTCGATCGGCGGCGCCGGCTGGCCAATCGGGAACTCGGGATCCCGCACGATGCGGCCGGAGACGCGTACGCGGCCCTCGGCGATCCAGCGCGCGGCCTCGCTGCGCGAGCAGACGCCGGCCTTGGACAGCACGCGCGCCAGGCCATGACGGACACCGGCGGCTGTGGCAGCGGGAATCGCACGCCCACGCGATGCGTGGGAGCGGGCGGCGGGGGCGGCAGGCGGGCGGCGCGTGCGCAAGCCTCTGCTCCCCGCGGCGCTTACTTCTTGTCGACCGGCTTGGTCTCAGCCGGTGCTTCGGCCGGAGCCGGGGTGGCGGCCGGAGCCGGACGTGCCTTGACCACACGCACGCCACGCGCCTTCATCCAGGCATCGAACTCTTCAGCGGTCATGCGCTTGCCGTTCTGGCTCATGTCGAAGCGCCAGGGCGTGTTGTCGAATTCGGTCTGCGGCTTGTAGGCCGCCGGATCGTTCGGCTTCACCGCCGGGGCGCTCGGAATGGCCTTGGCGATGTTCTGGCAACCATCGATGCGCAGGCGCTGCAGCACCTGGTCCAGCGACTGCGACGGATCGTAGTTGCTGCTCAGCACACCGGCCGGCATGCCCAGCTGGTTGCCACGGATGTAGAGCTCGTCGGCCACCGGCGCGATGGTCGTGGCCGGCAACGGCAGCGGCGAGGCGCTGGTGTTGACCGAGCAATCGACCGCAGCGTGGGCGGCGGGAACCAGGGCCAGCGCCAGGAAGGCGGCCGATGCAGAGCGCAGCATGAAGGGCATCCAGGAAAGGAAGTGACGCGGCGAGTTTAGCAATGCCGCGACAGCTTTCAAGCGCCACTTTCAATGAATACGGCAACTCATTGGTTTTACGAACAAAAACCCGACGAACGGTTGCCTGCGTAGCAGTAGATACCCGGATTCCGGGCCGCAGAAACAACAAGACCCGGCCGAAGCCGGGTCCTGCTGTGTCCTACAGGCAGAGCGTCAGAACTTAGTTCTGGACGTTCAGCTCGGTACGACGGTTCTTGGCGCGACCTTCCGGGTTGTCCGAACCATCCGGGTTGGTGTTCGGAGCAATCGGACGGCTCTCACCGTAGCCGATCGGGCCGACCAGGCGACCGGCGTCAACGCCGTTCTTGGTCAGGTAGTTGTACACGGCGGTAGCACGACGCTCCGACAGCTTCTGGTTGTAAGCGTCGGTACCCTTCGAGTCGGTGTGACCGGCAACTTCAACGCGCAGATCCGGGTAACGCTTCAGGATCTCGGTGGCTTCGCTCAGGATCGCCACGGCGTCCGGACGCAGGTTCGACTTGTCGAAGTCGAAGTTGACGCCCTTCAGGTCGATGGAGACCGGCACCGGGCAACCGTCCGGACCGATGGTCTGACCCGGCTGCGAGTTCGGGCACTTGTCGTCGCAGTTGTTGACGCCGTCACCGTCGTCGTCCAGGTCGGCGCAGCTCGGGGCAACCGGAGCCGGAGCCGGAGCAGCCGCGACCGGAGCCGGGCCCAGCGGGATCACGACGCCGACCGAAGCCAGCACGTCGCCGAACCAGTCTTCCTTCGGAGCGGCAACGCTCTGGTCGTCGAAGTCAGCGCGGTAGGCCACTTCGGCGCGGACAGCAACGCGCTTTTCGAAGGTGGTCTGCAGGCCGACGCCCAGCTTGGCGGCAACGTTGCCGTCCTTACGCTGGCGCGGACCATTGGCATTCAGCGCCGGGTACTCTTCTTCCGACTTCTGGTAGCCCAGGCCACCGACGATGTACGGGTTCCAGCCGCGGCCTTCCTTGATGAAGTGGCGACGCAGGTCCAGCGAGACGCCGTACTGCGACCAGTTCAGGTCCTTGTTCGAATCGAAGTTCGGGTTCTGATAGTTCAGCTCACCGTCCAGCGACCAGTTCGGGCTGATGAACTTGCCCAGGCCCAGGGTCACGAACGGAGCGTCATTGGTCAGACGGTCGCTGTCCTGGAAGTTGAAGCCGGCCGAACCGGTCAGGTACCAGCGGTCATCGAACTCCTGCGCCGAAGCTGCCTGGGCAAAAGCCAGGCCGCCCAGCAGCGCGGCAGTAAGGATCTTCTTGTTCATTGAGTACAGCTCCTATTTCGGGGGTATGAAACCGGTAGAGGCATGGGCCAGCACAAGTGCGTCGATGTACGACAGCCGATTCAGCACGCCACCGCCGCGAACATTATGCTCAGGCGGGTGAAGGCCATGTTAACAGTCCCGTAACATGTGAAGTGTTGCGCCCGACCGTCCACCGGTCCGACGTTGAAACCCTATACAGGATGATGAAAATCCGCAAGACCCTCACGCTGCAAGGGTTTGACGGGGTTTAGGCGGGGAAAACGACATATTGCGCAACGTACTGCATCACACGGTTCAGCGTGTTTGCGGAAAGGTGAGGAACCTTATGATGGAGCCACGAACCCAGCCGGAGCCGTGATGAAAGCCGTCGCCCTGAGTCGTGAATCCGCCCCTGCCCTGTGCGATATCCACCTGCCCCCGCCGCTGCCTCCCCGGGGGCGTGACCTGCTGGTCCGGGTCGAGGCGGTTTCGGTCAACCCCGTCGATGGCAAGCAGCGCGCCAGCACGGATCCGGCCACGCTCCAGGCGCCCCGCGTGCTGGGTTGGGACGCCGCCGGCGTGGTCGAGGCGATCGGCGACGAGGCCAGCCTGTTCGCCTCTGGTGACGAGGTCTATTACGCCGGTGATGTCACCCGCCCCGGCTGCAATGCGCAGTACCAGTGGGTGGACGAACGCCTGGTCGCGCGCAAACCCACCACGCTGGATTTCGCTGAGGCCGCAGCGCTGCCGCTGACCACGCTCACCGCCTGGGAGCTGCTGTTCGAGCGCATGCCCCTGCGCCTGGACGATCGCCGCCACGCCGGCCAGCACCTGCTGGTGATCGGCGGTGCGGGCGGGGTCGGCTCGATGGCGATCCAGCTGGCCCGCCATGCGGGTTTCGAGGTGATCGCCACGGCGTCGCGCGAGGCCTCGGCCGACTGGTGCCGGCAGATGGGTGCCCGGCACGTGATCGACCACCGGCAACCGCTTCAGGCCCAGCTGCAGGCGCTGGACATCGACGCGGTGCAGGTCGCACTCAACCTGGCCGACACCGATCACTACTGGGACGAACTGGGCCTGTTGCTGGCGCCGCAGGGACACGTCGGCCTGATCGTCGAGCCACGTGGGCCGCTGCGGATCGGCGATCCCTACAAGGCCAAGTGCATCGGCATCCACTGGGAGTTCATGTTCGCGCGCTCGCGCTTTGCCACTGCCGACTGCATCGAGCAGCACCGCATCCTCAGCCGCACGGCCAGCATGATCGATGCCGGCCAGCTGCGCGGCACCCTCAGCGAGACGCTGGGCCCGATCAATGCGACAAATCTGGACATCGCGCATCAGCGCCTGGCCGGCGGACGCACGGTGGGCAAGCTGGCGCTGGCAGGCTGGGGCGACTGACGCGTCATGTAGCGCCGAGCCCATGCTCGGCTGGTGGTGCCAGGCAAAGCAGCCGAGCATGGGCTCAGCTCTACAGATTCCGCCTGTAGCGGCGGATTGGTCGGCATCTGTATCTATTGAAGTGACTGGATCGGGATTACGGTGGGAACAGATCCCCCTCCCCCGAGACCGCCATGCCCACCGCCCTGCCCCTGCGCATGCTGCAACTGATCGCCGGCCTGTTCCTGTACGGCTTCGGCGCATCGCTGATGATCCGTGCCGCCATCGGCGTGGCGCCCTGGGACGTGCTGTCGCAGGGCATCGCCGCGCAGACGCCGCTCTCGTTCGGGCTGGCCACCAATGTGATCGGTGCGCTGGTGCTGCTGCTGTGGTGGCCGCTGCGGCAGAAGCCGGGCGTTGGCACCGTGCTCAACGTGATGCTGATCGGCCCGTCCGCGCAGTTCGGGCTGTGGCTGCTGCCGCCGGCGGTCGGCCTGGGCTGGCAGCTGGCGATGTTCTGCGCCGGCATGCTGCTGGTCGCGCTGGCCACCGGCCTGTATATCGGCGCCAAGCTGGGCCCTGGCCCGCGCGACGGCCTGATGACCGGCCTGCACGCCCGTACCGGCTGGCCGATCTGGAAAGTGCGCAGCCTGATCGAGGGCAGCGTGCTGCTGCTGGGCTGGTGGCTGGGCGGCAATGTCGGCCTCGGCACGCTGGCCTTCGCCCTGCTGATCGGGCCGCTGTGCGGAATGACGCTGGGCTGGTTCGGGATTGGCCGGCCGATGCCCGGACCGCGCCCGGCGAGCGCACAGCGCGGCCATGGGTAGCCGCGTCCCCGGGCATGGCCCGGCGCTACCGATTCGCCAGCCCTTGCTCCGGCCGCCGTTTCGCGGCACGCTTCGCGCTTCCGTACGCAAGCGTATCGACCATGTCGCCAGCCAACGAAAGCGCCTATCCCCACCTGTTCGCCCCGCTGGACCTGGGCTTCACCCAGCTGCGCAACCGCGTATTGATGGGCTCGATGCACACCGGCCTGGAGGATCGCGCCCGCGACTTCCCGCGGCTGGCGGCCTATTTCGCCGAACGCGCCGAGGGCGGCGTCGGCCTGATCGTCACAGGTGGCTTCGCGCCGAATGTAGTGGGCTGGTTGAAGCCGTTCGGCGGCAAGCTGTCCTGGCCGTGGGAAGTACGCCCGCACCGCCAGCTCACCGCCGCCGCGCACCAGCACGGCGCGAAGATCTGCCTGCAGCTGCTGCATGCCGGCCGCTATGCCTACCACCCTTTGTCGGTGGCGCCGTCGAAGCTGAAGGCACCGATCAACCCGTTCACCCCGCGCGCGCTCTCGGCCAGCGGCGTCGAGCGCCATATCGCCGACTACGCACGCAGCGCGAAGCTGGCCCGCGAGGCCGGCTACGACGGCGTGGAAGTGATGGGCTCGGAGGGCTACCTCATCAACGAGTTCATCGCCCCGCGCACCAACAAGCGCACCGATGCCTGGGGTGGCGACGCGCGCCAGCGCATGCGCTTCGCGGTGGAGATCGTGCGCCGTATCCGCGAGGCCTGCGGCCCGGACTTCATCATCATCTACCGCCTGTCGCTGGTGGATCTGGTGGACGACGGCAGCAACTGGGAAGAGATCGTGCAGCAGGCGCAGGCGATCGAGGCGGCCGGCGCAACGATCATCAATTCCGGCATCGGCTGGCACGAAGCGCGCATCCCGACCATCGCCACCTCGGTGCCGCGCGCTGCCTTCGCCGGGGTCACCGCCAAGCTCAAGCCACATGTGAAAGTGCCGCTGGTGGCGACCAACCGCATCAACATGCCCGACGTCGCCGAGCGCATCCTCGCCGATGGCGGCGCCGACATGGTGTCGCTGGCGCGGCCGCTGCTGGCCGACCCGCAGTGGCCGAACAAGGCCCGTGCCGGCCGCGCCGAGGCGATCAACACCTGCATCGCCTGCAACCAGGCCTGCCTGGACCACGTGTTCGAGAACAAGCTGGCCAGTTGCCTGGTCAACCCGCGCGCCGCGCACGAGACCGAGCTGGTCTACCGCCCCACCACTACGCCGAAGAAGGTTGCCGTGGTCGGTGCAGGCCCCGCCGGCCTGGCCTGTGCCACCGTCGCTGCCCAGCGCGGCCACCAGGTCACCCTGTTCGATGCCAACGAGGAGATCGGCGGGCAGTTCAACGTGGCCAAGCGCATCCCCGGCAAGGAAGAGTTCTACGAGACCCTGCGCTACTTCCGCCACACGCTGCAGGAGACCGGCGTGCAGCTGCGCCTCGGCACCCGTGCTGACGCCGCCAACCTGGCCGGCTTCGACGAGGTGGTGCTGGCCACCGGCATCACCCCGCGCAAGGTCGATTTCCCCGGCGCCGACCACGCCAAGGTGGTCAGCTATCTGGACGTGCTGCTGGGGCGGGTCGAAGTGGGCACCAATGCGGCGATCATCGGCGCCGGTGGCATCGGCTTCGATGTCGGCGAGTTCCTTAGCCACGCCGGTGAGTCTCCCTCGCTGGACCCGCAGCGCTGGATGGCCGAATGGGGCGTGGACAGCACGTTCGAGGCCCGCGGCTCGCTGGCCAGGCCGCAGGCCGAGGCATCACCGCGGCGGCTGTGGCTGCTGCAGCGCAGCCCGGGCAAGCCCGGCGCGCGACTGGGCAAGACCACCGGCTGGATCCATCGCGCCACGCTGAAGGCCAAGGGCGTGCGCATGCTCGGCGGCGTCGAGTACCTGGGCGTGGACGACGAGGGCCTGCGCATCCGCGTGGAAGGCAGCGAACAGCTGCTGCCGGTCGACCATGTGGTGATCTGCGCCGGGCAGGAACCGAACCGCGCATTGCAGGCCGAACTGCAGGCCGCCGGCATCAACGCGCAGCTGATCGGCGGCGCCGATGTGGCCGCCGAACTGGATGCGAAGCGGGCGATCGACCAGGGCAGCCGGGTCGCCGCTGCGCTCTGATGAGGGCCTGAATGGGGGGCGGAATGTGATTTCCGTCACCCCTGCCGAACCTGAATGTCAAGCCGCACGGTTCACGATGCGTTCGGCTATCCCCCCCTACCTTGCGCCATCTTTCCGCTCACCAGCCAGTTTCCGGTGAGCCGGCGCAGCCCCCTCGATCGGTACTGATCGTTTCTTTTGGGGCTGCCCACGGGGCGGCCCCGATGGCCGCCTCCCCATGACGCCAAGTCGTACCCCGCCTCCTGTCGCCCCCGCGGCAGGAACCGGAGGGTGCGGCCCACACGGAGCAAGGAGTTATATGAAACTGGCTTGGATTCTCTGGCTGTCGCAGTTGTTGCCGCAGCCGGCCGCTGATTCATTGTGTTTGAGCACCACCGTTTACCTGGAAGCCCGCGACCAGACCCTGCGGGGCCAGCAGGCCGTCGCCGAGGTCGCCCTGCGCCGTCTCGACAGTGGCCTGTGGGGCGACTCGATGTGCCAGGTGGTCACCGCGCGCAAGCAGTTCGCACCGACCATCGTCTCCCCCGGTACCCAGCTGGGCAACGACGCGGCCTGGAGCGAGGCGATGAACGTGGCCTTCGACGCCGAGCGCAACTGGGCGCTGCCGGCCGGCGAGCGCCGCGAGATCGTGCCCGGTGCCAGCCACTTCGCCGCGCTGTCCATCGCCAGCCCGAACTGGCGCAATGCGTACCAGGTGGCCACCATCGGCGATCACACCTTCTACAAGGTGCAGAACCTCAAGCCGCGGCAGTCGTAACGATCCGTGCTGGCGGCAGCGTTGCCGCCCGCGGGCAGGCTCTGGGATAGTGGGCGTTTCCCGCCCGCATCACCTGGAGTTCCCATGAAGCTGTACAGCAAGCCCGGTGCCTGTTCCACCGCCGACCACATCGCCCTGCAGTGGACCGGCCAGCCGTTCGAGGTTGAACTGCTGAACAAGGACACCCTGAAGGGGCCGGAATTCCTCAAGATCAATCCGGCCGGTGCCGTCCCCGCACTGGTCGACGGCGACTTCGTGCTGCTGCAGAACGCCGCGATCATGGGCTATATCGCCGACACCTACCCGCAGGCCGGCCTCGGCGGCGATGGCAGCCCGCGCCAGCGCGCCGAAGCCACCCGCTGGCTGGCCTTCGTCAATTCCGATGTGCATCCGGCCTTCTCGCCGCTGTTCGCGCCGGGCAAGTTCATCGCCGACGAGAGCCAGTTCGATGCGATCCGCGCCGCCGCGCACAAGCGCCTGCGTGGCCTGTTCGAGACCGCCGACAAGCAGCTGGCCGACAAGCCGTGGCTGGCCGGCTTCCGCAGCTTCGCCGATCCGTACTTCTACATCACCCTGCGCTGGGCCGCCGGCGCCAAGGTCGACCTGTCCGGCCTGGACAACCTGGCCGCCTACAAGGCGCGCATGGATGCCGACGCCGGCGTGCAGGCCGCGCTGAAGGCTGAAGGCCTGGCCTGATCTTGACCTGGGGTCGGATCCGTCTGCGCAGCAGGCGGCTCTGACCCCCTCGGTTCCAGCAGCGTGATCAGCCGATCTGGCGGATCACTTCGCCCTTGGCATCGCGCAGGTAGGTCGGCACCACTTCGATGCACAGCGCCTCCACCACCGGGTAGATACCGCGCTCGGCACGCACGCCCGCCAGAGCCTGCAATCCCGCCTCGTCCAGTGCCCAGCGCGCGTTGTCGGCGGAGACGTCGCCCACTTCACCGCCCCTGGCCGGAACGAACTCCCACTGCCGCTCGCGGCTGACCAGTTCCAGCGATCTGCCGTGGCGCAGGCGCAGCGGCAGCAGCTCGCACACGCTGGCGACCTGGCCGGCCCCCAGCACCAGGGTGGTGACGCCCGCCTCCTGCCGCCAATCCAGTGTCTCGATGAACAACATGCCGGTACTGGAGCCCTCGCGCTCGCTGCCGGCCTGCACCTGTGCGGCCAGCGCCGGTTCCTCCAGCAGGTTGCCGCGATGCAGGTCGCTGATCCACAGCGGCATCGCCGGTTGCAGCGCCTGCAGCACGCCGCGCGTCGACCAGCGCTTGACCGCTTCCATCTCCTCATCGGTCAGCCCGACCAGCTGCAGGAACTGCAGGTGGCCATTGGCGGTGTCGCGTGCGGGCAACTGCGGATCCGCGACGAAGGCCAGATGGCACAAGCGCGTGCCGGTCTCCAGCGCGATCGGGCCGTTGGCATTGAGATGGTGACCGTCCTCGAACACGTTGCCACTGCCGAACACATAGCGCGCCAGGTTCTGCAGCAGGTTCATCGGCCACACCGGCGGGGTGCTGCCGGCGTTCTCACCGGCGTCGGCAGCGAGGCGGAAGGTCAGCTCGAAACCATAGCCGCTGGTGGCGGCATCACTGCTCTCCTTGGCATACAGTTCGGAGAAGCCATAAGTGATGTAGTGCCAGTGGGGTACAGGCGCATCCGCCCAGTACACGCTGATGCCATCGAGAGGATCCTGGCCACCGAGCGTGTACGGCAGCGCGGTGCCGAAGTGACGCGGCTCCTGCCCGGCATACAGGGGCGCCAGCGCCGCATTGATCGCGTCCCAGCCAGGGGTGTCGGTGTCGTCGTGGTCGTCCTGCACGCGGGACTCCTTGTGGGGGAAGTGAACCGATCACTTTACGCGGTGGCTCAGGCCTGCACGACCTCGCCACCACCATTGACCACGGCAGCCTGGGTTTCCTGCCACCAGCGCTGCGCCAGCGCCGGACTGCGCGCCTTGCCCACCGCCGCCAGCAGTTCCGGGCACAGGCGTTCCAGCGCCAGCGCATCGGTGCAGCGTTCGATCTTCAACTGCATGAAGTAGCCCTTCAGGCCCAGGTGGCGGCGTACCGCCTCGCTCATCGCGTCGTACAGCTGCTGGTACAGCGCCGGGTCCTGTTCGCGCCCGGTGCTGATGCCGCGCAGCGGTGTCACCTCGGCACTTCCGCCGATCACTTCGATCAGGCCCTGCGCTGACAATTGCTCCAGTGCGTCGGGCGGCGCACGCAGGCCTTCGAACAGGCCGCGCAATTCAGTGTCATCGCGATGGCCGTCGACCATCAGCAGGATCGAACGCAGTGCCGCCGGCAAGCGCCGGCCACGGTCTTCGATTTCCTGACGGCCAGCCGCCGTCTTGGCGTGCAGCAATGCCATTGCCTCCCCCTCCCTCGATGCGCAATGCCGGCGCGCCCTGGCGGGCACGCTCCCCTGCAACCGAGCTTAGCGCACCGGTTGCAGGGAGGAAGCTGCGGTGCAGCAACGGCCTCCCCTGTAGAGCCGAGCCCATGCTCGGCTGCTTTGGCAAGGCATGCGGAGCCGAGTATCGGCTCGGTTCTACAGAAGCAGGTCAGCGGCCCAGCGCGCGGCGGATTTCCTCCAGCGCGCTGGGATCATCCAGCGTCGACAGGTCCCCCGGGTCGCGCTGTTCGGCCAACGCCTGCAACGAGCGCCGCAGCAGCTTGCCCGAACGGGTCTTGGGCAGTGCATTGACCACGTGCACATGCGCCGGGCGCGCTACCGCACCAAGCGAAGTCGTCACCGTCGCCATCATCTCGGCCACCACCGGCGCCGGATCCTCGCCATCGAGCCCCTGCTTGAGGGTGACGAACACCAGCGGCACCTGCCCCTTCAGTTCGTCCTTGACCCCGATCACGGCAGCCTCGGCCACGCGCGGATGGCTGGAAATGGCCTCCTCGATCTCGCGCGTGCCCAGGCGGTGCCCGGCCACGTTGATCACATCATCGGTGCGGCCGAGGATGAAGGTGTAACCATCATCATCGCGGATCGCCCAGTCCAGCGAGCTGTACAGCAGTTCCTTGAAGTGGCTGAAGTAGCTCTGCAGGAAGCGGTTGTCATCATTCCACACCGTGCTCATGCAGCCCGGCGGCAACGGCGGCGACACCACCAGCACGCCCTTCTGCCCCGGTGCGACTTCCTCACCGGTGTTCTCGTCGATCACCTTCATCCGATAGCCGAGATTGGGGAAACCCGGCGAACCGAAGCGCACCGGCTTCATCTCCAGGCCCGGCAGCAGGGTCAGTGCCGGCCAGCCGGTTTCGGTCTGCCAGTAGTTGTCGATGATCGGCTTGCCGAGCGCTTCGCTGATCCAGTGCGCGGTCGGTTCATCCAGCGGCTCACCGGCCAGGAACAGGTACTTCAGCGCGCGCAGGTCGTGGCGATGGATGAAGTCTGCGTCGTGCTTCTTCAGCACGCGGATGGCGGTGGGCGAAGAGAACATCGTTCGCACGTTGTACTGCTCGCACAGTGCCCACCAGATGCCCGGGTCCGGATTGGTCGGCAGCCCTTCGTACAGCAGCGAGGTGCAACCACCGATCAGCGGGCCGTACACATTGTAGGAATGACCGACAGCCCAGCCGACATCAGAGGTGGAAAACATCACCTGGCCAGGCTTGCAGTCGAATACCGTCTCCATCGACTGCGCCATCGCCACGGCATAGCCACCGACATCACGCTGCACGCCCTTCGGCTTGCCGGTGGTGCCGGAGGTGTACAGCAGGTAGCTCGGTTCGCTTGCTTCCAGCCATTGCACCGGCACATCGACTTCCCCGATCTGCGCACGCAGCGTGGCGTACTCCACATCACGGCCCGGCACGCGTGGTTCGGCGGCATCCAGCCCGCGCGACACGATCAGCACATGCGGTGGCGGCGAAGCCGCTTCGGCGCAGGCCGCGTCAACCATCGGCTTGTACGGAATCAGCTTGCCACCGCGCATGCCGGCATCGGCGGCGATGAGCAGCTTCGGCTTCGCATCGTCGATGCGCAGCGCCAGGTTGTGCGCGGCGAAGCCCCCAAACACCACCGAGTGCACCGCACCGATGCGCGCACAGGCCAGCATCGCGAACACGGCTTCGGCCATGTTCGGCATGTAGATCACCACGCGGTCACCATGGCCGACGCCGAGGTGCTTGAGCACGGCGGCGAAGTCGTTCACTTCGCGATACAGCTGGCGATAGGTGATTTCGCGGGTGCTGTTGGTTTCGGTGGAGATGGCGACCAGTGCGAGCTGGTCGGCGCGCTCGGCCAGATGGCGGTCGACGGCGTTGTAGCAGAGATTGGTTTCGCCGCCGACGAACCAGCGCCGGAACGGCGGATTGCTGTAGTCGAGCACCTGCTGCGGCGGTTTGTGCCAATGGATGCGCTTGGCTTCCTCGCCCCAGAAGGCCTCCGGCTCGTCGATCGAGCGACGGTAGGTTTCCTCGTAGTTCATGACGCAGCCCTCCCAGACGAAGTCATGGGTTCGAGGATAGTCCGGCGCTGGCGCGCGGGCCGCCCTACCTTGGTAGGGGGTGGGTTTGTTCTGCAGGGCTTTGCAGCCCTGCACCCGCAGAAGCCGAAGCAACAGCAGAAGCGGGTTTCCTGAGGGTTGGCGGGCTGGGTCCAGTTGCGGGGGACGCCGTGAATCCCCAGTCCGGCCCAGCCGCTGGCGGCTGGGCGTTCGGGCGCTTGCGAAGCAATGCTTCGCAAGCGAAGCGCCCTCACCCATGGA
>NZ_JBQEMR010000003.1:0-273161 GCF_052045015.1 Stenotrophomonas sp. 22692
TGAGCCGCATGGATGCGGCGACCGAGCTTACATGGACGTACTTGCAGCGGCCCCCGCAACCGGACCCACCCCGCCATCCCACAGGAAACCCGCTTCTGCTGTTGCCGTTGCCGTTGCTTGAAGCCTCTGCAGGTGCCGGGCGCAGCCCGGCCGACACCCCCAACAGGCAGCCGGCGCCCGGAACAGGTACCCTATGCCGCCATCAGACAACCAACGTGACATGACCGACGCCCTCGTCGCTCCGCAGTGGGCCTCCCGCCTGCGCGACATCGCCGACTTCCCCAAGCCCGGCATCCTCTTCAAGGACATCATGCCGCTGCTCGCCCATGGCGAGGACTTCCGCGGTGCCATCACCGCGATGGCCGGCCGTTGGCGCGACCAGAAGCTGGACGCGGTGATCGGTATCGAATCGCGTGGTTTCATCCTCGGTGCCGCCATGGCGCTGGAACTGGGCGTGGGCTTCGTGCCGGTGCGCAAGCCGGGCAAGCTGCCGGGTCAGGTGCTGCGCGAGGAATACACGCTGGAATACCGCAGCGACTGCATCGAAGTGCACGCCGATGCCCTGCCGGCCGGTGCCCGCGTGGCGATCATCGACGACGTGCTGGCCACGGGCGGCACGCTGGTCGCCGCGTTGTCGCTGGTGCGCCGCCTGGGTGTGGACGTGGTCGGTGCCGGCGTGCTGGTCGAGCTCGATGGCCTCGGCGGTCGTGCGCGCTGGGAATCGGATTTGCCGCTGCACACCGAACTGGTGTTCTGAGTCTGTCGCCGGGCGTGGCCCGCCGCTACACACGGCATGCATGGAGTGCCGGGCCATGCCCGGCGACTACCTTGCCAATCACATCATCCGCACGCGGAAGCGACGGCCCTTGATCTTGCCGGCTTCCAGCCTGGCCACGGCCTTGTTGGCCTGCTCTCGGGCGATCGCCACGTAGGAGCGGGTCGGGAAGATCGCGATCTTCCCGATGAACTTGGCTGACAGGCCGGCATCACCGGTCAGCGCGCCAAGGATGTCGCCCGGGCGCAGCTTGTCGGTCTTGCCACCATCAATGCGCAGGGTGCGCATCGCGGCCTGCGGCAATTCGGCCGGGCGCGAGGTCGCCAGCGGCGTCTTCTGCCAGTCCAACGGCTGCCCCATCTGCGCTTCGATGGCTTCGGCGCGGGTCTTCTCACGGCCGGCCACCAGGCTGATCGCCAGGCCGCTGGCACCGGCACGGCCGGTACGGCCCACGCGATGCTGGTAGCTCTCCACGTCGGTCGGCAGCTCGTAGTTGATCACCGCCGCCAGCTCTTCCACGTCCAGGCCACGTGCGGCCACGTCGCTGGCCACCAGCACGTTGCAGCTGCGGTTGGCCAGCAGCAACAGCACTTCCTCGCGGTCGCGCTGCTCCATGTCGCCATGCAGGGCGAGCGCGGAGAAGCCGAACTGCTGCAGGGAATTCGCAACCTCGTCCACGTCCTTGCGGGTGTTGCAGAACACTACCGCTGATTCCGGCGTGTACTTCAGCAGCAGGCCCGCCAGCGCCTTCTGGCGGTGCGCCGGTTCCACCTCGCAGAACAGGTGGCGGATGGCCGGCGCCTGATCGGCGCCTTCCACGGTCACTTCCACCGCGTCGCGCAGCAGGTCACGCGCCATGGCGCGGATGCTGTCGGGGAAGGTGGCGGAGAACAGCAGGCTCTGGCGGTCCTTGTGGGTGCGGCCGGCGATCTCGCGGATCGGCTCCTCGAAGCCCATATCGAGCATGCGGTCGGCTTCGTCCAGCACCAGCGTGCGCACCGCGCCCAGATTCAGCGCGCGCTTGCGTGCCAGCTCCTGCACGCGGCCGGGTGTGCCGACCACCACATGCGGGTCATGGCCTTCCAGCGACGCCAGCTGAGGGCCCAGCGGCACGCCGCCCACCAGCAGCAACAGCTTCAGGTTGGGAATGCCGGTGGCCAGTTTGCGGATCTGCTTGCCGACTTGGTCGGCCAGTTCGCGGGTCGGGCACAGCACCAGCGCCTGCACGCGGATCAGGCTGGGGTCGATGGCCTGCAGCAGGCCCAGGCCGAAGGCGGCGGTCTTGCCGCTGCCGGTCGGCGCCTGTGCGATCACATCGCGGCCATCCAGAATGGCCGGCAGGCTCTGCGCCTGCACGGGGGTGAGGGTGGTGTAGCCGAGGGCATCCAGGCCGGGCTGCAGGGCCGGGCTCAGCGGCAGGGTCGAGAAGTCAGTCATGGCGCATTGTACCCGTCCGCGCGGCCGCTCCCTGCCACAGGGCCTTCATCCATGTGGGCGCCGACCTTGGTCGGCACGCTCTTGATCAGCCCAGCACCGCCAACACGCCCTGATGAATCGCCAGCCCCCCGAACAGCAGCCAGGCGAACAGGATCAGCGCCAGCAGCAGCGGCTTCAGGCCGGCCTGGCGCAGCGCCGAGACGTGGGTGGTCAGGCCCAGCGCGGCCATCGCCATCGCCAGCAGCACGGTATCCAGCTGCACCAGCCCGGCCTGCAGGCCAGCCGGCAGCAGATGCAGCGAGTTGAAACCGGCCACCGCCACGAAACCGAAGGCGAACCACGGCACCACGATGCGCGCCTTGCTGCCGTCGGCGCTGGCCTTGCCGCCACGCGCCAGCCACAGCGACAGCGCAACCAGGAACGGCGCCAGCAGCATCACCCGCACCATCTTGGTGATCACCGCCGTATCAGCCGCCGCTTCATTGACCGCACGGCCTGCCGCCACCACCTGTGCCACTTCATGCACCGTCGCACCGGAGAAAAGGCCGTACTGCCGCGCATCCATCGCCAGCCAGCCGTGCGACTGCACCAGGGCATACAGCGCCGGGTAGAGGAACATCGCCAGCGTGCCGAACACCACCACCGTCGACACGGCCACCGTGACCTGTGCCGCGCGGCCACGCACCACGGGTTCGGCGGCCATCACCGCTGCCGCGCCGCAGATCGCGCTGCCAGCACCGATCAGCATCGCTGCCTCGCGCTCCATCTTGAACACGCGCACACCCAGCCAGCAGGCCAGGCCGAAGGTGCTGGCGACCACCAGCACGTCCATCAGCACGCCGCTGACGCCGACGTGGCCGATGTCCTGGAAGGTCAGGCGCAGGCCGTACAGCACGATGCCGGCGCGCAGCAGCCAGTGCTTGGAAAAGCCGACACCGGCCGCGCTGCTCGGCGCCAGCCGCGGGTAGAGGGTGTTGCCGATCACGATGCCGGCGACGATGGCCACGGTCAGCGCACTCAGGCCGTGTGCCTGCAGCCACGGCAGCTCGGCCAGGTACAGCGACGCCGCTGCGATCAGGCCGACCAGCAGCAGGCCGGGCAGGCGCGGCTGCCAGCGTTGGCGCAGGGCGGGCAGGGACCAGGGGGAGAGGGCGGGGGCGTTCATGGCACGGGCAGCGCTGGAGAGATGGGGCAAGCGTGCGCCTGAGACGATTACCTGTAAAACAAATAATATAGGTGAAACCTACCCATCAAGAAGGTAAGTGCCATGCGCCTGACCTTGCGCCAGCTGCAGGTCTTCGTCGCCATCGCCGATCACGGCAGCACTACCGCCGCCGGCCAGGCCATCGCGCTTTCGCAATCAGCCAGCAGTGCCGCCCTGCAGGAGTTGGAAGCCCACTTCGGCACCCCGCTGTTCGACCGCATCGGACGCCGCCTGGCGCTGAACGGGCACGGCCGCGCACTGCTGGAGCCGGCGCGTACCTTGCTGGTCAACGCCGCCGATCTGGAGCGGCAGCTGGCCGCCGGCGGCGACCCGTCGCAGGGCGCGCCGCTGCGGCTGGTGCTGGCGGCCAGTACCACCATCGGCAATTACCTGCTGCCGCCACGCATCGCCGAACTGCTGCGCCAGGCGCCACAGGCCGAGGTTGATCTGCGCATCGACAACAGTGCCGGCGTTGTCGCCGCCGTGCAGCGCCTGGACGTCGACGCCGGCCTGATCGAAGGCCCGTGTCACGAGCGCGGCCTGCAGGTGACCGCCTGGCAGCAGGATCCGCTGGTGATCGTCGCCGCCGACGACGCTCCGCCGCGCTGGACGCTGGACGAACTGCGCCGCGCCCGCTGGCTGCTGCGCGAACCGGGTTCCGGTACCCGCGAAGCGGTGGAGCAGGCCCTGCTGCCGCATCTGCGAGGTTTCGCCCAGACCCTGCAGCTGGGCAATACCGAAGCGATCAAGCAGGCCGCGATCGCCGGCCTCGGCCTGGCCTGCCTCTCGCGCCACGCGCTGGAAGAGCCGCTGGCGCTGGGCCACCTGCGCGTGCTGGACACCCCGCTGCCTCCCCTGCAGCGCACGCTGTGGCTGGTGCGCCACCCGGGCAAGCAGTGGCTGCCGGGGTTGCAGGCGTTGCTGGGGCAGGTGGAGTAATCCATCAGACCCCCAGTCGAGTCCATCCATCGACACTTCTTGTAGCGCTCATCCACGCATGGCGTGGATCGACCGTGTCCACCAAGGTCGCCACCCACCAGAGCAGAATGCCGTTCCGACAGATCGCAGAAATCTGTCGAAGGCGGGATGGGTCCGGTTGCGGGGGTGTCCGCGGCATGGATGCCGCGGCCAAGCCCCCAGGGACGGGTTTACGGCGTCCCCCGCGACCGGACCCATCCCGCCATCCCACAGGAAACCAGCTTTTGACGTTGCTTTGGCTGCGGCGGTTGCCTCTGCGGGTGCCGGGTGCAACCCGGCCGACGCCCCCAACCCGTACAATATCCGGATGCCTCTGATTACTCTGCAGAACGTCGACTTCAGCGTCGGCGGCCCGTTGTTGCTGGAAAAGGCCGAACTGTCGATCGAGCCGGGCGAACGCATCGCCCTGATCGGCCGCAACGGCGCCGGCAAATCCACCCTGCTCAAGCTGCTGTCCGGCGACCACAAGCCCGATGACGGCGAAGTCCGCGTGCAGCAGGGCGTGCGCGTCACCCGCCTGGAGCAGGAAGTGCCACACGGCGCCGCCGGCTCGGTGTTCGACGTCGTCGCCGATGGCCTCGGCGAACTGGGCCAGTGGCTGGCCGAATTCCACCACCTCAGCCATGCCGAGGTGTTCGATGGCGAAGCCCTCGGCAATGTGCAGGCCAAGATCGATGCCGCCAACGGCTGGGGCCTGGACCAGCGCGTCAGCGAAACCCTGACCAAGCTCGACCTGGATGGCGAGGCCGAGTTCGGCCGCCTGTCCGGCGGCATGAAGCGCCGCGTGCTGCTCGCCCGCGCGCTGGTGTCCAGCCCCGATGTGCTGCTGCTGGACGAACCGACCAACCACCTGGACATCGAAGCCATCGACTGGCTCGAAGCGTTCCTGAAGGGCTGGAGCGGCAGCGTGGTGTTCGTCACCCATGACCGTCGCTTCCTGCGTGCCCTGGCCACCCGCATCGTCGAGATCGACCGCGGCCAGGTCACCAGCTGGCCAGGCGACTGGGCCAACTACGAGCGCCGCCGCGAGGAACGTCTCAATGCGCAGGCGCAGGAAAACGCCCGCTTCGACAAGCTGCTGGCGCAGGAAGAAGTCTGGATCCGGCAGGGCATCAAGGCCCGTCGCACCCGCGACGAAGGCCGCGTGCGCCGCCTGAAGGCGATGCGCGTGGAGCGTTCGCAGCGCCGCGACCTCAGCGGCAACGTCAAGATGGAAGCCGCACAGGGCGTCAGTTCCGGAAAGAAGGTCATCGACGTCAAGGACATTTCGTTCGCCTTCGGCGAGCGCACCATGGTCCGCGATTTCACCACCACCATCATGCGCGGCGACCGCATCGGCCTGATCGGTCCCAACGGCAGCGGCAAGACCACGCTGTTGAAGCTGCTACTGGGCGAACTGCAGCCGGCCAAGGGTGAGGTCAATGCGGGTACCAACCTGCAGATCGCGTATTTCGACCAGTACCGCGCGGTGCTGCGCGAAGACTGGAGCGCGATCGAGAACGTCGCCGAAGGCCGCGATTTCCTCGAGTTCAACGGCAAGCGCAAGCACGTGCATGCCTACCTGCAGGACTTCATGTTCACCCCGGAGCGCGCGCGTGCGCCGATTACCCGCCTGTCCGGTGGCGAGCGCAACCGCCTGCTGCTGGCCAAGCTGTTCGCGCAGCCGTCCAACCTGCTGGTGATGGACGAACCGACCAACGACCTGGACGTGGAAACGCTGGAGCTGCTGGAAGAGCTGCTGGGCGATTACACCGGCACCCTGCTGCTGGTCAGCCATGACCGTGACTTCATCGACAACGTGGTCACCTCCACGCTGGTGATGGAAGGCGATGGCGTGATCGGCGAATACGTGGGCGGTTACAGCGACTGGCAGCGTTATGCGGCCAGCATCGCAGCGCCTGCCGCGGCCCCTGCCGCCAAGCCGGCGGCCCCTGCATCGGCCACCCCGGGCACCGCAGCTCCGGCCGCACCCAAGCGCAAGCTGGCCTACAAGGAAGCGCGCGAACTGGAGCAGCTGCCGAAGACCATCGAGAAGCTGGAAGGCGATGTCGAAGGCCTGACCTCGGCGATGAACGACCCGTCGTTCTACACCCGCAGCAGTGCTGAAGTGACGGCGCACACCCAGCAGCTGGCCAAGGTGCAGGCCGAGCTGGATGCCGCTTACGCGCGCTGGGAAGAGCTGGAAGGCTGAGTATCGGTCGGCGCCAGCAGTGCGCCGATTGATCGAGTCGAGAATCAATAGATCCACGCCATGCGTGGATGGTGGCATCAGTGCGGACCAAGGTCCGCACCCACCGAAGCCGGTTACACCTCCGTACGGACCAACGGTTCGCACCTACCGACGCCGATGCCTGGTAGAGCCACACCATGCGTGGATATCCGGAATCTGTGCGGACCAACGGTCCGCACCTACCAACCGACGGTCCGCACCCACCGGGGGCCTGCGGTCATTTGACCCCGTGCAGATCCCGCAGCTGGCTCGGCCGGCTGCCGAAATACGCCGCCAGATCGGCGATGTCCTGATCACTCAGGTCCTTCGCCTGTGGCGTCATCAACATGTGCTGGCGGTCACCGGCGCGGTAGGCCTGCAGCGCATGCGCCAGGTAGTCACCGTACTGCCCACCCAGCTTCGGATAGGTCGGATCGATCGGCGCATTGCCATCAGCCCCGTGGCAGTCGATGCAGCTCTGGTTGGTGGCCTTGCCCTTCACCTTGGCGCGGGCTTCACCGGCGGCCTCGCGGCCTGCAGGCAGGCCGGCCGAAGAAGAAGAGCCGTGTTCGCCGCTGGCATGGCCCGGGTCGGCGGCGGATTTCTCGCTGTTTTCCACCTGCGACTGCGAACAGGCCGCCAGCAGCAGGGCAACGGACAGGGCGATGGCGTGACGCATCGGATGCGCGGCTTTCGACATGGGCGGGCCTTACTTGACGGTGGACAGGTAAACAGAGAGATCGGCGATCTCCTGTTCGCTGAAACTCATCGACTGCGCCTGCATCGTCGGATGCCGGCGCTTGCCCTGGCGGTATTCGGTCAGGGCCTGGGCCAGATACTGCTGGGTCTGGCCGCCGATCTTCGGCACCCGGTAGCTGGGGTAGGCGTTCTTGTAGCCGGTGATCCCGTGGCAGCCCTGACAGGTGTAGGCCAGGACACGGCCATTGTCGAAGTTGCCGGTGGGGGCGGCGGGCGCCGGGGCAGCGGCGGGAGCCGGGGCCGGTGTGGCAGGAGCAGGAGCGGGCTGTGCGGCGGCCCCAAGGGGCAGGAGGACGGCCAGAGCGAGACAAGCGGCGAGCGGCTGCGGGCGCATGGTGTCGTTTCCGGGGATTCGGGTCTGGTCGTTCCGGCGTGGGGTACGGAACGACCCGAGTATAGCCCCAGGTTTCATCTAGCTGAAATGGGGGGGGGGGGCGGGCCGACCGGTGGCGTGAAGGCACCATGACCTTTGGGATATGGTGTTGCCGTGAAGTGGTGCATTACTTTGCTACCACACCTGTCCACGCATCCTCCAGGGACCTGACGATGTCGCACCCAACCTTCCTGTCCGGCCGTCGCAGCGGAATCTGCGCTGCCGCACTGCTGATCTCCACCTCCCTGCTGCTGGGCGGTTGCGCCGCAGGGCCCAATTCCGAAGCCAAGGCCGCCGAGACCAAGGAGGAGAAGAAGGTCGACGCGGTCCCGGTCGAAGTGGCCGTGGCCAGCCACCGTGCCGTCGCGGCCAGCTACACCGGTACCGCCGCGTTGGAACCACGCGCCGAATCGCAGGTGGTCGCCAAGACCTCCGGCGTGGCGCTGGCGGTGCTGGTCGAGGAAGGCCAGCGGGTGACCGCTGGCCAGCCGCTGGTGCGCCTGGACCCGGACCGCGCACGCCTGGCCGTGGCGCAGAGCGAAGCGCAGATGCGCAAGCTGGAAAACGACTATCAGCGTGCACAGAAGCTGGTCGTCCAGCAGCTGGTCAGTGCGGCCAGCGTTGACCAGCTGCGCTACGACCTGGAAAACGTCCGTGCGCAGTACCGCCTGGCCACGCTGGAACTGTCCTACACCACGGTGGTGGCGCCGATCTCCGGCGTGATCGCCTCGCGCTCGATCAAGACCGGCAACTTCGTGCAGATCAACACGCCGATCTTCCGCATCGTCGACAACTCGCGGCTGGAAGCCACGCTCAATGTGCCCGAGCGCGAGCTGGCTACGCTGCGCGCCGGCCAGCCGGTGACACTGGCTGCCGATGCACTGCCGGGGCAGAGCTTCACCGGCACCGTCGATCGCATCGCGCCGGTGGTGGATTCGGGCAGCGGCACATTTCGCGTGGTCAGCGCCTTCGATGGCGCCGCGCATGCGCTGCAGCCCGGCATGTTCGGCCGCATCCGCATCGATTACGACCAGCGTGCCGATGCGCTGGTGGTGCCGCGCCTGGCGCTGCTCGACGACGGTGAGCCGGCGGTGTTCCGGGTGCGCGAAGGCAAGGTCGCACGCGTTCCGGTCAAGCTGGGTTACGCCGAGGGCCCGTGGGTGGAGATCCGTGATGGCCTGGCGGCCGGTGATCAGGTGGTCACCGCCGGCAAGGTCGCGCTGCGCGACGGCACCGCAGTGCAGGTGATCGCCGATCCGAAGGCAAAGGCGAAGACGGTCGCAGCGGCCGCCAAGCCGGCAGACAAGGCCGGGAGCAAGCAATGACCGCCCCGGGCCACGACCACGGTGCCTCGCCGGCGAGCGACGGCGCCGCCGCGGGCATGCGCGGCGGCCTGGTGGAATTCGCCACCCGCCGCCGCGTGACCATCGCCATGTGCACGGTCACCCTGCTGCTGTTCGGCCTGATCGCGCTGGGCAACCTCAAGGTCAACCTGCTGCCCGACCTGAGCTACCCGACGCTGACCGTGCGCACCGAGTACACCGGTGCGGCGCCGACCGAAATCGAAACCCTGATCACCCAGCCGGTCGAAGAAGCGGTGGGCGTGGTCAAGAACCTGCGCAAGCTGAAGTCGGTCTCGCGCACCGGCCAGAGCGACGTGGTGCTGGAGTTCGCCTGGGGCACCAACATGGACCAGGCCAGCCTGGAGGTGCGCGACAAGATGGAAGCGCTGAACCTGCCACTGGAGGCCAAGGCCCCGGTGCTGCTGCGCTTCAATCCGTCCACCGAGCCGATCATGCGCCTGGTGCTGTCGAACAAGGTGGCACCGGCCAGCGATGCCGACGCGATCCGCGAGCTGACCGGCCTGCGCCGCTATGCCGATGAAGACCTGAAGAAGAAGCTGGAGCCGGTCACCGGCGTCGCAGCGGTCAAGGTCGGCGGTGGCCTGGAAGACGAGATCCAGGTCGACATCGACCAGCAGAAGCTGGCGCAGCTGAACCTGCCGATCGACACCGTCATCAAGCGCCTGAAGGACGAGAACATCAACATCTCCGGCGGTCGCCTGGAGGAGGGTTCGCAGCGCTTCCTGGTGCGCACTGTCAACCAGTTCGCCGACCTGGAGGAAATCCGCAACCTGCTGGTGACCACCCAGGCCGCCAATGGCAGCGCGGCCGACTCGGCACTGCAGCAGATGTTCAACATCGCCGCATCGACCGGTTCGGCGGCCGCGATCGCGGCGGCGTCGGCGGCGCAGAGCGCGTCCTCCGGCGGTGGTTCCAGCGTGGTCGCCAACGGTGTGCCGGTGCGCCTGAAGGATGTGGCCACCGTGCGCCAGGGCTACAAGGAACGCGAAGCGGTGATCCGCCTGGGTGGCAAGGAATCGGTTGAACTGGCCATCTACAAGGAAGGCGATGCCAACACCGTGTCCACCGCCGAAGCGCTGCGCAAGCGCCTGGAGCAGATCAAGGGCACGTTCCCCTCCGATGTCGAGATGACCACCATCGAGGACCAGTCGCGCTTCATCGAGCACGCCATCGCCGACGTCAAGAAGGATGCGGTGATCGGCGGGCTGCTGGCCATCCTGATCATCTTCCTGTTCCTGCGTGATGGCTGGAGCACGTTCGTGATCAGCCTGTCGCTGCCGGTCTCGATCATCGCCACGTTCTTCTTCATGGGCCAGCTCGGCCTGAGCCTGAACGTGATGTCGCTGGGCGGTCTGGCACTGGCCACCGGCCTGGTGGTGGACGACTCGATCGTGGTGCTGGAGAGCATCGCCAAGGCCCGCGAGCGTGGCCTGGGCATCCTGCAGGCGGCCATCGTCGGTACCCGCGAAGTGAGCATGGCGGTGGTCGCCTCGACCCTGACCACCATCGCGGTGTTCCTGCCGCTGGTGTTCGTCGACGGCATCGCCGGCCAGCTGTTCCGCGACCAGGCACTGACCGTGGCGATCGCCATTGCGATCTCGCTGCTGGTGTCGATGACGCTGATCCCGATGCTGAGCTCGCTGAAGGGACGGCCGCCGCTGGCGTTCCCGGAAGAGGCACCGAACGAGCCGTGGCAGCCGCAGAACCGTTGGCAGAAGCCGGTGGCGCTGGGTCGCCGTGGTGCCGTGGCGACCGCGCGCTGGAGCTTCTATGCACTGGCCTGGCTGGTCGTGCGGGCGTGGCGTGGCGTGGTGGCGGTGGTTGGCCCAGTGATGCGCAAGGCCAGCGATCTGGCGATGAAGCCCTATGCCGGTGCCGAGCGCGGCTACCTGCGACTGCTGCCGAGCGCGCTGGCGCACCCGGGCAAGGTGCTGGGCGTGGCCACGATCATCTTCGTGGCGACCATGGCGCTGGTGCCGATGCTCGGTGCCGACCTGATTCCGCAGCTGGCACAGGACCGCTTCGAAATGACGGTGAAGCTGCCGGCAGGCACGCCGCTGAAGCAGACCGATGCGCTGGTACGCGAGCTGCAGCTGGCGCATGGCAAGGGTGAAGGCGTGGCCTCGCTGTATGGTGTCAGTGGCAGCGGCACCCGCCTGGATGCCAGCCCGACCGAAAGCGGCGAGAACATCGGCAAGCTGACCGTGGTGATGGAAGGCGGCGGCAACGCGCGCACCGAGGCGGAGATCACCGAGCGCCTGCGTGACACCATGGGCCAGCATCCGGGTGCACAGGTCGACTTCGCGCGCCCGGCGCTGTTCAGCTTCTCCACGCCGCTGGAAATCGAGCTGCGTGGGCAGGACATGGCGACGCTCGAAGTGGCCGGCCAGCGCCTGGCGGCGATGCTGCGCGGCAACGCGCACTACGCCGACGTGAAGTCGACGGTGGAGGAGGGCTTCCCGGAAATCCAAATCCGCTTCGACCAGGAACGCGCGGGTGCGCTGGGCCTGACCACCCGCCAGATCGCCGATGTGGTGGTGAAGAAGGTGCGCGGTGACGTGGCCACCCGCTACAGCTTCCGTGACCGCAAGATCGACGTGCTGGTGCGTGCACAGGAAGGTGATCGTGCCAGTGTGGAAAGCATCCGCCGCCTGATCGTCAATCCCGGCAGTACCCGTCCGGTGACGCTGGACGCGGTTGCCGACGTGGTTGCCACCACTGGCCCCAGCGAGATCCATCGTGCCGACCAGACCCGCGTTGCGGTGGTCTCGGCCAACCTGCGCGACATCGATCTGGGTGCGGCCATGCGTGAAGTGCAGCAGATGGTCGCCGAGCAACCGCTGGGCGCGGGTGTCGGCCTGCACATCGGCGGCCAGGGTGAAGAGCTGGCGCAGGCGGCGAAGTCGCTGATCTTCGCCTTCGGCCTGGCGATCTTCCTGGTCTACCTGGTGATGGCGTCGCAGTTCGAGTCGCTGCTGCATCCGTTCGTGATCCTGTTCACCATCCCGCTGGCGCTGGTCGGCGCGATCCTGGCACTGATGCTGACCGGCAAGCCCATCTCGGTGGTGGTGTTCATCGGCCTGATCCTGCTGGTGGGCCTGGTCACCAAGAACGCGATCATCCTGATCGACAAGGTCAACCAGCTGCGCGAGGCCGGCGTGGCCAAGCATGAGGCCCTGGTGGAAGGTGCGCGCTCGCGCCTGCGGCCGATCATCATGACCACGCTGTGCACGCTGTTCGGCTTCCTGCCGCTGGCGGTGGCGATGGGCGAGGGTGCTGAAGTGCGTGCGCCGATGGCAATCACCGTAATCGGTGGCCTGCTGGTGTCGACCCTGCTCACCCTGCTGGTGATCCCGGTGGTGTACGACCTGATGGATCGCCGCGGTGATGCCTACTACCGCGAGCGTGGCCGCAAGCACGCCGGTGAGATCGAGCCGGGTGCAGCAGGCAGCGCGGCGGGTGTGGAGGAGCCGGCATGAGTGTTGCCGAGTTCTCCATCCGCCGTCCGGTCACCACCATCATGTGTTTTGTGTCACTGGTGGTGATCGGCCTGATCGCCTCGTTCCGGCTGCCGCTGGAAGCGCTGCCGGACATCTCCGCGCCGTTCCTGTTCGTGCAGATCCCGTACACCGGTTCAACCCCGGAGGAAGTGGAGCGGACCATCATCCGCCCGGTGGAGGAATCGCTGGCGACGATGACCGGCATCAAGCGCATGCGCTCGTCGGCCACCTCCGAGGCGGCGCTGATCTTCATCGAGTTCAGCGACTGGGACCGCGACATCGCCATCGCCGCCTCCGATGCACGCGAACGCATCGATGCGATCCGCAGCGACCTGCCCGATGACCTGCAGCGCTACAACGTGTTCAAGTGGTCCAGCAGTGACCAGCCGGTGCTGAAGGTGCGGCTGGCCAGCACCACCGACCTGACCACTGCCTATGACATGCTCGACCGCGAGTTCAAGCGGCGCATCGAGCGCATCCCCGGCGTGGCCCGCGTCGACATCACCGGCGCGCCGCCGAACGAGGTGGAGATCGCCATCGATCCGAACCGCCTCAACGCGCACGGTCTGAGCATCAATGAGCTGAGCGAGCGCCTGCGCACGCTGAACTTCTCGATCTCCGCCGGGCAGATCGATGACAACGGCCAGCGCGTGCGCGTGCAGCCGGTGGGCGAGATCACCGACCTGCAGGAAATGCGCGACCTGGTGATCAACGCCAAGGGCCTGCGCCTGGGCGACATCGCCGACGTGCGCCTGAAACCGGCGCGGATGAACTACGGGCGTCGCCTGGACGGCAACCCGGCGGTCGGCCTGGACATCTTCAAGGAACGCAGCGCCAACCTGGTGGAAGTCTCGCGCGCGGCGCTGGCCGAGGTCGAATCGATCCGTGCGGAGCCGTCGATGCGCGACGTGCAGATCAAGGTGATCGACAACCAGGGCAAGGCGGTGACCTCCTCGCTGCTGGAACTGGCCGAGGCCGGTGCGGTCGGCCTGATCCTGTCGGTGACGGTGCTGTTCTTCTTCCTGCGCCATTGGCCGTCCACGCTGATGGTCACCCTGGCCATCCCGATCTGCTTCACCATCACCCTGGGCTTCATGTACTTCGTCGGGGTGACGCTGAACATCCTGACCATGATGGGCCTGCTGCTGGCCGTCGGCATGCTGGTCGACAACGCCGTGGTGGTGGTGGAGAGCATCTACCAGGAGCGCGAGCGCCTGCCCGGGCAGCCGCGGCTGGCCTCGATCATCGGCACCCGCAACGTGGCCATCGCGCTCAGCGCCGGCACGCTGTGCCACTGCATTGTGTTCGTGCCGAACCTGTTCGGCGAGACCAACAACATCAGCATCTTCATGGCGCAGATCGCGATCACCATCTCGGTCTCGCTGCTGGCCTCGTGGCTGGTCGCGGTCAGCCTGATCCCGATGCTGTCCGCGCGCATGGCCACGCCCAAGCTGGTGCACTCGCAGACCGGCATGATCGCGCGCCTGCAGCGCCGCTACGCCAGGCTGCTGGACTGGTCGCTGCACCATCGTGGCTGGAGCCTGCTCGGCATTCTGCTGGTGGTGCTGGTCAGCCTGGTGCCGATGAAGCTGACCAAGATCGACATGTTCGGTGGTGACGGCGGCAAGGACATCTTCATCGGCTACATGTGGAAGGGCGCCTACACCTACCGGCAGATGTCCGAGGAAGTGGCGCGGGTGGAGAACTGGATCGATGCCAACCGTGAACGCCTGCACGTCAAGCAGGTCTATTCCTGGTACAGCGAGCAGGAAGGCAGCTCCACCGTGGTCACCCTGGACGAGAAGTACGCCAAGGACATCAAGGCGCTGCAGGAAGAACTGCGCAAGGGCCTGCCGAAGTCAGCCCGCACCGACTACTTCGTCGGCAACCAGGGCGGCGATGGGGGGGGCGGCGGCAACCAGGGCGTGCAGGTGCAGCTGGTCGGCGACTCCAGTTCCATGCTGCAGGAGATCGGCCAGGAAGTGGTGCCGCTGCTGGCCCAGCGTGCCGAGCTGCGCGATGTGCGCATCGACAATGGTGAGAAGGGCGGTGAGCTGAAGGTGCGCGTCGACCGCGAGCGCGCCGCCGCATTCGGCTTCAATGCCGAGCAGGTGGCTAGCTTCGTCGGCCTGGCCCTGCGCGGTGCGCCGATGCGCGAGTTCCGCCGCGGCGACAATGAAGTGCCGGTGTGGGTGCGCTTCGCGGGCGCCGAGCAGAGCAGCCCGGAAGACCTGGCCGGTTTCAGCGTGCGCACCGGCGACGGCCGCAGCGTGCCGCTGCTGAGCCTGGTCACCGTTGACGTCGGCTCGTCGGCCACCCAGATCGGCCGCACCAACCGCCAGACCACGCTGACCATCAAGGCCAACCTGGCCGAGAAGGTCACCGCGCCGGATGGCCGCAAGGCGATGGAGTCGGTGCTCAAGCCGATGAACTTCCCGGCCGGCTATGGCTTCACCTTCGACGGCGGCGACTACGGCAACGATGACGAAGCAATGCAGCAGATGGTGTTCAATTTGCTGATCGCGCTGGTGATGATCTACGTGGTGATGGCAGCGGTGTTCGAGTCGCTGCTGTTCCCGGCGGCGATCATGAGCGGCGTGCTGTTCTCGATCTTCGGCGTGTTCTGGCTGTTCTGGATCACCGGCACCTCGTTCGGGATCATGTCCTTCATCGGCATCCTTGTGCTGATGGGGGTGGTGGTGAACAACGGCATCGTGATGATCGAACACATCAACAACCTGCGGCGCGGCGGCATGGGCCGAACGCAGGCACTGGTTGAAGGCTCCCGCGAGCGCCTGCGCCCGATCATGATGACCATGGGCACGGCGATCCTGGCGATGGTGCCGATCTCGCTGACCAATACGCAGATGTTCGGCAACGGCCCGGAGTACGCGCCGATGGCGCGCGCGATTGCCGGGGGCCTGGCGTTCTCGACCGTGGTCAGCCTGCTCTTCCTGCCGACCATCTACGCGGTGCTCGATGACCTGCGCAATGCCGTGACGCGGCTGATCCGCCGCGCGCGCGGCCTGGAGGTCGTGGCGGGTACCCCGGTGTAGTGGTCGAGCTTGGTCGACCGTAATGCGCGACAACGTGTTGTGGTGTGGGGGAGGCCGGTCGTAGTGGGGCGGCCTCCCCCTTTTTTTCTGCTCGCCGCGTCTGTTTGTCTCTGTAGAGCCGAGCCCATGCTCGGCTGCTGTTCGCCGCGTCGCCGCGTCGCCGCGTCGCCGAGTCGGCCGAGCGTGGGCTCGCGCGCTACAGATTCTGTGGCCGGTTGAGGGGTTTACCCCGCCACCTTGCCCCACACCTTGAACGTGGTCAGCCACAGGCCGAGCATGCTGCCGATGTTGGTCAGCATGAAGGTCAGCACCACGCGGGTGACGCGATTGCGATACCAGCCCTTCAGGCTCTGCGCATCGTCGCGCAGCTTGAGGAAGTCCTCATACGCCGGCTTGCGCAGGCGCGCTTCCACCAAGGCCGAGAATGCGCCGGTCGGGATGCTCAGGCGGAACGGCTTGAACGGGGCCACCGCGATTGCAGTGAGGATGCTCAGCGGGTGGCCACCGGCCAGCAGGCAGCCCAGGCCCGCCAGGCCGCCGGTATACATCGCCCAGGTCGCCAGCAGCTCGGTACCCACGCCGAGGCCGCCGCGATAGAAGCCCACGCCGATGCCGGTCGCCACGATCGCCAGGATGCCCAGCGTGAACCAAGGGATGTTGCGCTTCTTCGGTACCGCTTCCAGCTCGGCACGCAGCGGCGCCGGTGCTTCGGTGTCGGTTTCCAGGTAGCGCGCCAGGCCTGCAAGGTGACCCGCACCGACAACCGCCAGCACTTCACGCTGCTGCGGGTTGTGCTCCTCGCGCAGGCGCGTGGCCATGTAGCGGTCGCGCTCGCCGATGATGGTCTCGTACAGCGCTGGGCTCTCGCTGGCGAACTCACCGAAGCTCGATTCCAGCATGTCGCCCTGCTTGAGCTTCTCGATCTCGTTCTCGCCCACTTCCTCGGACGAGAACAGGCCGGCGCCGAGGCCGGCGACCAGCTTCAGCTTGCCGAAGAAACCCAGCCGCTGCGAGGCGCGGCGGAAGGTCAGGCCGACCTCGCGGTCGATCAGGTGCACCGGCAGGTCGCGTTCGCGGGCCAGTTCCACCGCGCGCTTCAGTTCGGCGCCCGGCTCGATGTCCAGCTGTTCGGCCAAGCGGCGCTGGTAGGCGGACAGCGCCAGGTTGGCCGCGAACAGGGCGACGCGGCCCTTGCGGATCACCTCGACCAGGTCGAGCTTGGCCAGCGTGTCCGGATCACTCAGTGCCTGCAGGCGCTGCGGGTCCAGTTCAACGGCAACGGCATCGAAGCGGCCGCTGTCGATGGCTTTCTCCACCGCCTCAACGCTGGCGCGCGAAACGTGGGCAGTGCCCAGCAGGGTGTAGCGCACGCCGTCGCGTTCGACGACGCGTACCGGCTGGCCGGCGAACAGGTCGTCGCCGGTTTCGGGAAGGGTTTCGGTCATGGGTTCATTCATTGGAAGGTGCGGTGTCGGCGCCATCGCCGAGCGCGCGCTGCATCTGCACGGTATCCAGCCAGCGGCCGTGCTTGCGGCCGAGGCCACGGAACACGCCGACCAGCTCGAAGCCGAAGCGTTCGTGCAGCTTGATTGAAGCGGTATTGGTCGGTTCACCGATCACCGCCACCATCTGCCGGTAGCCACGCGCCACGCAGGCATCGATCAACGCCTGCAGCAGGCCGGTGCCAACGCCCTTGCCCTGGAACGCGGCATCGACGTAGACCGAGTTCTCCACGGTCCACTGGTAGGCAACGCGGGTACGGTAGGTGTTGGCGTAGGCATAGCCGGCCACCTGGCCGTCGATCTCGGCGACCAGGTAGGGGAAGCCGCGGTCGATGATGTCGCGCATGCGGCGCAGCATCTCGGACGCGTCCGGGATGTCGTACTCGTAAGTGTTGACGAAGTCGGTCACTTCCACCGCGTAGATCGCGGTGATCGCGGCGATGTCGGCCGGGCCGGCATCACGGATGAGGACGGCCATGCGCGGCTCCGGCTCAGTCGATGTAGCGCTTGAGCAGGTCACCGTACGCGTCGATGCGACGGTCGCGCAGGAACGGCCAGATGCGGCGCACGTGCTCGCTGCGCTGCAGGTCGACATCGCACAGCAGCACGGTGGCGTCGGTGCCGGCTTCGGCCAGGAACTCACCCTGCGGGCCGAGCACGTGGCTGTTGCCCCAGAACTGGATGCCCGACGCGCCCAGCGGCGAAGCCTCGTGGCCGACGCGGTTGCAGCTCAGCACCGGCAGGCCGTTGGCCACGGCGTGGCCGCGGTGGCTCAGCACCCAGGCGTCGCGCTGGCGGGTCTTCTCGTCCTGCACGTCGTCCGGGTCCCAGCCGATCGCGGTCGGGTAGAGCAGCAGTTCGGCACCGGCCAGCGCCATCAGGCGTGCCGCTTCCGGGTACCACTGGTCCCAGCACACCAGCACGCCAAGGCGGCCCACCGAGGTGTCGATCGGCTTGAAGCCGATGTCGCCCGGGGTGAAGTAGAACTTCTCGTAGAAGCCCGGGTCGTCCGGGATATGCATCTTGCGGTACTTGCCCAGCAACGTGCCGTCCTTCTCGAAGACGACGGCGGTGTTGTGGTACAGGCCGGCAGCGCGGCGCTCGAACAGCGAGCCCACCAGCACCACGCCATGCTTCTTCGCCAGCGCGCCCAGGCGCTCGGTGCTCGGGCCCGGAATCGGCTCGGCCAGGTCGAACTCGTCCACCGACTCGTGCTGGCAGAAGTACGGACCGTTATGCAGTTCCTGCAGCAGCACCAGCTTGGCACCCTGCGCAGCCGCCTCGGCCACGCGTGCTTCGATCACCGCCAGGTTGGCGGCGGCATCACCGTGGTTGCGCTCCTGGATCAGGGCGACGGTAAGGGGGCTGCGCGAGTTCATGCGGGGCGTTCCTGCGGGGGAAAACCAGCATGTTAGCGCGGATGGGCGGCGACGGCGTGTCGCGCGCTGAATGGGTGCACGCAATCGGTAGCGCCGGGCCATGCCCGGCGGATTTTCCAGATGCGGCAGCGTTCGCCGGGCATGGCCCGGCGCTACCGGTTCGGCTTACGCCTTCAACAGCCCTGCCGGCAGCTGCATGGTGATGCAGTGCAGGCTGCCGTTCTGCCAGATCAGCGAGCGGCAGGGCACCTGCACGATCTCGCGGCCCGGGTGCGCCTGCGCCAGCACGTCGCGGGCCAGGTCGTCGGCCGGATCACCGTAGGCCGGCATCAGCACCGCACCATTGACGATCAGGTAATTGGCGTACGACGCAGCCAGGCGGCGGCCTTCGTCGATCACTGGCTGTGCCCACGGCAGCGGGAACAGGCGATACGGCTGGCCGTCCTTGGTGCGCAGCGCGGCCAGTTCGTTGCCCATCGCCTGCAGCTCGGCGTAGTGCGAGTCGCTCGCGTCGTCGCAGGCCTGGTAGACGATGCTGTCAGCCGAGGCGAAGCGGGCGAGGGTGTCGATGTGTGCGTCGGTGTCGTCGCCTTCCAGGTAGCCGTGGTCCAGCCACAGCACGCGGTCCTGCTGCAGCCAGTCGGCGAGGTCGGCGCTCAGGCTGGCGCGGTCGCGGTCCGGGTGGCGCTCGTGCAGGCACTTCCAGGTGGTCAGCAGGGTGCCTTCACCGTCGGTCTCGATGCCGCCGCCTTCCAGCGCGAACGGGATGCTGCGCACCGGTGCGTCGTTGAACACGCCGGCCTGGTCGAGCACGCCCACCAGCTGGTCATCCAGGGTGGCGTCGAACTTGCCGCCCCAGCCGGTGAAGCGGAAATCCAGCAGCTGGAAGCCGCCGTCGGCACGGCGCAGGGTGATCGGGCCGGAGTCGCGCAGCCAGGTATCGTCGTAGGCGGCCGTGGTGAAGTGGACCTTGTCCATGTCGATGCGGTTGGAGCGCAGCCGCATCTCGGCGTAGGTCTCCACATCATCGTCGGCCACGCAGATCAGCACCGGCTGGAAGCGGGTGATGGCCGCGACCAAGGCGATGTAGGTCTCTTCCACCTGGCCCAGGCGGTCGGCCCAGTCGGTGTCGGCAGTGGGCCAGGCAATCAGGACGCCGCTCTGGGCTTCCCACTCGGCAGGAAAACGAAGGGTCTGGTTCATGGTCTCGCTACACAGGCCCGCCCACGGCGGGTAAAGGGATCAACGGATCGGCGGTTTCGGGCCGATTTCGTTCGGGTCCGCCTGGTTGGCCACCACGTCGATCACCTTCTGCTTCTCGAAGTAGACGGTGAACTGCGGGTACACCCAGCGGTTGATGGTCGGCCACTGCCGCTTCTGTCCGCCACGTGGCTGCAGCTGCTCGCTGGGCGCGCCGAACTGCGCCTGCACCTGCTGCATGCTCTGGCCGCGCACGGGCAGGGCACCGGCCGGCTTCTCGCGGGCACGGTCGACAAGCAGGGTATCGGCCAGTGCCGGTGTGGCGGCGGCCAGGGTGGCCATCATGGCCAAGGCGGACAGGTAACGCTTCATCTCGATCTACTCCCCAGTGGTCAAGAAAGGCGATTACAGCAAAAACGGCAGGAAAAAGCCGCATAAACAAAAAACCGCCCGAAGGCGGTTTCTTGCATCGGGTCGGCCCCGCGTAGGGCCAGCCGCAGCCGGAAGGCTGTGAGGCTTAGCGCTGACGCGCCTTGAAACGCGGGTTCGACTTGCAGATGACGAAGATCTTGCCACGACGACGCACGACCTTGCAGTCACGGTGACGGGCCTTCGCCGACTTCAGGGAGGACAGGACTTTCATGGCATACCTCGGCGTAAACAGTAGTTGTTCGGGTGGAGCGTGGCCGCGATATGCGAAAGACAATCGGCAGTTGACGCTCGTTCAAGCCCGCCATTCTACCGGGCTTTTCCTCGTGGTTTCAAGTGGTTGCACAAAAGATCCCGCTGGGGGTGTCTGGCAGGGGCTAGAATGACCCCTTCACACGCTCTGGGAACCCCATGAATCCACTCGCTCCCGTCCTGACCATCGACGGCCCTTCCGGGGCCGGCAAGGGTACCATCAGCCGCATCATCGCGCGCCGGATGGGCTGGCATTACCTGGATTCGGGCGCGCTGTACCGGGCAGTGGGCGTGGCCGCGAGCTGGGCCGACATTGATACGTCCGATGCCTCGGCACTGGTGCGCTGCACCTTCGACACCCATGTTCAGTTTGTTGAACAGGGCGAGTCGATGCGGGTCATGGTCAACGGCACCGATGCCACCGACGAGCTGCGCCTGGAGACCACTGGCGCCCTGGCCTCGGCCATTGCCGCCATTCCGGAGGTCCGCGCGGCCCTGAAGGAGCGCCAGCGCGCATTCAGGGAGCTGCCCGGCCTGGTTGCCGATGGCCGCGACATGGGTACGGTGATCTTCAAGGACGCCCCCTATAAGGTCTTCCTGACCGCCAGTGCCGAGGAGCGCGCCGAGCGCCGGCATAAGCAGTTGAAAGACAAGGGGGTTTCTGTTAACTTTGATGACCTCCTGCGCGAGATCATGGCCCGCGACGCCCGTGATGCTCAGCGTACCGTGGCGCCCCTGAAGCCGGCAGACGATGCTGTCCTCATCGACACCACAGGCATCGGCATCGCAGATGTCGTTGCCAGAGTGATGGATCTGCTTCCGGTTCCGGCTGCCTGATCCGTTCGCGCGGGAGCACTGCCAGCAGCATCGGCGGTGGTCGCGCATAACAGTGCTGTACCAGCTCCGTCGCGCAATGATGCGTGGCGGTTTTCCTACTACACACGACCTGCGTTTCCGGGGTCGACCAACAGGCGGGCGGTCGCCATTCCCCTGAAGGGGACGCCACCGACCCATGTGTCCAACAGAGTAAATCTAATGACCGAATCATTTGCCGAACTGTTTGAAGCCAGCCAGGCCAACCTGGCCAAGCTGAAGCCGGGCGCCATCGTCAGCGGTACCGTTGTTGAAGTCCGCGGCGATGTCGTGGTGATCAACGCTGGCCTGAAGTCCGAAGGCATCGTGCCGATCGAACAGTTCCGTAACGACGCTGGCGAAATCGACGTCGCCGAAGGCGACATCGTCAAGGTCGCCCTCGACTCGATCGAGAACGGCTTCGGCGAAACCGTCCTGTCGCGCGAGAAGGCCAAGCGCGCGATGGTGTGGGACGAGCTGGAAGAAGCGTTGGAAAAGAACGAAACCATCACCGGCCGCATCAGCGGCAAGGTCAAGGGTGGTTTCACCGTGGACATCAAGGATGTCCGCGCCTTCCTGCCGGGTTCCCTGGTCGATGTGCGCCCGGTGCGCGATCCGGCCTACCTGGAAGGCAAGGAGCTCGAGTTCAAGCTCATCAAGCTGGACCGCAAGCGTAACAACGTCGTCGTCTCGCGCCGCGCTGTCGTCGAAAGCGAGCACTCGGAAGAGCGCGAGCAGCTGATGGACAAGCTGCAGGAAGGCGCGATCCTGAAGGGTGTCGTCAAGAACCTGACCGATTACGGCGCGTTCGTGGACCTGGGCGGTATCGACGGCCTGCTGCACATCACCGACATGGCGTGGAAGCGCGTGCGTCACCCGTCGGAAGTCGTGAACGTCGGCGACGAGCTGGACGTCCGCGTGCTGAAGTTCGACCGCGAGCGCAACCGCGTTTCGCTGGGCCTGAAGCAGCTGGGCGAGGATCCGTGGGACAACATCGGCCGTCGTTACCCGGCCAACAGCCGCGTCTTCGGCAAGGTCTCCAACGTCACCGATTACGGTGCGTTCGTTGAGATCGAGCCGGGCGTCGAAGGCCTGGTGCACGTCTCCGAGATGGATTGGACCAACAAGAACGTCAACCCGTCCAAGGTTGTCCAGGTGGGTGATGAAGTCGAAGTGATGGTGCTGGACGTCGATGAAGAGCGTCGCCGTATCTCGCTGGGCATGAAGCAGGTTGCCGCCAATCCGTGGGAAACCTTCGCTGCCACCCACAAGAAGGGTGACAAGGTGTCGGGCCAGATCAAGTCGATCACCGACTTCGGCATCTTCATCGGCCTGGACGGCGGCATCGACGGCCTGGTCCACCTGTCCGACATCAGCTGGAACACCACCGGCGAAGACGTCGTTCGCAACTTCAAAAAGGGCGATACCCTGGACGCCGTCGTCCTGGCTGTCGATCCGGAGCGCGAGCGCATCTCCCTGGGCGTGAAGCAGCTGGAGCAGGATCCGTTCGGCCAGTACATGGCTGCCAATCCGAAGGGCTCCAAGGTCGAAGGCGTGGTGAAGGAAGTCGACGCCAAGGGCGCGATCATCGAGCTGGCTGACGGCATCGAAGGTTACGTCTCGGCCCGCGACATCGCCAACGAGCGCGTTGACGACGCCACCCAGCACCTGAAGGTCGGCGACAAGGTCGAAGCCAAGTTCGTGGGCATGGACCGCAAGGGCCGTACCCTGCAGCTGTCGATCAAGGCGAAGGACGACGCTGAAATGCGCGAAGTGCTGGAGGAATACCAGTCCTCTTCGGCTTCCAGCGGCACCACCCAGCTGGGCGCGCTGCTGCGTGCACAGCTGAACGGCAACAAGTCCGAGTAATCGGCCTTACGCTGTTCGTTGTTTCCTGGACGGCCCGGGCATTGCCCGGGCCGTTTCAGGCTGGGATACCCCTGATGTGAGCCGGTAATGACCAAATCCGAACTGATCGAAATCCTTGCGCGCCGCCAGGCGCACCTGAAGGCCGATGATGTCGATCTGGCGGTGAAGTCGTTGCTGGAAATGATGGGCGGATCGCTGTCCGCCGGGGATCGCATCGAAATCCGTGGTTTTGGCAGCTTCTCGCTGCACTATCGTCCGCCGCGCCTGGGTCGCAACCCGAAGACCGGCGAATCGGTTGCCCTGCCGGGCAAGCACGTCCCCCATTTCAAGCCGGGCAAGGAACTGCGCGAGCGGGTCAGCAGTGTGCTGCCGCTGGACGCCGATCCGGCCTGAGCCTCCCGTCGCGCCACCGCGTGCGAATCCAGCCGCGAGTCGGATAAGCTACGGACTCCTGCCACTGGAGCTGTCGCATGAAGGTTTTTCGTCTGCTGGTCCTGCTGGCGGTACTGATCCTTGGATTGATCATCGGTGCGGTCAACATGACCGCGATGTCGATCAACCTGCTGTTTACCCAACTGCACACCTCGGTGGGCGTGGCCCTGATCGCCGCGCTGCTGGTGGGTGTCATCGTCGGCGCTGGCCTGGTGCTGGTGAGCGTGGTCATTCCGCTCTACAGCCAGTTGCGCCGCGCCAACAAGTCCGCTGTCGCCACGCCGGCACCGGTTGCTTCCCCCCAATCTTTTGATGGACGCTGATCGAAGATGGATTTCGTCACCGAGTGGTTCTGGTTCTTCCTGTTCGTTCCGCTGGCCGCACTGGCCGGGTGGGTGATCGGACGGCGTGGTGGTCAACGCCACGGTGACAGCCAGGTCAGCCGCCTGTCGAGCACCTATTTCCGTGGCCTGAACTACCTGCTCAACGAGCAGCCGGACAAGGCCATCGAGCTGTTCCTGCACATCGCCGAGCTGGACAAGGAAACCTTCGAGACCCAGGTCGCGCTGGGCCATCTGTTCCGTCGCCGCGGCGAAGTCGACCGCGCCATCCGCTTGCACCAGGGCCTGGTCAACCGCCACGACCTCAGCGATGCGCAACGCGTGCAGGCGCTGCTGGCGCTGGGCGAGGACTATATGAAGTCCGGCCTGCTGGACCGCGCCGAAACCGTGTTCACCGAACTGGCCCAGCTGGACCAGCGTGCCCCGCAGGCACTCAAGCACCTGATCGGCATCTACCAGGCCGAGCGCGACTGGGAAAAGGCGATCGACAACGCCACCCGTTTCGAGGATGTCACCGGCGAGCCGATGGGCAAGCTGATCGGGCAGTTCGAATGCGAACTGGCCGAACGCTTCCGCGGTGCCGGCAAGCTGGAAGAGGCGAGGGCAGCGATTGCCCGGGCCTACCAGGCCGATGCGATGTCGGTCCGTGCCGGCATCATTGAAGGGCGCCTGGAAACCGATGCCGGCAATCCGGAAGCGGCCGTGCGCGCCTTCGAGCGCGCGGCGCGCAACGATCCGGAGTACCTGCCGGAGCTGCTGCCGGCGCTGATGCAGAACTACCGCAAGGTGGGCGATCTGGCCGGCGCGCGCGCCTTCCTGTCGGAGATGACCGAGCATTACCGTGGCATTGCCCCGGTGCTGGCGCTGACCCGTCTGATGGAAGAGCAGGAGGGCGTGGCCCCGGCCCGTGCCTACCTGGGCCGCCAGCTCAAGGATCGCCCGTCGGTGCGTGGCGAGTCCGCGCTGATCGACCTGACCCTGGCTGAAGGTGCCGATTCCACGGCGACCCTGCATGACCTCAAGCACATCACCGACCAGTTGCTGGTGCGCAATCCGGCCTATCGCTGCACCCGTTGTGGTTTCGGTGCGCGCACCCACCACTGGCAGTGCCCGAGCTGCAAGGAGTGGGGTACGGTCAAGCCGCTGCTGAACTACGCGGTGCTCTGATCCATGCCGTGGCTCGTGATGGGCGCGCTGTTGGGTCTGGCCCTGCTGAGTGCGGCACTGACCTGGGCAGCGCGGGGCTATGCGCTGCGCCGGCAACTGTTTGACCAGCCGGGCGAACGCCGCAGTCATAGCGTGGCGACCCCGCGTGGCGGCGGCATCGCCATCGTCATCAGCCTGCTGGTGACCGCCGGTGTTGCCATGTGGGCCTGGCCCGAAGCGCGTCCGAGCCTGCTGGTCGCCAGCCTTGGCCTGGCGCTGGTGGCGGGTATCGGCTGGTGGGACGACCACCGGCCGCTTCCGGCCATGCGCCGCCTGATGGTGCACTTCATCGCCGCCGCGCTGCTGGCCGCGCTGGTCAAGGTCCATGGCGGCAGCTGGCTGCTGGCCGTACTGGTCCTGCTGTTCACCGCTTCGCTGATCAACATCTGGAATTTCATGGATGGGATCAACGGCATCGCCGCCAGCCAGGCCATCGTGGTCGCGCTGGGACTGGCGCCGCTGCTGCCTTGGCCGTACTCGCTGGCGGCGGTCGCGTTGGGCCTGGCCTGCCTTGGCTTCCTGCCGTTCAACTTCCCGCGGGCCCGGATCTTCATGGGCGATGTCGGAAGTGGCGCGCTGGGCTACGCGGTGTCGGCAGTGCTGGCACTGGCCAGCGTAAAGACCGACATCCACTGGATGCTGCTGCTGGTGTCGGCATCGCCCTTCCTTGTGGACGCGGGCTTCACACTGCTGGCGCGCATCATTTCCGGACAACGCTGGATGGAACCCCATACCCAGCACGTTTACCAGCGCGCGGTGCAGGCAGGAGCCAGTCACGCCCAGGTAACAGGGATGTACTTTGCTTTGGGCCTGTTCAGTATTACAGTGCTTAATGTCTGCTCCAATTTGCAGCCGAGGTGGGAGGCTGCCGTGGCGATCGCGTGGTTCACCGCGCTGAGCGTCCTCTGGCTCCTCCTGCGCAATGGATTGCGCCACCCAAAAGGAAATACCTGACTTATGGCTTCACCCTGGCGGGACAGAATCCTCGGCCTGATGCCGCGTTCGGCCATCGTCTGCCATGACCTGTTCATGGTCTGGGCGTGCTGGCAGCTGCTCCACGCGGGGCGGTACTCGATCCTGGCCAACGCCCCCGAGCTCCCACTCTGGAACGTCGACACCACGCTGGTGCTGCTGCTGCAGGGCATGGTGTTCTGGCGCGTCGGCCTCTATCGCGGCCTGTGGCGGTTCGCCAGCGTCAGCGACCTGCTGAACATCTTCAAGGCCAGCTTCATCGGCATGGTCGCCATCGTGCTGGTGCTGATGTGGAAGCGCTTCGACGGCGTGCCGATGTCGGTGCTGGTGATCTATCCGTTCGCGCTGTCGGCGCTGCTGGGCGCGCCGCGCCTGCTGTACCGGGCCTGGAAGGACTATCAGGCGCTGCAGTCGGACTCGTCCGCGCGTCGCGTGCTGATCCTGGGTGCCGGCCAGGCCGCCGAGACCCTGGTCCGCGACCTGCGCCGTTCGGGCAATTTCGAGCCGGTCGGCCTGCTGGACGACGCGCCGCACCTGCGCGGTGCCAAGCTGCAGGGCCTGCCGATCCTCGGCACCCTGGACGATGCGCCGACAGTGGTCCGCGAGACCGCGGCCAAGCTGCTGGTGATCGCCATTCCGTCGCTGGACGCTGCGGGCATGCAGCGCATCGTCGCCATCTGCGAAAGTACCGGCGTGCCGTTCCGCACCGTGCCCAAGCTCAGCGATATCCTGCAGGGCCAGTCGCTGCCGGGGCAGTTGAAGGAAGTGGCGATCGAGGACCTGCTCGGCCGCAAGCCGATCATGCCGGACTGGAACCTGATCCGTGGCTGGTTGGGCGGGCGTACGGTGATGGTCACCGGCGCCGGTGGTTCGATCGGCTCCGAGCTGTGCCGCCAGTGCGCGCGTCACGGCGCCGGCCGCATCATCCTGCTCGAGATCAGCGAACTGCTGCTGCTGACCATCGAGGGCGAGCTGCGGCGCAGCTTCCCGGATGTCGAGGTCGAAGCGGTGCTGGGCGACTGCGGTGACCCGGCGGTGATCCGCCACGCCCTGTCGCTGCACCCCGTCGACACCGCCTTCCATGCCGCCGCCTACAAGCATGTGCCGGTGCTGGAGCGGCAGCTGCGCGAAGCGGTGCGCAACAACATCCTGGCCACCGAGAACGTGGCCCGCGCCTGCCTGGAGGCACGCGTGGAGCATTTCGTGTTCATCTCCACCGACAAGGCGGTCGACCCGGTCAATGCGCTCGGCGCCAGCAAGCGCTATGCGGAGATGATCTGCCAGAGCCTGGACCAGAAGTCCACGCATACCCGTTTCGTCACGGTGCGCTTCGGCAACGTGCTGGCCTCTGCAGGCAGCGTGGTGCCGTTGTTCCGCGAACAGATCCTGCGTGGCGGGCCGGTGACCGTCACCGATCCGGAGGTCAGTCGCTACTTCATGACCATCCCGGAGGCCTGCCAGCTGATCCTGCAGGCGGCCGCTTCGGCGTCGCACGGTGCGATCTATACGCTCGACATGGGCGAGCCGGTGCCGATCCGCGTGCTGGCCGAGCAGATGATCCGCCTGGCCGGCAAGCAGCCGTACAAGGACATTCCGATCATCTACACCGGGCTGCGTCCGGGCGAGAAGCTGCACGAGACGCTGTTCTATTCGGACGAGGACTACCGTTCCACCGCGCACCCGAAGATTCTCGAGGCCGGTGTACGCACGTTCTCGCGTGATCTGGTGTTGGGCAATGTTCCACGTCTGCGCGATGCCGTGGCTGGTTACGACACCACCAGCATCCAGGAGATCCTGTTCGCGACGATGCCGGAGTTTTCTCCTATCGAACAGGATGCTTACATTTCATCCGCTAAAGTCGTACCTTTTCCGGCACGTGAGGCCAACAGGCACCAATGAGCAAGCGAATTCGCAAGGCAGTTTTTCCAGTGGCAGGGCTCGGGACGCGCTTTTTGCCGGCAACCAAGACGGTTCCGAAGGAAATGTTGCCGATCATTGATCGTCCGCTGATCCAGTACGCGGTCGATGAGGCGATCGAAGCGGGCTGTGACACGCTGGTGTTCATTACCAACCGCTACAAGCACGCGGTCGCCGACTACTTCGACAAGGCCTACGAGCTGGAGCAGAAGCTCGAGCGCGCCGGCAAACAGGAACAGCTGGAGATGATCCGCCACGTGCTGCCCAACGGCGTGCGTGCGATCTTCGTGACCCAGGCCGAGGCCCTGGGCCTGGGCCATGCGGTGCTGTGCGCCAAGGCCGTGATCGGCGACGAGCCGTTCGCGGTGCTGCTGCCGGATGACCTGATCTGGAACCGCGGCGACGGCGCACTGAAGCAGATGGCCGACCTCAACGAGGCCAGTGGTGCAAGCGTGATCGCCGTTGAAGACGTGCCGCACGACAAGACTGCCAGCTACGGCATCGTGGCCACTGACGCGTTCGACGGCCGCAAGGGTCGCATTTCGCAGATCGTGGAGAAGCCGAAGCCGGAGGACGCGCCGAGCGACCTGGCGGTGGTCGGCCGTTATGTACTGAGCCCGAAGATCTTCGAGCTGCTGGAGCAGACCGGCAGCGGTGCCGGTGGCGAGATCCAGCTGACCGACGCGATCGCGCAGCTGCTGAAGACCGAAGAGGTTGATGCCTATCGTTTCGAGGGCACCCGCTTCGACTGCGGCACGCATCTGGGGCTGGTGGAAGCGACGATCCGCTTTGCGCTGGACAACCCGAAGCTGGCCGGGCCGGCGCGGGAGAAACTGACGGCGATGTTGGCGGAATAAGGTTTATCAAGCGCTCCGTTCGCGGCGCCTTGATTGATACGTGGGGGAGGGGGCGGATGGCCCTCTCCAAAACACGCCAAAGCCCTTCCATGGTGCTCGATGGCGCCTTGCTCGTGTGCGCTGTCCTGCGCACACGGCAAGACCGGGGTTGGGCGTCCTGCCCAACCCGCCCGAGGCATGCCTCGGGCCCATGGCGCCAACGGTTTTGGAGAGGGCCATCCGCCCCCTCTCGACAGTTTCCGTGCGGCGCGGACGGGAAGGGCGGAATCAAAGGCAGAAGCACAATCAAAAAAGGCAGCCTCTGGCTGCCTTTTTTGATTGTTGGGGTCAGATCCCTTTGCGCAGCAAAGGGCTCTGACCCCAGCCTTTGACCCTGCCTTTGCTCATCCCTCCGCCGCGCGGAATGTTGGGTGGCGCGGGTGGGTGAGGCTGACCGGGACTGTCAGCGGCATGGGCCAGGCGCATGCGCCTGGCGGGTTGGGCAGGACGCCCAACCCCGGCCTTGCTGCGTGCGCAGGATTGCGCACGCTAGCAAGCCGCTGCCAAGCCCCCAGGGACGGGTTTACGGCGTGTCCCGGGCAGCCTCACTCACCCGGGCCCCACAGCCAACCAACAATCAGCCGGCAACGCTTTGAACCTTACAGCGCCTCGAAAATACCCGCCGCGCCCATGCCGGTGCCGATGCACATCGTCACCATGCCGTACTTCTGCTGGCGACGACGCAGGCCGTGCAGCAGGGTTGCGGTACGGATCGCGCCGGTTGCACCCAGCGGGTGGCCCAGGGCGATCGCGCCGCCCAGCGGGTTGACCTTGCTCGGGTCCAGGCCGCAATCGCGGATCACCGCCAGCGACTGCGCGGCGAACGCTTCGTTCAGTTCAATCCAGTCCAGCTGGTCCTGGGTCAGGCCCGCCTGCTTCAGTGCCTTCGGGATCGCGGCGATCGGGCCGATGCCCATCACTTCCGGGCGCACGCCGGCCACCGAGAAACTGACGAAACGGGCCAGCGGGGTCAGGCCGTAATCCTTGATCGCCTGCTCAGAGGCCAGCAGCACGGCACCGGCGCCATCGCTCATCTGCGAGGAGTTGCCGGCGGTGACGGTGCCGCCGAACTGGCCGTTGCGGAACACCGGGCGCAGCTTGGCCAGGCCTTCGGCGGAGGAGTCCGGGCGCGGGCCTTCGTCGGTGTCGGCGATCTTGTTGCGGGTGATGATGCGCTGGCCATCGGCCAGGTCCGGCAGGTGCGAGACGATCTCGTACGGGCTGATCTCGTCCTTGAACTCGCCGTTCTGGATCGCCGCCATGGCCTTCTGGTGCGAGGCGAGGGCGAAGGCGTCCTGGTCTTCGCGCGAGACCTTCCACTCTTCGGCCACCTTCTCGGCGGTGATGCCCATGCCGTAGGCGATGGCCACGTGGTCGTTGTCGAACACGCTCGGTGCCATGGCGATCTTGTTGCCCATCATCGGCACCATTGACATCGACTCGGTGCCACCGGCCAGCATCAGGTCGGCGTTGCCCAGGCGGATCGCGTCGGCAGCCTGCGCCACGGCCTGCAGGCCGGAGGAGCAGAAGCGGTTCACGGTCTGTGCGGCGATGGTGTTCGGCAGGCCGGCCAGCAGCACGCCGATGCGGGCGACGTTCATGCCCTGCTCGGCTTCCGGCATCGCGCAGCCGATGATCGCGTCATCGATGCGGTTGACGTCCACGCCCGGGGCCTGCGCGACGACGCTGCGCAGCACGTGCGCGAGCATGTCGTCGGGGCGGGTGTTGCGGAACATGCCCTTGGGCGCCTTGCCGACCGGAGTACGGGTGGCGGCGACGATGTAGGCGTCCTGGATTTGCTTGGTCATTGCAGTGATCTCTCGAAGTTTTTTGCCGGTGTGCCCACCAGGGTGGGCACCTACCAGAGGCGGAGGAGTGCCCACCAAGGTGGGCACCCACCAAAAGCAGGGATGGCGATCAGTTACGCAGCGGCTTGCCGGTCTTCAGCATGTGCGCGATGCGGGCCTGGGTCTTTTCCTGCTGGGCCAGTTCGACGAAGTGCTTGCGCTCCAGGGTCAGCAGCCACTCTTCGTCCACCAGGGTGCCGCGGTCGACCTTGCCGCCGCACAGCACGGTGGCGATGCGCTCGGCGATCTCGTAGTCGTACGGGCTGATGAAGCGGCCTTCCAGCATGTTGACCAGCATCATCTTGAAGGTGGCGATACCCACGTCACCGGCCACCTGGATGCGGCGTGCCGGCAGCGGCGGACGGTAGCCCGCTTCGGCCAGGGCGCGCGCTTCGGCCTTGGCGATGTGCAGCGCTTCGTAGCTGTTGAACACCACCTTGTCGGTGCTGCGCAGCAGGCCCAGTTCCTTGGCGTTGACCGCGGAGTTGGACACCTTGGCCATCGCCACGGTCTCGAAGGTCTTCTTCAGTTCGGCGAACACATCACCGCCCGGGCCTGCGGCCTGCGAGGCGCGCACGGCCAGTTCCTTCAGGCCACCACCGGCCGGCAGCAGGCCGACGCCGGCCTCGACCAGGCCGATGTAGCTTTCCAGGAAGGCCACGGTCTTGGCGCTGTGCATCTGGAACTCGCAGCCACCACCCAGCGCCAGGCCACGCACGGCGGCAACCACCGGCACCAGCGAGTACTTGATGCGCTGGCTGGTGCGCTGGAAGTTGGCAACCATTTCTTCGAACTGGTCGACCTTGCCGGCCTGCAGCAGGCCCAGTGCACCGGCCAGATCGGCACCGGCAGAGAAGGGCTCCTTCTGCTGCCAGATCACCAGGCCCTGGAAGTCCTTCTCGGCGCGGCTGACGCATTCCTGCAGGCCGTCCAGCACCTGGTCGGACACGGTGTTCATCTTGGTCTTGAAGCTGACCACGGCAATGCCATCACCGTCGTGCCACATGCGCAGGCCGTCGTTCTCGAACACGGTCTCGCCCGGCGCGAACTTCTCGCCCAGCAGCGGATCGGGGAAGCGCTGGCGCTGGTACACCGGCAGCGACGAGCGCGGCAGCTTGGCATTGCGCGACGGGCTGTAGCTGCCTTCGGCGGCATGCACGCCGTCGCGGCCATCGAACACCCAGTCCGGCAGCGGGGCGTTGCTCATGCTCTTGCCGGCCACGATGTCATCGGCGATCCACTGTGCGACCTGCTTCCAGCCGGCGGCCTGCCAGGTTTCGAACGGGCCCAGCGACCAGCCGTAGCCCCAGCGGATGGCCAGGTCCACGTCGCGCGCGGTCTCGGCGATGTCGGCCAGGTGGTAGGCGCTGTAGTGGAACAGGTCGCGGAAGGTCGCCCACAGGAACTGCGCCTGCGGGTGCTGGCTTTCGCGCAGCTTGGCGAACTTCTCGGCCGGGTTCTTGATCTTCAGGATCTCGACCACTTCCGGCGCGGCAGCGCGATCGGCTGGGCGGTAGTCCTGCTTCTCCAGGTCCAGCACCACGATGTCCTTGCCAACCTTGCGGAAGATGCCGGCGCCGGTCTTCTGGCCCAGCGCGCCCTTGGAAATCAGCGCGTCCAGCCACTTCGGCGACTTGAAGAACTCATGCCACGGATCATTCGGCAGGGTGTCGCCCATGGTCTTGATGACGTGCGCCATGGTGTCCAGGCCGACCACGTCGGAGGTGCGGTAGGTCGCCGACTTCGGGCGGCCGACCAGCGGGCCGGTCAGGCCGTCCACTTCATCGAAGCCCAGGCCGAACTGCTGGGTGTGGTGGATGGTGGACAGGATCGAGAACACGCCGATGCGGTTGCCGATGAAGTTCGGGGTGTCCTTGGCGTACACCACGCCCTTGCCCAGGGTGGTGACCAGGAAGGCTTCCAGGCCTTCCAGCACGGCGGCGTCGGTGGTGGTGGCCGGGATCAGCTCGGCCAGGTGCATGTAGCGCGGCGGGTTGAAGAAGTGCACGCCGCAGAAGCGGTGACGCAGCTGCTCGGGCAGCACGTCGGCCAGCTTGTTGATGCCCAGGCCCGAGGTGTTGGAGGCCAGCACCGCGTGGTCGGCCACGAACGGCGCGATCTTCTTGTACAGGTCCTGCTTCCAGTCCATGCGCTCGGCAATGGCCTCGATGATCAGGTCGCAGTCCTTCAGCTGCTCCAGGCCCGACTCATAGTTGGCCGGGGTGATGGCTTCGGCCAGCGACTTGCTGGCCAGCGGCGCCGGGCTCAGCTTGCCCAGGTTGGCGATCGCCTTCAGCACGATGCCGTCGGCCGGACCTTCCTTGGCAGGCAGGTCGAACAGCACGGTGTCGACGCCAGCGTTGGTGAGGTGGGCGGCGATCTGGGCACCCATGACGCCGGCACCCAGCACGGCGGCGCGGCGGACTAGCAGGGAATTGGACATGGTGTAGGGCCTTTGTTGGTCAGCAGTTACTGGGTGGAATCAAAGGGAAGCGGGCAGGGCGCTGGCGCGTGCGGCGGCGCGGAACCCGGCTTCGGCGAAATGGATCAGTTCGTGGGCGGCATGGGCACGATGCGCCGCTTCGGTGACACCGGCGGGACGCTTGATCAGCCCGAAGTCGGCCATGGCATAGGTGAGCGAGCCGGCCAGGAAGTCCAGGCGCCAGTACAGCTCTTCCTTGCTCAGGCCGGGCACGCACTCGCCGATGGCCTTGCCGAACGCACGCAGCACGTGGCCGTAGTGGTCAGACAGGAACTTGCGCAGGTTGTCGTTCTTCTCGGCATAGGCGCGGGCGATCACGCGCACGAAGGCGCCGCCGTTCTGGCGGTCCTGGGCCAGCGCCAGCGCCGGTTCGACGAAGGCGGCCAGCACCGGGCGCAGTTCACCGGGGTGTTCGCTGCGGGCGCGCTCCAGCTGTGCCAGGCGCGCACCGGTCATCTCGTCCATGCGGCGGCGGAAGACCTCGTTGACCAGGTTTTCCTTGGAGCCGAAGTGGTAGTTGACCGCGGCGATGTTGACGTCGGCCTGGCTGGTCACCTGGCGCAGCGAGGTGCCGGCGAAGCCGTGCTGGGCGAACAGCTCCTCGGCCGCGCCGAGGATCCGGTCCTTGGTCGAGAAGTGGGCGGGCTTGGCCATCGATGGGCGGACCTTAATCAAACGATTGTTTGATACTAGAACCAGACGGTACCGTATGGCATTTTGCAGTGCAGCAAAATCAGCCGGCTCGGTCAGATTTCACTCAGGTGGGTGAATGGGTGGACCTGAGCCTGTAGAGCCGAGTCCGCGCTCGGCTGCTCTTCAGCCCAAAGGCCAGCCGAGCATGGGCTCGGCTCTACTACAGGCCCACACGGCCCTCTACCACCCGGCCACGTTATCTTTTACAATTCGCCTACGTTTATCAGGCTAAGCCCGCGTCCCGACGCGGGTTTTTTTCATGTTACCCTTCGGGCCATCAGCGGCCCGATTCCATTGGAGACATCCCATGGCGCTGGAGCGCACCCTTTCGATCATCAAGCCGGACGCCGTTGCCAAGAACGTCATCGGCGAAATCTACGCCCGCTTCGAGAAGGCCGGCCTGAAGGTCGTGGCCGCCAAGTACAAGCAGCTGTCGCGCCGTGAAGCCGAAGGCTTCTACGCCGTGCACCGCGAGCGTCCGTTCTTCAACGCGCTGGTCGAGTTCATGATCTCCGGCCCGGTGATGATCCAGGCCCTGGAAGGCGAGAACGCCGTCCTGGCCCACCGCGACCTGCTGGGCGCCACCAACCCGAAGGAAGCCGCTGCGGGCACCATCCGCGCCGACTTCGCCGAATCCATCGATGCCAACGCCGCCCACGGCTCGGACTCGGTCGAGAATGCCGCGATTGAAATCGCCTACTTCTTCGCCGCCACCGAAGTCGTCTCGCGCTGAGAGTAATGCCGTGAACGAGGTCGTACAGTCCCCCGCCATCCAGCCGCTGCCGAAGTCGGCACCCACGGCTGGCAAGCAGAACCTGCTCGACCTCGATCGCGCGGGCCTGGAGAAGTTTTTCGTCGAGGTTCTTGGCGAAAAGAAGTTCCGTGCCCACCAGGTGATGAAGTGGATCCACCATCGCTACGTCACCGACTTCGATGAAATGACCGACCTCGGCAAGGTCCTGCGCGCCAAGCTGCAGGCCCATGCCGAGGTACTGGTTCCGAACATCGTGTTCGACAAGCCCTCCGCCGACGGCACCCACAAGTGGCTGCTGGCGATGGGCGTGGATGGCAAGAACGCCATCGAGACCGTGTACATCCCGGACAAGACCCGCGGCACGCTGTGCGTGTCTTCGCAGGTCGGTTGCGGCCTGAACTGCACGTTCTGCTCCACCGCCACCCAGGGCTTCAACCGCAACCTGACCACCGCCGAGATCATCGGCCAGGTGTGGGTTGCCGCGCGCCACCTGGGCAACGTGCCGCACCAGATGCGCCGCCTCACCAACGTGGTGATGATGGGCATGGGCGAGCCACTGATGAATTTCGACAACGTCGTGCGCGCCATGAGCGTGATGCGCGACGACCTGGGCTACGGCCTGGCCAACAAGCGCGTGACCCTGTCGACCTCCGGCCTGGTCCCGCAGATCGACCGCCTGTCTGCCGAAAGCGACGTGTCGCTGGCGGTGTCGCTGCATGCGCCGAACGATGCGCTGCGCGAGACCCTGGTGCCGCTCAACAAGAAGTACCCGATCGCCGAGCTGATGGCCTCGTGCGCACGCTACCTGCGCGCCAACAAGCGCCGCGAATCGGTCACCTTCGAATACACCCTGATGAAGGGCATCAACGACAAGCCCGAGCATGCCCGCGAGCTGGCCCGCCTGATGCGCCAGTTCGACAACGCGGTGCAGGCCAAGGATTCGGGCAAGGTCAACCTGATTCCGTTCAACCCGTTCCCGGGTACCCGCTACGAGCGCTCGGAAGAGGCGCATATCCGCGCCTTCCAGAAGATCCTGCTCGACAGCAACGTGCTGACCATGGTCCGCCGCACCCGTGGCGACGACATCGACGCTGCCTGTGGCCAGCTCAAGGGCCAGGTGATGGACCGCACCCGCCGCCAGGCGGAGTTCAACAAGACGCTGCAGGCGGGGAAGGGGAGCGATGCCGCGGCCTGACCGCCTCTGGCTGGTTCTGCTCGCAGGCGTGCTGGCCGTTGCGGTCGGCGGCTGCAAATCCCAACCCAAGGCCAGGCTGGGCCCCAGCGAAGCGCCGGTCTACTCGGTCCGCGATCCGGACAACGTGCGGCGTCAGGTGCGCCTGCAGGACCTGCTGGCACTGGCCGCCCGCGACATGCAGGTCGGCAACCTCGATGCGGCCGAACGCAAGGCGCGCGAGGCGCTGAAGCTGGCACCCGAATCGCCTGATGCGCTGGTGCTGATGGCCGGCATCGACGAGCGCCGTGGCCGTACCCAGCAGGCCGGCGAAAGCTTCCGCAGGGCTGCCGAACGGGCGCCGCAGCGCGGGGACGTCCTCAACAATTACGGCGCGTGGCTGTGCCAGCAGGGCCGGCCGGCCGAGTCGCTGGCCTGGTTCGATCGTGCGCTGCAGGCGCCGGGCTACGCCACACCGGCCGAGGCCCAGGCCAATGCCGGGGGCTGTGCCCTGGACGCTGGCCAGCTTGAACGTGCCGAGCGCGACCTGCGCGCGGCGCTGTCGACGCTGCCGGGAAACCCGGTCGCGCTGGAGGCGATGGCCCAGCTCAGCTTCCGCCAGGGCCGCTACATGGAGGCCCGGGCCTTCGCCGAACGTAGGATTGCGGCTGCACCCGCAACGCGTTCCGTGTTACAACTTGCGTCTCAAATCGAAGCGCGGCTGGGTGATCGGGCGGCATCTGATCGCTATATTCAGCGGATTCGACAGGAATTTCCGCAGGAAGCGGGCTCCTAACTCCAGGGTTGATGCATTGTGATTGATGACCAGACTGTGAGCGCTCTCGAGACTGCGGCCGGCTGCGGCAGCCGCCTGCGCCAGGCCCGCGAGGCGGCCGGACTGACCCTCGAAGATGTCGGCTCGCGCCTGCGCATGCCGGTCCAGGTGGTCAGGTCGCTGGAAGAAGAACAATGGCAGAAGCTTGGCGCGCCGGTGTTCGTGCGCGGCCAGCTGCGCAGCTACGCGCGGCTTCTGGATGTGGACGTGGGAGAGCTGCTGGAGCAGGCCCAGGTCGGCCCGGTGGTTCCGCCCACCCTGGTCAGCCATACCCATACCCCGCGTGCGCGCCGCATTGCCGAGAATCTCGGCCGTCGCGTGCTGTATGTCGGCATCACCGCGGTGCTGGCGGTGCCGGTGTGGTTTGCCACCCGTGGCCATTTCGATGGCAGTGCCACCCCGTCGCCGAATACCGCCTCGCTGGACGCCATCCCGGCCGCCGTGCCGGTAACCCCGTCCGCTGCGGGTGTCGAGCCCTCGGCGCCGGCTGAAGTGGCGAGCGCCCCGGCCAGCAAGCCGGCCGCCACCCCGTACGTGGCCTCGCTGGCCCCGGTGCCGCGTTCAGCCCCGGCGCCAGCGGCTGCCGCCAACACGCTGGACATGCAGTTCAGCGGCGACAGCTGGGTCGATATCGGCGGCCCGGACGGCGCTACCGTCGAGAAGGCGCTGATCAAGTCCGGCGAAAGCCGCAGCTTCACACCGGGCCAGGTGACCCGGGTGACCCTGGGCAACGCCTCGGCGGTCCAGGTTCAGCAGAACGGCGCTATCGTCGATCTGACCCCCTACCAGCGAGCCAACGTGGCACGCTTTCAGGTATCCTCTGAAGGCTCCGTAGTCCCGGTTTCGCACTGAGGCGCGGTTTCACCACCTTCGATTAATCCCAATGGTCCCTCCCGATGGGCGGGGCGAGAGTACGCATGGCGATCGACGATCTGCTCGACGAGCACGAACAAAGTGAACGCGTCCGCAGCTGGCTGCGGAAGAATGGCGCCAGCATCCTCGGTGGCGTAGTCATCGCCATCGGTGCCATTGCCGGCTGGCAGTGGTACCAGAAGGATCAGGGCGGCAAGCTGGCCTCGGCCAATGTCGAGTACCAGAAGGCGCTCGTTGGCCTGCAGCAGAACAAGCTCGACGACGCCTCCAAGGCGGTCAAGGCGCTCGAAGCCGGCCCGTCCAGCATCTACGGCGACCTCGCGGCGCTGCAGCTGGCCAAGGCCCAGGTCGACGCCGGCAAGAACGAAGAAGCCCTGGCCACCCTGCGCGGCGTGAAGGTCGAAGGTGACCTGCAGCGCGTGGTCGACCAGCGTGTGGCCCGCCTGCTGGTGGCCACCGGCAAGAGTGACGAGGCGATCAAGCTGCTGGGCAGCGCCACTGACAGCAGCAGCCTGGAAATCCATGGCGACGCGCTGATGGCGCAGGGCAAGCGCGATGACGCCCGGAGCCAGTACGAGAAAGCGCTGAAGTCGCTGGACGTGGCAGCGCCGCAGCGGCGCCTGCTGGAAACCAAGGTTATGGACGCCGGCGGCACCGTTGCCGCCCCTGCGGAGTCGGTTTGATGAGTCAGAAGGTCATGATCACCCGCGTCGCCACCGTGCTCCTGATGGGCATGGCCCTGAGCGGCTGCAGCACCGTGAAGGGCTGGTTCGCCGGCAAGGACGCGGCCGCGAAGAAGGCACAGGAACCGGCTGAGCTGGTCAAGTTCGAGCCGACCCTGAAGGTCAACAAGGCCTGGTCGGTCAACCTCGGCAAGGGCGAGCGCCGCATCGGCGTGCGCCAGGGCCCGGCGGTGGCCAACGGCCACGTGTTCGCTGCGGCGCTCACCGGTGGCGTGCACGCCATCGACCTGCAGACCGGCAAGAAGGTCTGGACCTGGGAGCCGAAGAAGGAAAAGAAGAAGGCCAAGCTGCGCCTGTCCGGCGGCCCGGGGGTCGGTGAGAACCTGGTCGTGATCGGCACGCTGGATGGCCAGGTCATCGCCCTGGACATCAACGACGGCAGCGAGAAGTGGCGCGCCCGTGTTCCGGGTGAAGTCATCGCCGCGCCGGCCATCGCCCAGGGCGCGGTCTACGTGCGCAGCAATGACGGCCGCATCACCGCGTTCGATGCCGGCAACGGCACCCAGAAGTGGTTCAACCCGAGCGAGCTGCCGGCACTGACCGTGCGTGGCAACGCGCCGGTGGTGACCGGCCCGGGCGTGCTGTTCATCGGCAAGGACGAAGGCGCGGTTGCCGCCCTGGCCCAGCAGGATGGCCGCACCCTGTGGGAACAGAACGTGGGCAACGGTGAAGGCCGTACCGAGCTGGAGCGCATGGCCGATGTCGACGGCGCGCCAGTGCTGGATGGCAACACCCTGTTCGTGAGCAGCTTCAAGAACCAGACGATGGCCATCGAAGGCCCGACCGGTCGCCCGCTGTGGGCGCGCGACCATGGCGGTGCCGGTGGTGTGGCGGTCTCGTCTGGCAATGTGTTCGTCACCGACAACAAGGGCGGCGTGTTCGGCCTGGACAAGGCCAGCGGCGCAGCGATGTGGTCGCAGACCGCACTGGCCCGTCGCTCGCTGACCGGTCCGGCACTGCACGGCGACTACGTCGTGGTCGGCGACTACAAGGGATACGTGCACTGGTTGCAGACCTCCGATGGTGCGATGGCGGCACGGGCGAAAAGTGGCGGCGACGCCCTGCTGGCCCAGCCGGTCGTCGTAGACGGGGTGCTGCTGGTGCAGAACGTTGATGGCAAGCTGACCGCCTTCCGGTTGGCAAATTAAAAATTGGAGTAATCGCGATGCTGCCTTTGGTCGCCCTGGTTGGACGGCCGAATGTCGGCAAGTCGACTATTTTCAATGCGCTTACGCGCACCCGTGACGCGCTGGTCCATGACCAGCCCGGCGTCACCCGCGACCGCAACTACGGCGTCTGCCGCCTCGACGAGGACAACCATTTCCTCGTCGTGGATACCGGCGGTATCGCGGAAGAGGAAGAAGGTCTGGCCGGGGCTACCACCCGCCAGGCCCGCGCCGCTGCGGCGGAAGCCGACCTGATCCTGTTCGTGGTTGATGCCCGTGAGGGTACGTCGGCGATGGACGACGAGATCCTGGCCTGGCTGCGCAAGCTGTCGCGCCCGACGCTGCTTCTGATCAACAAGATCGACGGCACCGACGAGGACACCGTGCGTTCGGAGTTCGCCCGTTACGGTTTCGGCGAGATGCTGACCGTGTCGGCTGCGCACCGCCAGGGCCTGGACGACTTGCTGGACGAAGTGGTCCAGCGCCTGCCGGAAGAAGGCAGCGGCGAAGAGCTGGACAACGATCCGAACCGCATCCGCATCGCCTTCGTCGGCCGCCCGAACGTGGGCAAGTCGACGCTGGTCAACCGCATTCTTGGCGAGGAGCGCATGATCGCCTCCGACGTGCCGGGCACCACCCGTGACTCGATCGCGGTGGACCTGGAGCGTGACGGCCGCGAATACCGCCTGATCGATACCGCCGGCCTGCGCCGTCGTTCGCGCGTGGACGAGGTCGTCGAGAAGTTCTCGGTGGTCAAGACCATGCAGTCGATCGAGCAGTGCCAGGTGGCCGTGCTGATGCTGGACGCCACCGAAGGTGTGACCGACCAGGATGCCACCGTGCTCGGCGCCGTGCTCGATGCCGGCCGCGCGCTGGTGATCGCCATCAACAAGTGGGACGGCCTGACCGAGTACCAGCGCGAGCAGGCGGAAACCATGCTGTCGCTGAAGCTGGGCTTCGTGCCGTGGGCCGAGTCGGTGCGCATCTCGGCCAAGCACGGCTCGGGCCTGCGTGAGCTGTTCCGTGCGGTGCACCGCGCGCACGAATCGGCGAACAAGACCTTCACCACCAGCGAAGTGAACAAGGCGCTGGAAGTGGCTTACGAGACCAACCCGCCGCCGACCATCCGCGGCCACGTCTCCAAGCTGCGCTACGTGCACCCGGCCGGCTCCAATCCGCCGACCTTCATCGTGCACGGCACCCGCCTGAAGGAGCTGCAGGAATCCTACAAGCGCTACCTGGAGAACTTCTTCCGCAAGCGTTTCAAGCTGATCGGCACGCCGGTGAGCTTCATCTTCCGCGAGGGTACCAACCCGTACGAGGGCAAGAAGAACGTCCTCACCGAGCGGCAGGTCAAGGCCAAGCGGCGCTTGATGAAGCACGTCAAGGGCAAGTGATGCAGAAAAAGGCGGCCTGAGGGCCGCCTTTTTCGTTGTGATGCAGGGGCGGCCGCCTTGCTCAGGCGTGGCCCCACGGCAACAGCACGCCACGGAACCTCATCCGTCCTGACGACAGGCGGTCGTACGCCTCGGTCGCCTGATCCAGATCAAAGGTCTCGACCATCGGCTTCACCTTGCCGGCGGCGGCAAGCTGCAGCACTTCGCTGAGGTAGTGCTGGCCACCATGGGTGGCGCCGATCACGCGCTGGCGCATCATGTGGAACGGCACGCCTTCGGACGAGATCGAGAACGGCTGACTGAAGTCCAGGCCGCACAGCACAACGCGCCCGTCGACACGCAGGCCGGTCATCGCTTCTTCGGCCGAGCTGAATTCATTGGTGGTCACCAGCAGCACGTCGGCGCCGCCGATGGCCTTCAGCTCCTTGCCATTGGCCACGACCTTGTCGGCGCCCAGCTGCTGGGCGAGCGCATGCTTGTCTGCGGAATGGGTGATGGCGATGGTCTCGAAGCCGCAGGCCTTGGACAGCTGCAGGGCGACATGGCCCAGTCCGCCGATGCCCAGTACCGCGATCTTCTCCCGTGGCTGGGGCGCCGCATCGCGCAGCCCGCTCCAGGTCGTGTAGCCGGCACACATCATCGGCGCCGCATCCACGTAGGAGAGTCCGTCAGGCAGCAGCACCGTGCCTTCGGCGGAGATCGCGATGTACTGGGCATGGCCGCCCTGCGCGGCGAAGCCGGTGGTGCGGGGTGCATCGCAGTTCATTGCCGTCTGTCCGGACAAGGGGCGGTTCTCGCGGCAGTAGGGGCAACGCCCACAGGACGACTGGACCCACGTGGTGCCCACGCGATCGCCCACCCGGCGCGAGTGCACGCCGGCGCCCACCTCCACCACTTCTCCGACTACTTCATGCCCCGGTGTCTGCGGGTAGATGTCGCCGCCATAGCCCTGGGTTGCCCACACGTCCGTGTAGCACATGCCCGATGCGTGGACCTTGACCAGCACCTGGCCCGGTTCGATCACGGGCATCGGCACGTCCTGGACCTGCCACGGCGCATTCGGCCCGGTCATCACAACCGCTTTCATCGTCTTCATCGTCTTGATCCTGTCCCGGTGGGTGAGCGCCGAGGGCGGGTGCCCGCGGACTACTCGGAGCGTAGAATCGGTTGACTATCAAGACAATCGCTTCAATATTTCACGATATGGTGAGCCGAATTCAACAAACGAGCGGAGGGGATCTGACCGCCTTCACCGCGTTCCTGGCGGTGGCGGCGCATCGGAGCTTCCGCAGCGCGGCGGCAGAGCTGAACATCACGCCGTCGGCGATCAGCCATGCGATCAAGGCGCTCGAGCAGCGGCTGGGTGCGCGCCTGTTCAATCGCACCACGCGCAGCGTCTCGCTGACCGATGCCGGGGAGCGCCTGGCGGAAAAACTGCGGCCGGCCATGGCCTCGATCGAGGAGGCCCTGCAGTCCGTGGACACTGAAGCCGGCACGCCGCGTGGCACGGTCCGCATCAACGCCAGTGAGGGCGCCATACGGCTCGTGCTGAAGCCGGTGCTTGCGCGGTTCCTGCGCCAGTACCCGCAGGTCCACCTGGACATCGTCAGTGACGGCCGGTTGGGCGATATCGTTTCGGAGGGGTTCGATGCGGGTATCCGCCTGACCGAAGCCGTGCCCCAGGACATGGTCGCGATAGCGGTGACCGCCCCGATGCGCTTCGCGGCGGTGGCCTCGCCGGCGTATCTGCAGGCGCGTGGCCGTCCACTGCGGCCGCTGGATCTGCATCAGCACGACTGCATCCGTTTCCGCTTTGAAAGTGGGGCGATCTACCGGTGGGAGTTCGAGCACCAGGGCACTACCGAGCGGGTGAACGTCTCCGGGCCGATCACGTTGACGGACCAGCCGTTGATGGTCGACGCGGCCATTGAAGGGATCGGCATCGCCTTCGTTCCCGAGCATCTGGCACTGGAACCGTTGGCCGATGGCCGCCTGCTGCGGTTGCTTGAGGACTGGTGTCCTGAATTTCCTGGCCTCTCGCTGTACTACCCGGGCCATCGGCATGTGCCGCCCGGGCTGAAAGCGCTGATCGGTCTTCTTCAGGAACAGCACGGCGGGCGCGGGTAGTCCGGGTAGCGCTGGGCATTGATCAAGGCAAGGCAGAGCGGCCTGCGCGATAATGCGGCCATGAGCATCCAAGAGCTTTCCCCCGCGCAGGCGTGCGAGCGCCTGACCCACGGCGCCGTGCTGATCGATGTGCGCGAGGCGCACGAACGGGCCGGCGGGATGGCCGAGGGCGCGCGCGGCGTGGCCAAGGGCGAGCTGCAGGCTGATCCTGGCGTGCATCTGCCAAAGCGCGACCAGGAGATCCTGCTGATCTGCCAGAGCGGTAAGCGCTCGGTCGATGCCGCGCAGTTCCTGCTGGAGGCCGGCTACACAAACGTCGCTTCCGTGACGGGCGGCACCGTGGCCTGGCGCGAGCAGTCGCTACCGCTGGTGCAGCCGCTGGCCAGCGCCGCCGACCGCGATTTCTTTGATCGCTATTCGCGGCACCTGCTGTTGCCACAGGTAGGCGAGGCCGGCCAGCGCCGGTTGCAGCAGTCGCGCGTGCTGGTGCTGGGCGCGGGCGGGCTGGGTGCCCCGGCCGGCTTCTACCTGGCCGCCGCGGGGGTAGGGCACCTGCGCTTCGCCGACCACGACCGCGTGGAGCGCAGCAACCTGCACCGGCAGATCGTGCATACCGAAGCCAGTGTCGGCCAGCTCAAGGTCGATTCCGCGCGCGAGCGCCTGCTGGCGCTGAACCCCTCCATCGACGTCGAGGCCGTGCCCGAGCGGGTCACCTCCGAGAACGTGGATGCGCTGCTGGAGGGAGTGGATGTGGTGCTGGATGGGTCGGACAACTTCCCGCTGCGCTACCTGCTCAACGACGCCTGCATCAAGCATGCCAAGCCGTTGGTGTATGCCGCCATTGAGCGCTTCGACGGCCAGGTCAGCGTGTTTGATGCCGGTCGCCAGCGTGGCGTGGCACCGTGCTATCGCTGCCTGTTCCCGGAACCGCCGCCGCCGGAGTTCGCGCCGAACTGTTCGGAGGCAGGGGTGCTGGGCGTGCTGCCCGGCCTGGCCGGCGTGCTGCAGGCCACCGAGGTGCTGAAGCTGCTGCTGGGCATCGGCGAGCCGCTGGTGGGGCGGCTGCTGCGCTTCGATGCGCTGGGCATGCGCTTCCGCGAGACCGGCATCCGGCCGGACCCGCATTGCCCGGTGTGTGCGCCGGGCGTGCCGTTCCCGGGGTATATCGATTACGCCGCGTTCTGCCGGGGTGGGTGAACCCGGCCGGGGATCCATCCACGCCATGCGTGGATCTACCGGGGCGCGGCGGCTGTGCGTCATCCACGCATGGCGTGGATCTACTGTAGAGCCGAGCCCATGCTCGGCTGCTTTTCGCACACAGCAGAAGCAGCCGAGCGTGGGCTCGGCTCTACAGCGACTTGCAACGGTTTCGGGATGATGCCGGGGCGGGCGCCCATCATCGTTCCACATCCAAGACAATCCGGCGCAACATGCGTGCTATTGCCGTCATCGGCATTGCTCTATTGTTGAACCCGATTCTGGATCTTGGGGAACACACCGCATGGCGGTAGAAGCAGCGACCAGCGAGCTGGTCAAGGTCGTCGCCCTGTTGGGCGCGGCGGTGGTGATGGTGCCCCTGTTCCGCCGGGCCGGTCTGGGCTCGGTGCTGGGCTACTTCGCCGCTGGCCTGGCGATCGGACCGTTCGGGCTGGGCTGGTTCTCCGACCCGCAGGCCATCCTGCATACCGCCGAACTCGGCGTGGTGATGTTCCTGTTCGTGATCGGCCTGGAAATGCGGCCCTCGCACCTGTGGAGCCTGCGCAAGGAAATCTTCGGGCTGGGCACGCTGCAGATCGTCACCTGTGCGCTGGTGCTGACCAGCATCGCCAAGCTGTTCGGCCTGCCGTGGCAGGTGGCCTTCATCGGCGCCACCGGCTTCGTGCTCACCTCCACCGCGGTGGTGATGCAGCTGCTGGCCGAGCGCGGTGACATCGCGCTGCCGTCGGGGCAGAAGATCGTCTCCATCCTGCTGTTCGAAGACCTGCTGATCGTGCCGTTGCTGGCGCTGGTAGCCTGGATGGGCCCCAGTGCGGGTAGTGCCGATGGCGAGGGTTCGCGCTGGCTGTCGGTGGCGATCGGCGTGGGTGCCATCGTCGGCCTGGTGCTGGTCGGCCGCTTCCTGCTCAACCCGTTGTTCCGCGTGCTGGCCGAATCGAAGGCGCGCGAAGTGATGACCGCCGCCGCGCTGCTGGTGGTGCTGGGTGCGGCACTACTGATGCAGCTGTCCGGCCTGTCGATGGCGATGGGCGCGTTCCTGGCCGGCGTGCTGCTGAGCGAATCGACCTTCCGCCACCAGATCGAAGCGGACATCGAACCGTTCCGCGGCATCCTGCTCGGCCTGTTCTTCCTCAGCGTGGGCATGGCGCTGGACCTGGGCGTGGTGGCGGGCAACTGGCAGCTGATCCTCGGCCTGGTGCTGGCGCTGATGGCAGCCAAGGCGCTGTGCATCTACGTGGTCGCACGCATCATGGGCAGCGACCACGCGCAGGCGCTGGACCGTGGCGTGCTGATGGCGCAGGGCGGCGAATTCGCTTTCGTGCTGTTCTCCGCCGCGGCATCGGCCGGCGTGATCAACCTGGAGATCAATGCCAACTTCACTGCCGTGGTGGTGCTGTCGATGGCGCTGACGCCGCTGGTGGTGCTGCTCTACAAGCGCATCGCGCCGAAGCCGACGGTGAACATGGACGGCGTGGACGAGGCCGAGGGCCTGTCCGGCAGCGTGCTGCTGATCGGCTTCGGCCGCTTCGGCCAGGTTGCCAGCCAGTCGCTGCTGGCGCGCGACGTGGACGTGACCATCATCGACAACGATGTGGAGATGATCCAGAGCGCCGCGCGGTTCGGCTTCAAGATCTACTACGGCGACGGCACGCGGTTGGATGTGCTGCATGCTTCGGGCGCGGCCACCGCACGTGCGATTGCGGTGTGCGTGGACAAGGCCGAGGCCGCCGACCGCATTGTTGAACTGGTGGCGCACGAGTTCCCGCAGGCCAAGCTGATGGTGCGCTCGTTCGACCGCGAGCATTCGCTGCGGCTGATCCATGCCGGTGTCGATTTCCAGATCCGCGAGACGTTCGAGTCGGCGGTGCTGTTCGGCCAGGCCGCGCTGGTGGAGCTGGGTGCGGACGAAGACGATGCGGTGGAGATTGCCGAGCAGATCCGTCGCCGCGATGCCGAGCGCTTCGAGCTGGAAATTGCCGGTGGTGGTCTGAATGCCGGCGCGCGGATGATCTACGGCAACAGCCCGCAGGGCGTACCGACGCCAACGCCGTTCACCGCGCCGAAGCGGGAGAGCAAGACGCTCAATCCGCAGGATGTGCCGGAAGAGGAAGAATGAGGTGCCGCGCACCGCGCTCGCCCGGATTGGCGGTGGGCGAGGGGGCCTGAATCGGGGACAATAGCGTCCCCGCCGCCCCACGCCTGCCTCCGATGACCGATTCCGCCCCCCAGCATCCTGCCCGCATCCTTGATGGCCGCCGTATCGCCGAGGACCTGCTCGACAGCCTGAAGGTGCGCGTCGACGCCCGCGTGGCCGCCGGCGGCAGCCGTCCGGGCCTGGCCGTGGTGCTGGTGGGCGGCGACCCGGCCTCGACCGTATACGTGCGCAACAAGCGCCGTGCCGCCGAAAAGGTCGGCATCGAGGCGCATGACTACGATCTGCCGGCCGGTACCACCGAGGCCGAGCTGCTCGACCTGATCGACCAGCTCAACGCCGATCCGAAGATCAACGGCATCCTGATCCAGCTGCCGCTGCCGGGCATCCCCGACGCGCGCCGGTTGATCCAGCGCATCGACCCGCGCAAGGACGTGGACGGCTTCCACCCGGAAAACGTCGGCCACCTGGCCCTGCGCGAGTTCGGCCTGCGCCCGTGCACCCCGCGCGGCATCACCACGCTGCTGGGCCACACCGACCAGCCGGTGCGTGGCCGCAACGCCACCATCGTGGGCGTGAGCAACCACGTTGGCCGGCCGATGGGCCTGGAGCTGCTGATTGCCGGCTGCACCGTGACCAGCTGCCACAAGTTCACCCCCAAGGACGTGCTGGAACAGGCCGTGCGCAACGCCGACATCCTGGTGGTGGCGGTCGGCCGCCCGGGCATCGTGCCGGGCGAATGGGTGAAGCCGGGCGCGGTGGTGATCGACGTGGGCATCAACCGCTTGGACGACGGTCGGTTGGTGGGCGATGTCGGGTTCGAGGCCGCAGCGCAGCGGGCGAGCTGGATCACCCCGGTGCCGGGCGGCGTGGGCCCGATGACCGTGGCTACGTTGATGCAGAACACCCTGGAAGCGGCGGAAGCGCTGAGCTGACCTCACCTGGGGCTGTTCTCAGGTGTCTGAGGGATAGTGCGGACCAACGGTCCGCACCCACCTGAAGCGGCTGGATCTGGCCCTTGGGTCGGCTCGCGAGATGTGCTCGAGATGTGCTCCTGGTGGGTGCCGACCGTTGGTCGGCACAATGCTGGCGCACAGGTGTCTGAAGGCTAGTGCGGACCAACGGTCCGCACCTACCAAAGATGCCCCAGGGCTGGCCCAGGTGATCCTCTCAAGGTCAAGGTGGGTGCCGACCGTTGGTCGGCACAATGCCGGTGCACAGGTGTATGAAGGTAGTGCGGACCAACGGTCCGCACCCACCGAGGCAGGTTTCACCGCCCCCTGAACCAATCACCGCCCGCGCGACACTGCGTCGCATCTACCCCCTGCCACGCGGCGCGAAAACAGGGTAAAATGTCGCGCTTCCCCACATCTCGGGTATGCCGATGCTGCGCATCCAGGCTGAAGCACTCACTTACGACGACGTCTCGCTCGTCCCCGCCCATTCGACCATCCTGCCCAAGGACGTCAACCTCGAAACGCGGTTGACCCGAGACCTGAAGCTGAAGCTTCCGATCCTGTCCGCTGCCATGGATACCGTCACCGAAGCCCGCCTGGCCATCGCCATGGCCCAGCTCGGCGGCATGGGCATCATCCACAAGAATCTCAGCCTGGAACAGCAGGCCGCGGAAGTGGCCAAGGTCAAGAAGTTCGAGGCCGGTGTCATCCGCGACCCGATCACCGTCGGCCCGGAAACCACCATCCGCGACGTGCTGGCCCTGACCCAGGCGCACAACATCTCCGGCGTGCCGGTGGTGGGCAGCGACGGCCAGCTGGCCGGCATCGTGACCCACCGCGACATGCGCTTCGAGACCGAGCTGGACGATCCGGTCCGCCACATCATGACCAAGAAGGATCGCCTGATCACGGTCAAGGAAGGCGCCGCGTCTGATGAAGTGCTGCAGCTGCTGCACCGCAACCGCATCGAGAAGGTGCTGGTGGTCAATGACTCGTTCGAACTGCGTGGCCTGATCACCGTCAAGGACATCCAGAAGAACACCGACTTCCCCAACGCTGCCAAGGATCTGTCGACCCGCCTGCTGGTCGGCGCGGCCGTCGGCGTGGGTGGCGATACCGATCGCCGCGTGGAAGCGCTGGTCGCCGCCGGCGTGGACGTGATCGTGGTCGATACCGCGCACGGCCACTCGCAGGGCGTGCTGGACCGCGTCAGCTGGGTCAAGAAGAACTTCCCGAACGTGCAGGTCATCGGTGGCAACATCTGCACCGGCGAAGCCGCACTGGCGCTGCTGGACAGCGGCGCGGACGCAGTGAAGGTCGGCATCGGCCCGGGCTCGATCTGCACCACCCGCGTCGTCGCCGGCGTCGGCGTGCCGCAGGTCACCGCCATTGATCTGGTGGCCGAAGCGCTGCAGGACCGCATCCCGCTGATCGCCGACGGTGGCATCCGCTACTCGGGCGACATCGGCAAGGCGCTGGCCGCCGGTGCCTCGACCATCATGGTCGGCGGCCTGCTGGCCGGTACCGAGGAATCGCCGGGCGAGACCGAGCTGTACCAGGGCCGCTCGTACAAGAGCTACCGCGGCATGGGTTCGCTGGCTGCCATGGAGAAGGGGTCGAAGGACCGCTACTTCCAGGACGCTGCCACCGCCGACAAGCTGGTGCCGGAAGGCATCGAAGGCCGCGTGCCGTACCGCGGCCCGGTGGGCGGCATCATCCACCAGCTGATGGGCGGCCTGCGCGCCACCATGGGCTACGTGGGCTGCGCCACCATCGAAGACATGCGCAGCAAGCCCAAGTTCGTGAAGATCAGCGGCGCCGGCCAGCGTGAGAGCCACGTCCACGACGTGACGATCACCAAAGAGCCGCCGAACTACCGCGCCTGATGCGCTTGCGAACTGCTCTTGCGATCACGGGCAGCCTGCTGATGGCAGGCTGTTCGTTGTCCGAACCGCCGCCGCGCTCCGGGTTTCCGGGCGCGGCGGTTTCGCAAGTGAAGGACGTGCAGGCGTGCCAGAACGCGTTCTCGCTGCCGAAGGGCTGGCAGGTGCAGGCCGCAGGCGAGCAGCGCTGGCTGCTGAAAGGCACCGGCGAGCGCCCGCTGCAGGTGATCCTGCGGTGCGTTACCGATCTGAGTGAGAGGCTTGAAGATCCTGTGGTCACCGTCGAGCTAGGGCCCCTGGAGCCGAAACGGATGAGCGTGCAGTCCGCGTTCTGGGGCAACGCCGTGGATTCCGGTTACCCGATGCACACGCTGCAACGGCGCATCGTGCCCGGCACCGAAGTGCAGGAAATCGCCGAGCTGCCGCGCGCCGACCGCGCCAACCCCAACGCACCGCACGGCCTGCTGATGCTGCGCTGGGATGAGGAAGACCCCTCACATATTCAACAACGCGAGGCGTTCATCGCCACGCTGACGCAGAGCCTTGAAGCGCCGGGCACTGCGAAAAACACCACTGGAACGGCACCATGACCAACATCCATAACGACAAGATCCTCATCCTCGATTTCGGCGCGCAGTACACGCAGCTGATCGCCCGCCGCATCCGCGAGCTGGGCGTCTACTGCGAAATCTGGGCGTGGGACCACAACCCGGCCGAGATCGCGGCGTTCGGCGCCAAGGGCATCATCCTGTCCGGTGGCCCGGAATCGACCACGCTGCCGGGCGCCCCGGCCGCGCCGCAGGAAGTGTTCGACAGCGGCCTGCCGATCTTCGGCATCTGCTACGGCATGCAGACCCTGGCCGCGCAGCTGGGCGGTGCCACCGAAGCGGCGGATCAGCGCGAATTCGGCCACGCCGAAGTGAACGTGATCAACCCGGATGCGCTGTTCAAGGGCCTGAGCGACCACGGCGGCGAGCCGAAGCTGAATGTCTGGATGAGCCACGGCGACCACGTCTCCGTTGCACCGCCGGGCTTCACCATCACCGCCACCACCGACCGCATTCCGGTGGCTGCCATGGCCAACGAAGAAAAGCGCTGGTACGGCGTGCAGTTCCACCCGGAAGTGACCCACACCCTGCAGGGCCAGGCGCTGCTGCGCCGCTTCGTGGTGGATGTGTGCGGCTGCCAGACCCTGTGGACCGCCGCCAACATCATCGACGACCAGATCGCCCGCGTGCGCGAGCAGGTGGGTGATGACGAAGTGATCCTGGGCCTGTCCGGCGGCGTTGATTCGTCGGTTGTGGCTGCGCTGCTGCACAAGGCCATCGGCGAGAAGCTGACCTGCGTGTTCGTGGATACCGGCCTGCTGCGCTGGCAGGAAGGCGACCAGGTGATGGCGATGTTCGCCGAGCACATGGGCGTAAAGGTCGTGCGCGTGAATGCCGCCGACCGTTACTTCGCCGCGCTGGAAGGCGTGAGCGACCCGGAAGCCAAGCGCAAGATCATCGGCAACCTGTTCGTTGAGATCTTCGACGAAGAGTCGAACAAGCTGAGCAACGCCAAGTGGTTGGCGCAGGGCACCATCTACCCGGATGTGATCGAGTCGGCCGGCAGCAAGACCGGCAAGGCGCATGTGATCAAGAGCCACCACAACGTGGGCGGCCTGCCGGAGCACATGAAGCTGGGCCTGGTGGAGCCGCTGCGCGAGCTGTTCAAGGACGAAGTGCGCCGCCTGGGCGTTGAACTGGGCCTGCCGCGCACCATGGTCTACCGCCATCCGTTCCCGGGCCCGGGCCTGGGCGTGCGCATTCTGGGCGAAGTGAAGCGCGAATACGCCGAACTGCTGGCCAAGGCCGATGCCATCTTCATTGATGAGCTGCGCAAGGCGGATCTGTACGACAAGACCAGCCAGGCGTTTGCTGTGTTCTTGCCGGTGAAGTCGGTGGGTGTGGTGGGCGATGCGCGCGCTTATGAGTGGGTGATTGCACTGCGTGCCGTGGAGACGATTGATTTCATGACCGCGCATTGGGCGCATCTGCCGTATGAGTTCCTGGGGACGGTGAGCAACCGGATCATCAATGAGTTGCGGGGGGTGTCGCGGGTTGTTTATGACATCTCGGGGAAGCCGCCGGCTACTATTGAGTGGGAGTGAGTTGAACGAACGAGGGCGCCGAGAGGCGTCCTTTTTCTCATATGTAGGTGCCAACGAAGTTGGGATTTGACCCTCTGATAAGTCCGATGGACAAGGCGCAATCCTGCGTGGAGTCCGCTCGCGCTGTCAGGGCCGACATGGATGCGGTCCTTGATGGCTTTTTACCGGGGAGTCAACCTGCGGTGCGGGGGCGGAGCTCTATCCGACGGGTTGGTGCACGGGCGATGGCACTTATCGCAGGATGTGATGCCTGTTTGACTCCAGTTGACCTTGGGCGTCTATATCCTGCCGTCAGGTGCTGGCCCTGTTGATCTCCAGGGTCGCCCTTTGGCCCGGTAGAGCCCTGTGGGAGGGCCTGCCGGGCGAGCTTTTCTATGGGGATGCCAACAGCGGTCATGCGGGCCCTGCAGGTAGGCAGTGCCGGAGTAGCTTTCCGTGCGTGTGATCTCAGGCGGCGTGGATCTGACAGTGACTTGAAGGTTCGCCTGCGCCCCCGCGCCGTTGTAGTGAACCGTCCGGACATCGCCTACTGGAAATGTGCCCTGATGATCAATTTTGGCTCTGGTCATCTATAGTCATGCAGTCGTCCGCCACGCCTATCAGGAGCGGAGCATGGCGGCAGTGAGCCAATATAAGGAGTGGCAGAGCCGTGGACAGGGAAATTTGGCGAATGGGGCGCAAGGTTGCGCGGGAGAAGGGGCGTCGCTACAAAAACTGGGAGCTGGACTTTGTCCGCGGCCTGCACCAGGGGCGGGCATTGAGTAGCCTTGCCGCTGATCTGACGATTTCCACGGGGATTCCCGTTCGCCTTATGTCCATCTGGTTGGACAAGAATGCTTGGGTGACGTGGAAAGATTCGGCTGGACATTTGGTGAGCCGTCGTGAGCTCGCCGACCTTGCGGTGGTAGTGCGACAGCCCATGGGGGGAAAGGTCGCGCAATGGATGTGGCTTCTGCAGGCAAAGCGGACGATGCATCTCCTCGATTCATACGTCGGCAGCAGCAGTCTCCATGAACTGGACCTGCTGCATCGCATGCCTGACTTTTCATTGCTGGAAGGCGATGGGAAAACCCGTCGGCTCATTGCTAGCAATATTGCGCTGGCGAACGAGTTTGCGATTGGGAAGACGCCTGCCGGCGTGTCGCCTTGGCCATGTCCGGGCGTGGTGCCCTGGACGTTTTTGGATTTCGATAGCGACGTGAAGGATGCAAGCTCGGCCGCTCGCAATCATTTCAGCCCGGTGTCGGCTCGATGGTTGGGAACGCCGTCTGCTCCAGCGGGAAGTTGGGCAGAACAGTGGTTGAGGGCTGGGGGCGGCGCCAGTCCGTTGCTGGCGTCCTACACGGCCTGCCTGCTTGGCATCATCTCTGGGCAACAGGTGGCCTGGCGCCATCCAGGCCATGCAAGCGCGTGCCGCACCTTTGCTCCAGGCGCACCGCTGGATCCGTCGGTCTACCCTCAATGGCACCGCTTGTATACCGCGCTGATGACGCGTTCCGTAGGAGGGGTTTCGGGTCACGCTAAGTCGTCAGGCAACCCCTCCGGCTCTGTTCTTCAGTTCAGTCAGTTGATGGCCCAAGAGGCATCGAGCGTGCGCTGGTTGGACTCCGGGTTCGGGTTCCCGGACTACAGGCCCGTGGGATGGCTCTCTGGGGCTCAGTCCTCGTTCAGCGGCCAATGGGCGATCGCGGGCCTTCCAGAACAAGAGGCTCGAGAATCACTGCGAATGTTCGATGGCCTGGAGACGTCGTCATGGCCGGAAGAGATGCTCGCGTCCGAGCAAAACAACGATGGAGGCGAGCCTCCCGAGATGAGCGAGTCGGACTCGGATGATGGGTACAACGGCGGAATGCAGGTCTTGTTCGTCGATTTGTTGAGGCCGCCAGGATGATCCGGCCAGGTCCATTCCTGACGATTCTTGTCGGGAGTTAGAAAGGCCTTGGGCAGTGGAATCGACGACCGGCGTCCGCGGCGCGGCAGTGATCAGGCAGGGTGATCGGAGTCCTTTCCGAACGAGGGAGAGGGGTCTGTGTCGTCGTCTGTGTCGATAGGCGTTTCGGTACTGGCCAATCCTCGCAAAGCTGACATGGAGGTGGTCTGCGCGAACTCGCGGTCCGCCTGGGACTTGATCATGTCCGTAAGCACCAGCGTCAAGATCACCGTCCACACCTGCCATAGCGTCAGGGCGACCAGAATGACGAAAGAGATCGTTCTTGATGCCTCCACATGCCTCAGCACCAGTGGGACCTGCCGGGCCATGGGCACGATGATGCCGGCGACGAGAACTATGCCGAGGATCATTGTCGAGTGGGCGATCGGGGTGAACAGCTTGCGAAAACGTTCACCGCTTTCTTCGCCAGCCTTCTTGCTTTCTCCCAACGAAAGCCGCAAGCGGTCTGGGTAAACAATGGCTAGCCAAGCGCCAACGACCGCGAAGATGATGGCCGCGGTCGTTCGCAGTGCCTCAAAGAGCGGCCATTGCTGGGCAAACGGAATCCATCGGCCGTACCACATCGCGCCGCCCAGCAGCAGGGCGGTCAGTCCAACAGCTGCCCCGCACAGGATGATTCTCATTCGAGGAGTTCTTTCAGTAGAGCTGTGCGCCGCCTCATGAGCTTCTCCAAGAGCGTCTTCGTGTTGATGGATCCATCCTGGCTACGGATGCCGTCCAGGCGGACCTCGCCGCGCGCCGTCGCCCCGCTGAGCCAGTTCACTCGGCTCTCGCCTTTGAACTGGAAACCGTAGTCGTCCCAATCCAGGTCTTGGGCTCGCTGTCCCCAATTATCGACAAGCTCCTGAACCTCCTTCTTTGTCAGCCGCATGCTCAAACTGGAATTGACCTTTGCCGTTCGCGGCGCCTGCTTGGGGGCACCCATCCCCATGAGGCCAAGTCCCTTTTGCCAAACGCTGCGCTGCTCGACCGTCTTGAACTCGATCGTGGTCCGCCGATGGACCTTTCGAATATCATCGTAGCGCTTGACGATGATATCGTTGATACCCGGTTTGCTGTAGAGAGCGGTTCTGAAACGGGGATGGAACTGAGAGCTTGGCTCGTCCGTTTTGACCTTGCGATATCCAAAGACGGTAATTGCGTCAGGATCTGCGGGATCGGGCGGCAGTTGCACCGCCTGTGTGGACTGCGTGGTCAGGAACTATTCGCAGTAGGCCTGGAAGGGGCCCTGTGCGGTGACCGGGCTGTCGATGCGTAGGGTCGCGAGAAGTTCATTGCCAGGCAACAGCCAGAAGAAGGTGGGAAAGCCGGGAATGGTGCCCACTTTGACGTCGTTAAGATGCATCGTCGCCTTGCCGACCTTGTTTATCAGGGGGTTTTGTGGGGGCTCTATCAGCTGAAGTATGGGCGACGCCTGGGCAAGCGTACGGCTCAGAATAGTGTGTGGATCTAGTGATCGATAGAGCTGGAGGTGTCCTTGAACGAGGCACGCCTGTGTTCCTCCTCCGCGATTGACGATCCGGTGTCTAGCGGAGCGCCAGTGACGCGACTTTGCTGTGCAAGAGGCAAGCGGCTCGATAGCCCCCCCGCCTACGGCGGAGCTCCCAGAGCGCGTATTCCGATAGCGCGGCGAAGGACCAGCGATATGTCGCTTGGGTCAAATGCAAGACTCGGTCAGTGGCGTATCGGAGGGATCTCGGTATTACCAAGCGCTAGTGTCATCACCGGCTCGTTGAAGGCAGCAAGTCCCCAACGGGTGAGGACATCGTGTAGGGCTTCCGACAGTAGTGACGATGGCAGCTCGCGAATGCGGTCATAGCGCGTGTCCCAGCGGAGCGCGATTGCACGTTCGCCATTGCCGCGCAGCAGATTGATTATTCGGGTTTCCAGCTGTGCACGTCCAGGCCGATAGCGCGCTTGATAGTCCAGCGCCTCCCGCATCGTCTTGTGCGCCAGGTAGTAGCACTGTGCAAGGGATAGATGCTCCAGCTGCATGCGGAACAGGCTGCGAGCATCGTCCATGTTCGGGGACGGCAAGTCGCGGTCGGTGAGGACATGTTCAAGGTATGTCACCATCTCCTCGACACCGAGATCGCGAGCGAGGACGGCAGCGTGGTCGCGCCATGCTTCTGGCCACTGCGCTTGAGGCAGGTCGCGGATACCACGCTGCAATGCGAGAGTGTTCGGGGAGATTCGCCACACCACGCGTGTCAGGTATGCGGTCAGGCGACCGCTCTCGTCGAAACCCATGACGCCAGCAGGCGTCGATGCGTCCAGGGCGAGTACCCCTTTCTTCATCAAACCAAAGAACGTCCCAATGAACTTGTTGGTCGGTTCGAACCTCTGACCAGATTCAGCCAGAGGTGCCAGCGTCCAGCGGACGTGATCGAGCGGACTCGCGCGCAATAGGGCGATCAGGGTCGCCGCTTCAAGCAGAGTCAGCTCCTCAGGACGAATGCGCGTGGATTCCGGTTGTGGATAGCCTGCCAGTACTGCTGCCAGCTTTCCCTCGGGCGTATCCGGAATCTCGGCAAGGTCCTTCATCTGACGTGCGATGGGTGAATCGGCACGCGACAGCGAGAGTGTGGCGATGCTGGCTAGAACAGTCCTACCGCCGTCAATCTCCGCAAGGTCCGCCCCCCATTGTTCCAAGAGCATCTGGCCTGTTGCGCCTGGTGTCGCACGCAGCCAGCCCAGTGCTCCGTTAAAGAGGGCTATCGGGTCTTCGAGGCTTTCGACATCGATGTAGAGCGATTCCAAGGGCGTGGTGTATCGATCGTCTTCGGCTGGCGGGACGTCAGCGGCCCTTTCCGCGAGTTCGGCGAGCACTGCCCCAGCTCCGGTCAGGTCATCCGAGTGGGCTGCATGTGCCAGGTAGATAGCTCGACTGATCCACCATGGCAATCCGTGCGCGGGAGTCGCGCGCAGGTACTCGATCTGCTCGGGGTCAGGCTCGAGATGTAGCGTCGCGTCTGCGGCCAACAGCAGTCGCCAGTGTTCGCGCACAGGGCCGTCCAGGTGGGCCTCAATCTCGTGCCAGCGCCGGACAAAGTCGAAGCCGAAGTGCCCGAACCGCAAAACGCCGTCGAGACCGGGCGCAGAAATCCAGGGACTCCAGCAATCGAGGTCCTCGCCGCTTTCACCGTGCCTGTCCCAGGCAAGCGAGACTAGCGTCGCGGCGGCATCACGAAGTCGATCCTGCTGACCCGTCTCCAGCGCTACCTGCAGGAGAAACTTCGCAACTACGGTAGGGTCATGGCCGTCGGTCGTCGGCGAGACTCCAGGTAAGAACGCGGCAAGCTGATTCAAGACAGTCTCGTAGGCGTCTGTCTCGCCAGTACGCGCTCGATGCAGGGCCATCATTGCGCGCATCTCTGCAAGGGAGGCGCGGTTGCGATCATCGATCTGCGTATCGCGGCCCACCAATTGTTCGAGCTTTTCCATCACACGCGCTACGTCCCCCCACTGCGCCAGGTGCATCGCATGGACATAGGCCTCATGGAAGACCTTCTCCTGGCGTGCTCCCGGAAGCGTACGAATCAGGTCGTCTAGGAGTTTGGGGTCGAATTTTCCGGCTAGGCGCTGCTTGGTCCCAACGATCGCGTGCGGCAGTGCCCAATTGGGGTACAACTCGCGGGCACGAGCAGCCTCCGGCACCACCGTCTCCGCGTAGGTACCGATCACTTGGAAGAACGCGTTGAAGGCAAACATTGGGGGGCGCTCTGGCGCGAGCGCTGCGGTGAGCAGCGCCTCGACTCGCGCCCGACGTGCGGCCACGCGTTGCGCCACGTCGGTATTTCCGAGTCCCCCGCGTATCCGCTGCCCAGAAGAGCCGCCCAAGACCCAGGCCAGCATGGCCAGGGCCTCTGGATGCGTTCCGACGTTGGCCTCGCTCAACAACGCTTCGGCGCCGGCATCGTCGTCCTGCATGCCGAGACAGAAGCCATGCTTGGCTCGCTCAGTCGGACTGGAATCGGCCAGGGCCGCATAGCTTGAAGCCGCCGCGGCATAGTCCTTCGAAAACAGGGCGCGATCGGCTTCGCTCCAATGCGCGGGTGGCGCGGCATTGGCTGATCGTGCAGAGAGCACCTCTCCCAACGTGGGAGAAGCACTTGACGGTGGCGGGCGTTGGGGCATCGGCGGCTCGTCTGTCCTGTTGGTCAATTGCTTGAGCCAGAGGGCAGAGACCCCCGACTCATGCAGCAACCACAATACATGCCGAGTGAGGCCGTCGCGACCGCCTGGCTAGAGTGCGCTTCTTCCTTTGAAAGCGGGAACGCTGGCCCCTGCGGCTTCAAGGACACCAGACCCTGGGTCCTTCGGGCGAGTCTCGACTGATCGGCGAGCCGACCCGGTTGAAATCCCTATCAACGGCTACCCTGTACTGGCCGACGGACCCATCGGCTCGGGTGGGGGTGTATCGAGTACGCGGGTTTGTTCGAGGGACGCAGCGATCAAGTGTCCTAGGAGGGATGCCCAAGTCCCAAAGAGCTCGCCCGGCGAGGTACATGAAACCTCGCCGGGCGATTGCACCCTGTCGGAACCAAGGTGCGTCGCCACTATAGAGCCAGGGTGATTCGCTGCGGACGCATCCCGTGAGATAAGTGCTATCGGATGATCAGATGGATTCGCCTGCTGCCATCCTGGCGTTCGTAGGGCAGGGGAGGACGCGTCTATCGAGTGCTGCCATGTTCGTTGGGCGGTGCCGCAGGTGATGTTCATAGTGGTCCGCAGTGAACTCCCACATCCGGACTCCGTTCAGGACGTAGACACGACCGAACACGGCAAAGATGGCTGGCAGCCGTGAATCCGTTAGGAAGTATCGGGCGGCGGTATCGGGGACGACGTGAGGAACAGGCCAGTTGTCGTAGATCAGGAGCCAGGTTTCATCACCTCTGTCATAACCGGGAAGGGTGACCGACCCGGCCTTGCCAAGGGCGAAGTAGGCCATCGCGTCGGCCCACTCTCGCTCGGGGCTGTCACCGACCCATCCATCGCCAGGTTCGTCAGCTTCGATCTCCTTCAAGAGGCGCTTGGTCGATCTTTCCCCTTCGCCCGGGGTGGCGTGCGAAACAAAATGTCCGCGGCTGTCATCGCCCTGCTCGCGAAGCGCCGACTTCTTCGCCTCATTGGTCGTTATGGCTTCGACATGTTCGATGGCGATGCGTTTTTGCCCATCAGTGATGAGGAAGTCCGGACGGTCGCCGTGATCGACTAAGAGAGGAAACTGAAAGCGTGACGCAGGGATCGAGAGCAGCAAATGGACGATGGCGTAGCGTTCCACATGCTCGGACCGTCGTCCCTCTGTGCGTAGGGGTACTTCGATGTTCAGTTGCGAGATGAGCCGCCGAAGCTCATGAATGTCGCTGGCACGAGCCAGCGGCAGCCGTTGTTGCGTCCGCATTGTCAATTCCTTTCGTGCGCGGTGTACCCAATTGCGATCATTCGAGTCCAGCCTTCCATTGTTGCAAGAGGTGTCAGCATCGCGGTAAGAATGCCGTGGAAGATTGGCTCCGGCCAGAGGTGCGTCTCGCAGGTGTTTGATGTCCAGCGCTGCAGGGCCACGAACCGGTGGCGGGCAGGTCGCGTCGAACTGGCGCGAGATGACTTGGCCGACGGCACCGGCTCTAGGAGGGTAGTCATGTTGCCACGCATTCCCTCCAGGGCATACCGCGGCCCAGAAGGCAGATGCGAGGAGGTCTGCCGAGCAAGCCGACGCGCTCGCAGCGCGGCCGACTGCGCTATCCTAGGCCCTGATTGATGGTAGGCCGATGCCCCGCAAGCCCGCGTCAGCAAAGGTCTTGCGCTTCTGACGGTAAAAGCGACGGTAAGGGCCTCTGTCGATCAAAGCCAAACCCTTTAGCCACGCGGACTTGCGTGGTCTGTTGATGATCGAGTGGGAATGAGTTGGGAGAACTAGGGCGCCGAGAGGCGCCCTTGTTGTTTGTGGTGTCCGCTAGTGCTAGGCCTGGTTCTACGCCGGCTTGTTAGCCGGACCCAGTCGCCCTAGCATCGAGCTGTATCAGGGGGAAGTCCACCATACAGTGCCTTGTGGATACTTCGTATAGCCGGACCCACGGGTCCGACTATTAGATAGTTGGGGCGCACACTAATGGTCACTCGGTCCATGGATGAAGTCCGTAGCGAGTACATCTCCTCGATGGGACAAGAGCTTGGGGTGAGCTTCTATGAGCTGCACCGAAAGCTCGTGGAACTTCACGTTCTTTGGCAACAGTACCGCCAGCTTTTCGGCGATGACCCTGACACGGTCCACCTGCTTAACCGGACCTCTGGCCTGTTCTTCAAAATCGTTCAAGACGAGCCGAAAATTTGGGAATGGGGATAGAGCAATGCCGAGCCTCTGAACGGTGATACATGCTTGACGTCATACGCCGGAGTTTGATTGGCTGGCCCGATTCTTTCGTGGGTGCAGCAAGAGCTGCAGGAGTTTACAGGTGTCATTTCGATGGGCGCGCTCGCGTCTCCCATCCTAGATAGTTAGAGAATGCCTTGATTAAGATTGAGCGCCCTGTCGCGAACCTGCAGCTGCGCTGGGCAGGTCGCCGAGCGTCGGAATCTTGACGCGCGCCGCAGTTGAACATGCAGTTTGGAGGGGGATGGCACTCGCGTTTGCGCTAAGACGGCAACGTTATGATACTGGCTACGACGCGGCGGGGCCGCGGGACTGAAAGTTCAGGTCTATCAGAGTGCCGAGGATGCAGTGACGCAAGCCGTTTTCATTGAAAAGATCAAAGATGGTGACTATCGGCTGATGTGGCTCGGACGCCTCATCCGTGATGCGCAGGCAGCATCACCACTTCGAGTTGAGGCGATCTTCCTAAAGCACCCGATTGATCACCGGGCGTACAGACCGTGGGTGGTGGATGAACGACCGATCGAAGAGTTGCCATTGCTCGCCTCCCAGGCTTCCTGGCGAAATGGGCGTTTCCAAGGGTACAGCGACAAGAATTTTCCGATTCAGCACCTGACGGTCATACCCGACTCAGCGCGATACGCTGAGATGACGAAGAATCCGCCATTTACCGAGGCCGAGTATCCGTTCTACAAGCGTCAAATTCTTTCCTCTTGCTGGGTCTTCGATACAGTCGAGGGTGTTGAGCTGGTGGTACCAGGCTGGCAAATCTTGCAGGCCTGGTACCTCTTTGATCGGGAGATCATGGCTAGCGTCCTTGCTGGCATGCTTGATGTCACCAAAGACTATGGTACGGAGGTCCCATGGCTGCCTGGGACCGCATGTGTGGAAAGGACAGTCACCTACCACTTACCTGAGCACATCTCAGTGCCAGTTGCCAAGCAGTTCTCCAGGCTGCTGTTTGATCAACAGGCACGCCGCTATGCAATGAACATCTGGGCGAAGCTAATGGAGCCCAGGTCAACATTCCTGCCCATGGCGCGCCCCCCTCATTCGGTACCGGCAAAATGGTCATGCCGGATGAGGCCGTTGAAGACGGTTAACGGCAAGCCCCGCTGGCTACTTCTTCATCTGATGGGGGCACACGTACCGCTTCCGTACGATACCTTTGAGGTGGTTCGTCAGCGAACGGCCGAGCCAGCGACAGAGAACCTGCCGCCGACCATAGCCCAGAATGGGCCTGCATTGCCTGATCCAGACAAGCCTCTCCCTCTTGTGAGTGGGCAGGCTGGTGGGCGCAGGCGTCGTGGGCCTCGGATGAATGGCATGACCTTCGTTGACTACAGCGCGGAAGACGTCAATGAGACGACACGCATAGATGAGCGCCCTACATCCAAAGTGATCGGGCAATCTCTGGTTCTGCCTGATCCAACCGTGGTTATAGAGGCTGCGTCTTTGGTGACGGAGGGCAAGCCAGACAAGACCATTTTAGCGGTCGGCATCGAGTCGCCGGCAGCGCCAGCCAAACCTCCAGAGGACCCCGCCGCGCTTTTCGAGCGAAGTCGCGCCGCTTACCAAGCAATAATCCAGTACGTTCAGGACAACCCTCACCCGTCAGGTTGGCGTTGGACAGCAGAGATGGTGTTTAACAACTCTGTCGATCAATTCGTGACCGCTGGCCCTGTACCTCGCTACTTCCTCATACTTGAGCTTCAGGTAGCCGACCAATACACGTATCTGGTTGAAGTTCTTCGCAGGGCAGACGATGCCGAGTTTCCTCTCTGCCAGGTTCGGAACACATCACGCTCACGTATGTCCAGCACTGACATCTCGCGTTGGCTTAATCAATTTCCGTACGACGGACAGGCCCCTTGGGGTGGAAGCTCTCAAGTTCCTCAATGGTTGCTTGGCCCATTGACCGTGCGACATCAGCCCACAAAGCTCCCGGCCAACATTGAAGATCTGCGAGGTGAGGAGCGCATGGTGAGGGCGGAGGCCCACTTGGTCGAAGGCCTGTGGACACGCTTGCTGAAGCATATGATGGACTTCGAGACTAAGATTGCCACTGGTGCCACCAGGGCTCAGCGAAAGTTATCGAGAAGGAAACTGCGCGATCAATGAAAGGTGCCAGTTGGAGAGCTGTTTCTCCTTAATTCCGATGCTACGTCAGAGTGAACACCACTCAGTCCCTCATTCACCCGCCCAGCAAGGAGCATGTACGATGCACAAATCAACCGCGCTTTCCACCGACCTTCGTGCTGCAGCAAAGGCACTGCAAGCCGGGATCGCCGACCCCAATCTTGCGATCGTGCTCAACGCCCTTGCTGCTGCAGTCGAGAAACCGACCGGATATACCTTGCGGCTTCTGGGGGGAATCGACCACACAACGTTCGAGCCTACAGCTGCAGCTGCGAAGGATGCTGCCCAAGACATGCAGTACCGGGAAGATGAGTACACCGTGGTTCCGCTGCTGTGCGTTCCCGATCGTGATCCGTCGTAAGTAGCTTGAGCTTGCTCATATCGGTGCTCTACAGTCATGAGCGTACTAACGCTGCTGGCATGGCTTGATGTCGGGGAGATGCAACCGTTGCTGATCGAGGTACAGTTGCCCGCTTCCCAGTCATGCACCAGGTATCGAACTGGCAAGCCGATGAGGCGTTAGCGATTACACGTGGTCCACCCGTCAGCTTGCCACTCTGGATTCTGGCCAGTCGAGTTCCCCGTCACCATGCCGCTGGTGATTTCGCAGATGTTAGGGATTGCCCGAGGTTGGGCCTGCGGCAGTCGTGGCAGGCCCAGACAACTGTCAGTTCTTTGGCATCGAACACCCTGTTCGAATCTCCTTTCTTCCTGAGATTTCAATTCGAAACCCATTCGGAGCTCAGATTGGTAGTGGCGAAATGCGCAATTTGAGGCTGGAGCTTCCGATTCAGCTTTGAGGCTGCTGCTGAGCCAACGCGGAATATTTGTGAAGGACTACTTCAGTTTCCCCTTGAGTTCCAGATCGGAGATGGCCGTTTCAACCTCCCATTGCAAAGTTTGTGGCAGCTGGCTCGAAATCGATCGGATCCGGAGAATTGCATCAGTCCCGCCCGGCCGCTGCACCAATGCCTTAAAGATGCGCTTCACATCACTTGACCTTGCCGCGGTGATAGCGAAATCCAGAGGTTTCCATTCTGACCGGAGGTAGGACAAAACTAGATCCTCTCTTGCATCGCGACACTTGCCCCAGTCGTGGCTTGTAAAGAACTTAAGCAAACCAAATGCATCTTCAGATCGGCGTAGAACTTGGTAAGCCGGTGGGAACGTGGCCGAGACCATCGTCCCGGCATTGACGTGCTCTGAAGCTAGGAGAGCAGGTAGAAGTGTGGCGGAAGCTCTCAGCTGAGCAGAAGAACTCTGCGCTGTCGAATCCCAAATGAGCCGCCCCAGCGTCATCGCGGTTGAATACGAATAATCAGTGAGTTCGCGCTTGCTAATGGTTCTCGCGATTAGCTCAATCTCTTCAAGAATTCTCTGTCTGGATGACGGAGCGCAGCAATCGATGATGGCTACATTCCTCTCGAATAGCGCTGGAGCGAGATCCGGATGCAGTGCGGCTCGAGCAATGCGTGCTGCCTGAATCCTAGCGCCGAGATGGTCGAAGAGCATTTGAACTGAATGTGCCCACGAATCGTTGGTCACTGCACTAAGGAGGTGCTCAAGTGACATCTCGGCTAACGCGTGGGCTTCCCGACTCGAGGCGAAAGGAAGAACCTGGAGCAACCACGGCGCTATGAATTCAGGCTGTGGTCGGGTGGTGCCTAGAATACGAATTACTCCGCTCGCGCCATGCTGGGGGAGCTCGCAAAGGATGCGTAGAGTTCCAATTAGATCTTCATGGAGCGCCAGCATGGCACGCAATTCGGTGTCAGACGCCAAGTCGACCAGGTGAGTCACCAGCCGAATTCTGGTCCCAGCTGATAGACTGATCTGCCTGATGACCCACTGCAGATCCTCCGCGCTTGATGTGAGCATCTCGCTGATGAGCGAGTAGACCTCCTCTGTCGCGGGTAAGCGCGCTGCAGTGTCCATAAGCGACTTCTTCGCAGAAATCTCATTTGAGCGACGTTGGAGCGCCCGGCGATACCGGAAATTGCTAAGACTGCCTGCCTCATAGAGACAGAGCAACTCAGCACAGAGCTCACCCTCGTCCAAGCTGCGAATCAGAATTGCCGCTGGGACGAAGTGGGCGGAACTAGTAAGTAGCGGCAAAAGCCTGTGCTTCGCCATTCGCTTCTGTCGGGGCGATGCGGTGGACAGCCCCTCTGCGATCCCTTCGGAAAGACTCGGTTGCTCCGGGACCAGCCAAGCAGCCAGCGCCTTGCTTCCGACGAGCGCTTGGATAATACCCGCGGGAGGCGCACTCACAAATTCTCGGGCAATCCAGGCTTCTCTTTTCAGCGAGATGCCGTCACCCAGTGCACCAAGAAGCAGTGGGCGAGCGTGAGACTCTACAAGCATGTCGATGCTGCGCAGCGCGACGTCAGGCGAAGAGGTTGCCAACGTGCGAGCAGCGGAGCGAATGCGGCGTAATACAGACAGGCCTATGGGCACACCGCTCAACTTGTCGGTTAGCGCTAGCAAGAATCGCCATGCGTCGGCAGGAGCCAGCGCTGCAACAGCTAGGTCAGCCGAGCTTGCAACCCTTGGCTCGAGGGCGTGTATGGCTTCGACGCTTCTGGGGCGGCGGCTGTTTACGATATCCAACAGTCCAAGGATGGCGTGAGGGGCTTGATCGACCTTCTGTAAAAGTTCGGTCCAGAGGTACGCGATCCTGAGGTCGGCCTCCTGTGAGATATCCAATTGTGGTCCCAGCTCTCGACTCGGAGCGCTAATGAGAGAAGGAACGACGCTCTGGAACAGCTGTTGAGCAATGCTCATAGACCAGCGATGTCGGGGAGATGAAGATCGCGTAGCATCGATCTTCCTTCCACTCCATTCGCCGAATTTCGACCTGGCATCCTTGGGCGAAAAAACAATGTCAAAGCTTCGCCCTCCTAGCGTGCGAGGTGAGAGGGCAAATGTGGAGATGGCAAGTTCACGGCGAAGCGCTGGCCAAACTGCTGTCAGTAGTCGACATGCAATGGCCTCTGCTGCTGTGGATCCGAAGACAGCGATGGGCTGTCTGTCCTCTAAGAAGATGGCTTCCACGAGTTCCGTCGCGCTTGCCTCTTGAACCGTGTCAATGCCACCACTAGTAGTTGGTAGCTGCATTGGCTCCGCGACGATCTTAGGTCCGAGGCTGTCCAGTAGTGCAACACATGCTTGGAGGCACACGCCTCGTTCCCACGCTTGCATAGGAACGAAAATGCTCCGCGTACTGACACAACCCGCTCTTGAGGCCTCTAAATCCTGCCACGTCCTCGCCACTACGTAGTACATCATCGAGGGAAGAGGATATAGGGAGAGATACGGCGGGAACTTTTCACCTGGCCGCAGCGGCCCGGCAACGTCCGACAGGCGGTCGACCAACGCCTGATCAATTTTTCCAAGCTTTACGCCGGCGGATAGCAGTTGGTGGCCTTGCCGATAGCCATGCAGTTGCTGAGCGAGAATTACATTCATCTCAATCTTGCTCGCCGATAACCCATGCAACTGGTAGTGTCACGTCTGGAGATTCCTCCCAGCGATCGCCTACCATCCGATGAACACCTCCCATCTCAGAGAGCTCTGCTTCAAGGCACTCTCTCTGGAAGTCAGGCTCACTTAGATCGCCACCAACGATAGATACGCCGTAGACGCTCATGTCAAGCGATTCACACCCTTCAATCGCTCCGGCGAACAACGGGAACTGAGCCGTGAGATATGCCTGCGGCCCAGTTGAACGCGTCGCCTCATCCAGCAGGTCCCATGCCGTCACCATCACGGCGACACGGGGCTTCTTGCCAGATCCAGAGAGACGCTGCTGAAGCAATCGCAACAGTTCGCAAAGAACTACCTGAGTAGGAATTTCGGTATCGTTGTTCTGGCCGCCATACTTTCCCGCAAGCTGGCCGCGCGCCACAACCCAATTGATTGGCTGGACATTTGACGGCGAATGAACCCGAACGAAGATGAGAGCGCCACATGCCTTCTCCAGCTCTTCCAGCCACTCTTGGGGGAGTTCACTGTCGCGTATCGCCTCTTGCCATAGCTCGCCTGAGAAGTCTGGAACAACGAGATGAAAAGGGGAGCCTTGATCACCGTCCTTTAGTTCCGCGGTGAACTCGCGCCTATCAGAGCTGCGGTCGGTTCTTCCGGAGAACTCGCCCTTCAATAGCTGTTCGCAGATTGAATCTACGTACTCGATGTTGCTAGGCATACCGATCCGCTGAAGCCTGCCTTGGCGCTCCTTAAGCGCGATCCAAAGGCGGCCGACGTAGTTGCTCTTTCCGGAGTCAGGACCGCCGATCAAGAGAATAGAGCGATGGCTCACAGTTGCCTCCTGTAGTTGGCGAAAGCTCGACCAGATGCGGAAGGTGCAACGTCCGGCCACGGATCTGGAGCGGTAACCATCCGTGAAAGCGTGGTGTCTATCAATTCTGACAGGCCCTCGCCCGGCTCAACCTCGCCATCATTCGAGAATGATGCGATCGGCGCCAATATTAGCTCCAAGCCAAAGGAGAGTGCGGTCTTTTGAATCCTGAGCAGCGATGTTGGCGGGAAGGCTTGCTGGTCGCGCCATGTGGAGACAAGAACTACTTGTGGCGATGAACAAAGGAGCGGGGAAAGCCGCTCAATGAGATTTGTCAAAGTGTGCTCGGCACGCTGTCTGGTCTTGCTATCGGCAAACTGTCTACCGTCCACCATGATCCAAACGACTTCTGCCGATCTAACAAATTCAAATCGCTCGATCTCGGAGTTGTTGATTAAAGATGTGGTCCATTCCCCGGGCAGGTCTGGCATCAATAGGTCAAACTTCCTTCCGTCGCGGTTCCTCTTCAGTCGAAGATGCAAGAATCCAGCTTGGCGGGCATCACTTATCTCTGTGCGGGTGGTCATTTGCTCTGGTGCTTGTCCGGCATTCCAGCTGCGCGCACCGCGAGATATTTCGTCCAGAGCCATCAGGGTTTCGCTATCGGAGTAGCTATATCCCCTCAGTCGTTGGTGAGCCAGGAGCAGGTAAAGGCTGGCAATGCAGGCAGTCTTGCCTGCATCGGGGAGACCAAGGATAGCGACTAAGCTGACATAACGCTTCTGCATCAACTTGCCTGCCGACTCAATACTTAGCGTTCCCGTTCTCGGCAGAGCGATAGCCGACGCCGTGGGAGCCGGCAATACCGCGTCGCCAGGAGCTGTGGTCGTTAGCTCTTCAAGAAAGTTGCTGTCGGCGCCCTCCTGTTTGTGTATTTCGACAGATTGGCCTGCGGCGCCGTGCGATTCGGCAGCGAAGCTTGTCGATTCTGGGCAAAGCTCAGGCGATTGATAGCCCTTCATGCAACGATTAGTCTGCGCCACAGTGCACTCCGGCGCAGAACACTGTGCCATCTTCATTTTTGAGTCACGTGTGGAGTGGTCAATCGTGCGACGCTACCTTCGAGCAATGCTCTAGCTCCCCAGTCCGCCAGAGAGCGCCTTTGGGAGCTAAATACGCCGTCCGACGAGCAATTGGCTATCGCATACAGTAGAGGGAACACTGCAGGCGCATGTGCTGGTGGCGGCAAAGCAGCCGCAAGTTTTTCTCTGTGATCGGTAATTTCCGCCATAAGCTCGGGCAGGGCGACGGACTCTCCATTTGAAATATCTCTCAGGACAATATGGCGATGACCGTGTCCTGGGAGTTTTTTCAGTCTATTTGCGGCATCAATTCCCGACGCCAGCGCTCTGGTTAGGGGCGGAAGCGCGGCAAGCGAAGCGTCAAGGCTATCGCTGTGATTTGCGAGCAACCACCACATGAAATCGAGTTCTTCACGATCCAGTTCGGCGTTGCGTTCAAGTGCGACCACCATTGGTTCGACGGCCTTCCTGAAGGCCTGATTGACCTTGAGTCCTGCGGGCGAGTCTTGAGAAATGGTGACAGCTGCAATCGCTGGCACCTCCCTACGTTCTCGACCTGCATCTGCTGCGCTCAATGCCCGGGCGCGACAGGCTTCCAATAGGTCTCGTCTTACGTTCTCTGACTTTTTCTCTTCAATTGGGAGCTGGTACGAAAGCGCAGACCACAGCGCTGCGGCCAAGAGGTCTGCAACCTCCGACTGTGATGTCGGTAGCTCTTGAACGATGAGGTCCATCACTGCAACTGAGAAAAGAACCTTAATCTGATGTTCATCGCTTTCGCTAGATGCAACGAAAGAAACGGCATGTTTCTGGATTTTCCCTGCGATTAGAGCGGAGGTCGTGCTGGGAAGCTTCTCCACATTTCCCAAGGCGTTGGCAAGGTCTGACGCGTGTCTAATTGCTTCTTGGGCCGAGAGTTTGGCTATCCATTGGGCGATGTCTGCAACGGCTCTCCTTCTCTTCTCCACCCAATCGTCATTGACGATGGCCCCAAAGAGCAACGAATACTCAGCAAGCTTGTTCATTCTTCCCCCTGTGACTTTGCTTTCTCGGAAACTAGTTCGGTTACTTTCAAACTAAGGACTTCAAGCTTGTTCTCGCTCATGACGAGCTCTCTTAGCAAACTGGTTTGATAGCTATGGGTGAAGCCGTCGTCCATATCTCCGACAATCGCGTCTAGGTCTGCGAAAATTCGTAGGCGATCACCCTCTGAGATGTCTCTGAAGAACCTCAGGTGAAGGTTTCGGTATTCGGTTTCAGAGGCGGCGGGAGGCGATGCGCTCTCCTCGCTATCAGTGTGACGAATGATCTCCACTGGTTGAGGCGCTTCAGCAGGCTCGTCTCTTGGGTGGGCAGTAGGTCGGGGTGCTTTTGCAAAGTTTGGAGAGCCAAGCACAGTCGTTTCTTTCGTCTTTTCAAGGCGATCTTGATTGGAGACGAAGCGCTTTAGATCGTCATTCCAGGCTCGAAGATGAAGAGTAACGGCGAGTGCGTCGGCGTTCTCATCCCAGTCGAACTGAATAACGTTGTAGGCGTAGGTGTAATCGCCTTCAACTCTGTCGGGCGTAGTCGCACCGGCAGCGAGCATCATCAAGGAACAGCCGTCTTCAACCTCTTCGACCGATACGGCTGCAAGATGTTCATGTCCTGAGATGAACATTCGAGCTCGACCACGAAGGAAGTTTTTGGCGTCCTGAGAGTCGGCACACCAGCTCAGCGGATGATGCGTTAGGACAACTAGTTCTTCGCCTGGCGCAGCGCGCATCACCCGCTGCTGCTTGCCGAGAAGAAGTGCTCCTTTCTCCTCGCGGCCTTTGGTGCAGGTGAGCGCAGAGTTGAGCCTGACGAATCGGATGGATCGGCCCCGGGCTAGCTCAATCTTTCTCTCGGCGCTGCTTTGCCCCTCGCAATCTAACGGGCACTCATATGCAGCCGCAAAATGTCGGTAGTGCTCAAAACGGGTATACAGAGCCTCGCGACCTGCTGGGTCCGCCAATATCTCGTCCAAGGCCGCTTCACCCGTCCGATGGATGGAGTCCAGAAGGAACTTTGTTGCTCCTTCGATTTTATCGCGGTCAACATCATGATTCCCTGGAACCATCTGTATGTCGGAAGGGGCGCAGCCAACGCGTGCGGCAAGCTCATCAAGCCATTTGCCTGCGTCCTCATATTCATGGTGTTTGCCTGCGTAGGCGATGTCGCCAGTTACCAAAATTCCTGATGCTGCTCCTCCAGGCAGGCCGGATATCACGTATGCAGCATCCTCAATGAGCCCTTGTCTAGCATCCTCATTGATTTTTCGCGGTCCTCCAGGCCGTTCCTGCCCGAAATGAATGTCCGAAAGATGAACGAATATTGCTGGCACAGCCCCTCCTGGCTTCCCTATTGTTAGGCAATGACGGCTGTCTCGCCTTTGTTGCTTCCTGATGCGAATTTCTTAGCGATTGGCTGCGCAATTGTAGAGCGAATAAAGGTCGGTCAAGTCTGATTTTGGGGATACTCCTGTGCCCGAATCCCGACCGCCGCCGTGAATCCGGATGCACTTCGCTTGGGGCGCACCCTTTTTGGGGCCTCGCCCGCCGCGCCTGCCCCGCGGGCGAGGGGAGATCGAGTCCTCATGCCTAACTGAACATATCTTCTCGCCAATTATGATCCTCTCGTCCGATTGTTGCACCCTCTTCAGCGCAGTTGCATCCTCTTTGCAAGTTCACAGCCCACCAAGGGCGCCGCGCTCGCGCTGTGGTGCGGCGCCCGGAGCGGCTGCTGCTGCCAGCGCTTCGGATTCAGCCCTTCGCCGCTGACCGAGGTAATGGCCGCCAACTGCAGGGCATCGATCTCTTCGCTATCCGGCAGCAGGCTGGGCAGGCGCGAGGAGCGCCGCCTATCTGATGCTATCCGGCGGGTTCACCGGGGTCTTCGTTGGCAAGTACTTCCGGTATCTGTCAGCGCTGCGCAAGGGCATGCCCAGCAACTTGGGCACGGCGCACTGAGGTAAGGAGGGGCCTCGGCTCTTGCAGGCTCATTTTGACTTGGCGTCCCATGAAGGTGTCCGCTTCTGGCCGAAAGCAGACGCTTTGGCGACGAATGGCATTTACGTCGCCAAGGGTGCGCTCATAAGTCAGTCCGGCCTGACTTGCTGACAAGCCCACTCAACCAGCCCCCGGCAAGCCAAAAACAACCCATCCACCACCCCCTCATCCAAATGCCGCTCCGGGTCCGCTGCCACCCGGCAGCGGTCTGCCGCGTGTAGCAGCTCCAAGACCGTCAGCGCTCCCACCATCGCGCGCTCGCTCCTGGCCAAGCTCACGCGACGACCAGGTGACACATCGGTTTCCGGCCAAGGATGCCCATCAGCCCCTTCGCAGCCGCGCATGCGCTTGAGGATGCCGAGGAGGGAGTTCAGGTCGGGCAGGGGAGTGTCGTCGTTGATGGGCTCAACAACGGTGTACGAAGAGAAGGTGTCGGATTCGTTCATGGCGTCGGCTTCCGTGGCTGTGCTTAACAGCGCCACCGCGAAGGGTGGCGGACGATGCGTGGCTGCAAACCGGAAGAAGCGATGTCATAAGACCGGCGGGCCCGAGGGCCCCCACGCACCGCCCGCCATACAGGCCGACGGATTGCCCGCCGGCACCGGTTAAGGACGGTGCCGACGGGCAAGCGCAAACTACAGACATCGCTTTCTTCGGGTTTGCAGACCCGGCCACCCGTTGTCGGTGGCGCGCCATGGTGTTTACGCAGCCGCTTCGAATGCCAATAGAAATTCGCGAAGGAATCGACGAACTCGAGAGCGAAGAACTATTGTTGCACGCACCATTCGTGCAGCGCGCGACGCCAGCAGACGCATTCGTGCAGCTGCCCTGTCGATTGCGAATCAAAGTGGCGCAATCGCCCATGCCGCAAGCGAATAGCGCGACAGCCTTCTTTGCAACAGTTCTTAGTCCGCCTCGCCAAGCAACGGCGCCCGATCAGCCGCACATCCCGAAAAGCGGTTCAAACCCGACATCGCCAGCGCGCCTCGCGGCCTCAACAAGTGCGATCCTCAGCCGCATTCCCCACCAGCAACTCAATCATCGCCCGCGCCGCCGCCGACTGCCGTCGATGCGGCGCATAGATCACCGAGAACGGCCGCGACCGCCCGCGCAGCTGCGGTAGCACTTCCACCAGCTGCCCACGCCGCAGCCGCTCGCGCACGATGAACGCATAGCTCTGGCAAATGCCGATGCCCTGTTCGGCCAGCGACACCACGCCCAGCACATCGTCGGAGGTCTCGATGGACGAACGCGGCAACCAGTCCACGTCGCGCCCGTCGTCGCGGAAGATCCACGGCGCCAACCGCCCGGTGCGCGGCATCACAAACGGCAGGCACAGGTGCTGCTGCAGCTCGTCCAGCGTCTGCGGCGTGCCGCGGCGCTGCAGGTAGTCCGGCGAAGCCACCAGCAGCAGCGGCGCATCCTCCAGCTTCCGCCCCACCAGCCCGCTGTCCGGCAGCTGGCCCAGGCGGATGGCCAGGTCGAAGCCTTCGGCCACCAGGTCCACGTTGCGGTTGGTGATGTTCAGTTCCACCTGCACCTGCGGGTACTGCTGCGCAAAGCGCGCCAGCACGGGCGGCAGCCGGTAGTGGCCATAGGTGGTCGGCACGCTCAGGCGCACGCGGCCGGCCAGCGCACCGTCCTGGGCCAGTACGTCGCGCTCGGCGTCGTCCAGCAGGCCGAAGGCGGTGCGCACCTGTTCCAGATAGAGCCGCCCGGCGTCGGTCAGGCCCACGCGGCGGGTGGTCCGCTGCAGCAGCTGGCGGCCCAGCCGCGCTTCAAGACGAGTGACCGCGCGGCTCAGCACCGAGGGCGTGGTGGACAGCGCCACGGCGCCGGCCGTGAACGAGCCGTGCTCGACCACCGCGAGGAACACTTCCACATCGCCCAGGTAGTCGAACTTGCGGCTCATTTGGCTCTCCGGGGAACAGATGTTTTGCGATGGGGCCAATTTATCGCCGCTGGGACGATGAATAAAGTGGCGGCCATTCCCCGATAGGAGCTCCCATGAACCTGATGACCCGGCTGGCCGCAGCGCTGGCCCTGACCCTGGCTGCGACCGGCGCGCATGCCGCAAACGTGCTGGTGGTGCTGTCCGACGAAAACCACCTGGACCTGAAGGACGGCAAGGTGCTGTCCACCGGCTTCTATCTCAACGAGCTGATGCAGCCGGTCAAGCTGCTGCTGGACGCGGGCCACCAGGTGACCTTCGCCACGCCGCAGGGGCGGGCGCCGACGGTGGATGCGTCCTCGGTGACGCCGGCCTACTTCGGCAACGATGCCGCGCAGCTGAAGCTGCACAAGGACCTGCTGGAGAAACTGGCGCTGACCTCGCCGACGGCCTCGCCGGTGGTCAGCCTGGCGCGCGTTGAGCAGCAGGGCTACGCGCGTTTCGATGCGGTCTACATTCCCGGTGGCCACGCGCCGATGCAGGACCTGCTGAAGAGCCCGGCGCTGGGCCGGCTGCTGGCTGACTTCCACCAGCGCAACAAGACCACCGCGCTGGTCTGCCACGGGCCGATCGCGCTGCTGTCGGCGCTGCCGGATGCGGCGGGTTTCGTGGCAAAGCTGGAGACGGGTGCGATGCCGGCCACGCCGAAGTGGATCTACAGCGGCTACCAGATGACGGTGATCAGCAACCAGGAAGAAGAGCAGGCCAAGCCGCTGCTGGGCGGCGGTGAGATGAAGTTCTACCCGCAGACCGCGTTGCAGCGGGCGGGGGCGACGTTCAGCATCAACACCACGCCGTGGACCGGGCATGTGGTGGTGGACCGCGAGCTGATTACCGGGCAGAACCCGGCTTCGGCGCTGGAGGTGGGGCAGCGGTTGGTGGAGAGGTTGAAGTAGGGCGGGTTCTGCACCGCATGCGGCGCCGTGGCACCATGGCGGACTGGCTTCGTCCCTTTGGGCGAGGCCGGTTTTCCACGGAAGCTCTAGAACACGACATGCGAACGTCTTTTTTCATTCTCTCCGCCCTGTGCCTTGGCTTGGTGTCCGGCTGTGCCAGTGGCCCGGAGGAGCACGCCTCAAGCCGCGAGATCACCAGTGCGTTCGTGGCCGACGACGGCCAGCTGTACCTGCTGCCGCGCTATGACGAGCCGATGCGCTTCAATGCCGCGCCGTTCCGCGAGTACCGGGCGCTGATGGACAGCCCGCTGCGCGAGGCGGTGGCCTGCGCGCAGATGTACTTCCATGAGGATTGGCGCGACCCGGCCAACAAGGCCAAGGTGCACGGCAGCTATGCGCTGCTGCTGCGGCCGGAGCAGGTGACGCCGGAGCAGGCCGCGCAGTTCAAGCTGGAGCGGATTGAGGTCCCCCCGCGTGAGGCCAAGGCCGTGGAGGAGCGGGCGCGCTACTACCTGCCGATGGACCGGACCCGTTACGCGCTGGCGTTTGACCGGGCCTGCAATCTTTCCAAGAAGGGCGGCAGCTATTACAGCGCGCTGTTCGAGGGCGACGGCGAGCGGGTGAAGTTGCCGGATGCTGCGGCGCTGGCGGAGAAGGGGAAGCTGGCACAGCCGATCAATGCGCGGGCGCAGCGGATCCTGCCGGAGATGGAGGACAAGCCGGGTGTGGGTTCGGCGGCGGGCAAGGTGCTGGGCGCGGCGTTGATCCCTGTGGCGGTGCCGGTGTTTGTGTTGAGCCTGCCGTTCCTGGGGCCGGATCATTGGAAGTGATGGGGCGCTGAGGGAGAGCCCCCCGTGTGGCGTGGACCTACCGGAGATGGCCGTCAGGTGGAGCGCTTAGGCCTCCACCTCAACCGACTGTTCTACGGCTGCCTGTCGCTGCAGCCGGGCCCTGAAGTAGGCGGCAACCTGCGGGTCGGTCGCATAGACGTAGCAGCCCTTCATTCCTCGGGTCATCAAGGTGCGGTAGGTATTCCTGATGATGGTGTCCGCGAGTTCGGCGGCCTGGGTGGGGTGAGACTTTGACAGCTTTACGAACCCCTTCATGGTCTTGTCGTGCCGGTCCCGCGCGCGAGGTACAGTCTTGAGCTCGCCGTCTTCCACGACCAGGTCCGGCCCGATGATCACCCCGATGTAGTCGACTTCCAGCCCTTGGCAGGTATGGATGCAGCCCACCTGGTCAATCGAGTCTGCGGAGACGATCCAGAGGCTTCCGTCCTTGTCCAGGTTCCATTGCCGCCGGTAGCTGCCGATGACAATGTCCATCTCCTTGGTGTTCTTCTTGCTGTTCCACGGCCAGCAGTAGCCGGCTACGACGCGCGCGCGGTTGTCGGCGTTCTTTGATTCGATGGCGGCATGCAGCGCGGTCGGGTCGTCAAATATCTGGAAGTCGTAACTGATCCCATCCAGTGTGGTGTTTGCGGTTGGGCGGATCTGCAGCACGTCATCCAACCATGCCAGGTAGCCGTCCGAGCCCGCACAGCGGAACTGCGACGACAGAACGTACTCCTCCACGGTGGCGCCACGGGCAATCGCAAATTCCCGGATGGCTTCCTTGGTGCCGATATCCTTGAGCGTGACCCGCTGGTCTTCATCAATGAAGAACACGCTGCACAGGGCAGCGTTGATCAGCTCCATGATCTGGTTCTTGCCCTCGTTTCCGTAGAATCCGCCTTGCTCGGTAAGCCGGTGCGCTTCGTCGACGATCAGAGCGTCGAACTGGTTCTCAGGAGAATCAATGAACGCCCCGGAACCGCCGAAGAAGTGGTGCAGGCGCGCGTTATCCTTCGATTTTCCGAGCGCGTTACTGTAGACCGCGCGCGGTGCGGCATTCTTCGAGACGTACTTGACGTTCAGGCCATCGCGTAGCGTGGCCAGGAGGTTCACGGCGACGATAGACTTGCCCGTTCCTGGGCCGCCCTCAACGATGACAACACGGGGTTTCCTGTCTGCGCGCGCCTGAGCACATGCTGCCTTGGCTGCCTCGAATACATGCTTCTGCTCGTCCAGCAAGGTGAATGCACTATTCCCTGACAGGAGCCGATACACTTCGTCGGCGAGTGCCTTGGAGGGGCGGATACGCCCGCTGTCCAGTTCGGCCAACACCGGGAGGCCGTTACCCTTGCTGGTGTACTGACCAATGAAGGTGCGCAGATCCTGAAGGTCGGACGAGCCCTTCAGAAAGAGCGGGGCACGCTGGATGTAAGGCTGGTAGTGTGGCGAGTCGATCACGCCATCCCGCACATAGTTGTGCAGGTAGGCACAGGGGTGAAGCTGGAGCTTGCCTTCGTAGACGGCTTCATTGAAGCCCTCCAGGAAGGTGGAATAGGACCATGCCTGATAACTGGGGTGGACGCGTAGGTCTCCCGGGCGTAGCTCGATCATCGCGTCACGAGCGGAAGGCTTGATCACCGACCACTGCTTGAGTTCGACAATGATGACGTGGGGCGAATCGTCCGCGGCGTGGCCGGTCAGGACAACATCGATGCGCTTTCGCGATTGTGGAAGAATGACCTCCACTGCCACGCCGATGTCCCCGGGAATGGAGGGATGATTCAGCGCGCGAGCGACATATCTCAGCGAATCACGCCAGGAAACGACTTCGGAGCTGCTGACCCTGGTGTTCGTGGCTGCCTTGTAGCTGGCGAGGATGACCTCCTCGATCTCCTCGTTGTTGCAGTCACGAAGGAACGCGTCCTTGTCCGCCTGATAGACGATCATGACTGCGCCAGCTTGTTGTACTTGGTGCTGACGCCACGAGAGAGGTCCACCGGGTACTTGGCGGCGTTCGTGGCCAGCTTGCTGCTGACGGCTTCATTCAAGTCGATGCCGAGCACGTCAGACAGTCGGATGAGGTACAAGGCTACGTCGGCGATCTCATCGCGCACGGCCTTGGCGGTGGCTTCAGAGGACGCTGCCTTGAAGGAGTCAGCCTCCGTCATCCACTGGAAGATTTCGTTCAGCTCTCCAACTTCACCAGAGAGCGCCATGACAAGGTTCTTGGGGGAGTGGAACTGAGCCCAGTCGCGGGCTTCAGCGAACTCCCTGAGCGCCTGGGCAGCGCCCCGAACCTCAACAAGAGGGTGATCCATGACATGGCCTTATACGACACAAGTTGGCCAATTCTACCCATCCCGGCAGGGCGTAAGCGACAGACGCTGTGATATCCGAAGAATCGGCGGGACGCAGAACAGCTCTGGTCAGAGAAGAGGGGCATCGCAACACCGTCAGTAGGGCGAAAGACAGCAGCTACAATGGCTTCCTGCACCCGATGGAAGCTCAGCATTGGAAGTGGGGGGTGATAAGGCGAGAGCACCAACGCGTGGCGTGGATCTACCGGGCCCTGCGAGCAGGGCGTCGCCCATCCTGAACGATCATCCAGGAGATCTGTGTGCCAAGCACGCTGGAAACCGTTTTGAAGACCGTAGGCTTCATTGCCCTTGCGGCACTTCCGTTGTTGACCATTTGGTTCATCCAGCGGCGGAGGACGCTGAGAGCCCGTTCTGCGTTGGGATCAGGGCTGCGTTTGAGTCCGCCTCGTCGGATTTCCGGCACGTCCATGACCTTGGTGATGGTGGATGGCAAAGAGGATCGCGAGCACTACTTCTTTGATACAGAATCCTTCTACCTGCGGCGGGGCCCGGTGCCCACGGCGGTTCCGCTCTCGCAGATCACCTCAGTCACACGAACGTCCGACGTCATCTATGCGCGCTATGTCTGGCAGGTGTGCTTCAGCAGGGTATCGGGTAGAAAGTGCGTGACGTTCACCAATAACCTGTCGCTGTTCAACCGCGACTTTCTGCTCTTCCTGGAGGCGGTGCGGAAGGCCAATCCGCTCGCGACCGTTGATCGAGCGAGCGTTATCTTCTAATCGTGGGCCGACATCGGTCGTTCCATTCAAAAGGGTTGGCCCGTGGAGCTACACTGCTGGCCTACCCCCGATGGATGCTCGCCCATGTTCTCTGGAAAGGTTGCGGTGGTCACCGGCTCCACCAGCGGTATCGGTCTTGGCATTGCCACGGCACTGGCGCGGCAGGGCGCGGACATCGTGTTGAATGGCTTTGGCGATGCGGCAGAGATCGAGCGCCTCCGTACCGGCCTGGAGGCTGAGTTCGGCGTACGGGTAGCACACGATGGCGCCGATCTGTCGCGGGGCGAGGCAGTGCGCGAGATGATCGACCGCGCCATCGCGACGATGGGGCGCATCGATATCCTGGTGAACAACGCGGGTATCCAGCACACCGCATCGATCGAGGAATTTCCGGTCGACAGGTGGGATGCGATCCTGGCGCTGAACCTGTCGGCGGTGTTCCATGCCACTGCGGCGGCCTTGCCGCACATGAAGCAGCAGGGCGCTGGCCGCATCATCAACATTGCGTCGGTGCACGGGCTGGTCGGCTCGGTGAACAAATCGGCCTATGTGGCGGCCAAGCATGGCGTGGTGGGGTTCACCAAGGTGACCGCGCTTGAGAATGCGGGCACCGGCATCACCGCAAACGCGATCTGCCCAGGCTGGGTGCGAACGGCGCTGGTCGAGCAGCAGATCACCGCGTTGGCCGAGCGCGAGGGCACGGATCAGGAGTCCGCCGCGCGCGCGCTGCTGGCCGAGAAGCAGCCGTCGTTGCAGTTCGTGACGCCCGAGCAGCTGGGCGAGATGGTGGTGTTCCTGGCCTCGGACGCCGCAGCGCAGATCACCGGCACGGCACTGCCCATGGATGGGGGCTGGACGGCGCGCTAGCTGGCCGACACGGGAAGACGTGCCAGCAGGGCATCCCAGTCGGACACGAAGCAGCCGTTGTGGCCGCGGTTGCATTCGGTGATCCACGCGTCCAGTGATTCGCTTTGTGCGCGGTAAGCGCTGACATCGCCCAGCACGGCGAAACGCAGGCGGTAGTTCACCAGCATCTGCAGCCATTGCCCGGCCATGCCGGAGCGAAGCTCGAAGAAGTCTGCCGAAAGGCGCTGCACCGGCACGGCAATCCACTCGGCCTGGTACCCAAGGGCATCGCCGACCAGATCGCGCAGGCCGTTGGCATCGAGTGCGGGGCCCTGCGGCGCGATGCGCAGGAGGCGGGTGGTGCCGATGTGTTCAATGGAATCATTCATGCTGGAGGTTCTGCAGTTGACGCAGCCGGGCGAGGATGTCTTCGCGCAGGCCGGGGATGTAGTGATAGGCGTCTGCGAGCAGGGTGACGTCCGCCGTCGGGACGAGCCGTTTCATGCGTTCGGCGGCGGCAGGGGTGTCGATGAGGGCATCACGCGCGCCCATGACAAGGGCTGCCGGCGGATGCAACGCAGCCAGGCGCTCGTCGCTGATGCGGGGAATGCGCAGCGGACGTGGCCGAACCTCGGCACGGATCAATGCCAGCAGGTCGAGCAGCGGCTGCGCACGTGCAGGTGCATGCAGTGGCGCGGGACCCATGACCGCGCGGCGCAGGCGCTCGCGTCCCCATCGGCCAAGCAGCAACAGTGGCAGCGCCTTGAGCAGGAATGCACGCTGGCGCCCGATACCCGAGGGGCTGACCAGGACCAGTGCGTTGACCCGGGCAGGCCTTCGCAGCGCGTAGTCCAGTGCCAGGAAGCCGCCGAACGACAGGCCCACGAACGCTGCGCTTTCCACGCCAAGTGCGTCGAGGACATCATCCAGCCATTGCGCATGCGCGTCGCTGTCCAGCGCAGGTTGCGTGCCTTCGCTGAGGCCCGGTTCGCCAATGATGTCGACGGCATGCACGCGGTAGTACTCGCTCCAACGTTCGGCATCGAACATCCAGCTGGCGGCATTGCTGAGGGTGCCATGCAGCAGCACCAGGGCCGGGCCGTGCTCCTGGCCGCAGCTGACCACAAATGTCGAACCGGCGCGGGTGGCGAGATGGTGCGATTCGTGTGGTACCGGCCAGTCCGAAAGCACCTGGCGATAGGCGGCAAGTACGTGCTGCGTGGGAATGCCGGGGCGCTGCCGCTTCATGCGCTGCGGTCCTGCAGCAGACGCTGCAGGCTGACCAGCAGCGCCGTGGAACCTGCCAGGCCACCGATCACGATCAGCTTGAGCACATCGTGCTCAGGCGAATAGATCGTCTCCATGTGCAGCGGCTCATCGTCGGCCTCGCGGCCGGTGACGCGCGCATGCAGGGCACGCACCAGGTCGGCGGCACGTGCCGCACCGCATCCGGGAATATCCACCACCGTGGTCAGCTGTGGGCGCGCAGCGGAGGGCTCACGCACGGTGCCGGTGAACACGTCGAGGTCTTCAGCGGTGATGCGATAGGACTTGCCGATGCGGGTCGCGCGCAGTTGGCCGCTACGGATATGCCGCAGGACGGTTTTGGGGTGCAGGCTGAGCTGCTGGGCAGCCTGATCGACGGTTAGCAACGCGGGGGACATAACGGAACTCGAGAACCATGTGCTCCCTATTGTTCCATGAAATGCAATGTGGGGGAGCGATTGGGGATTGTGCGGCGACGGCGACAGCGGGCCATCTGCCCGGTGCCGCTCGCGCGGGCCAACCCTCCCGACGGCTACGCTGGCTTGGCGAACACATCAAGCCCCTTGCCCGTCTCCAGCAGCGACTTAAGGCTCGACAGCACGATCGGCCAGCCCTGGCGGATGCCGGTATCCATGCCACTGCCGGGTTCCAGCTCGTCGTGGGTAACGGTCAGCCGCACCATGTCCTGGTAGAGCACGATCTCGAAGGTGACCCGGCTGTAGGCTGCGGGATTGTCGGCCTGCGAGGCGGCGGCCCAGGTGATGACCAGGCGCGAGGGCGGGGTGCTTTCCACCACTTCGCCGACCAGTTCGACCGAGCGCGTTTCGTTGGCACGCACATGCTGCCAGCGCGAACCGGGTTTCCAGTTCGAGACGTTTTCGTGGCCCCAGTAGCGGCTGGCGATCTCGGGCCTGGTGATGGCCTCGAACACCTTCTGCGGCGTGGAGGCGATGTAGATCACGTGGATGAAGCGGGTGGACTCTGCGGACATCGTCATTCTCCTTCCAGTTCTCGTTTCAGGTCATGCAGCAGGCTCAAGCGCTGCTGCTCGAACTTGCGTACCCAGCGCTCGTAGACTTCATGCAGCGGCACCGGGTTGATGAAGTGCAGCTTCTCGCGGCCTTGGCGCACGGTGCTGATCAGGTTCGCGTCTTCCAGCAGGCCCAGGTGCTGGGTGACCGATTGCCGGGCCATGTCCAGGTGCTCGCAGAGCTGGCCCAAGGTCTGGCCGTTGTTTTCGCAGAGCAGGTCCAGCAGCGTTCTGCGCGTGGGGTCGGCCAGGGCCTTGAACACCTTGTCTGCATTCATGCGGGGCGTCTTCAGTTCCAGTTGTCGATCCTGACGTCGTGCGGGTTGGGCTGGCCCTTGCCGGTTTCCAGCAGGGCTTTGAGGCTCAACAGGAACACCGCCCACTTGGTGCTGCAGTGGGAGGTGAACTCGACGCGTTCTTTCCAGCCTTCGTGGGTGAACAGCACGATGCAGTAGTCGCCTTCCTGTTTCAGTGCGAAACGCGCATGCGTGCCGATCCATTCGGCGGGACCGGCCAGGAACTTCCAGAGCACCAGCTCGCCGGGAATGAGCTGTTCCAGCAGCATTTCCATGGCGCCGATCTCTTGGCCGTTGTGGGTGAAACGGACCTTCACCGTGCCGCCGACGTTCCGGTCGCCGTGGGTGTCTTCAGCCCACCAGGCGGCGACGCCTTCGGGGGTGGCCAGGGCTTGATACACCAGGCTTGCAGGGGCCTTGATGCCGACCCGGTGTGCGATATCCACCATTGCAGGTTCCTCGCGTGGGCGGGCAGGCGCCGCCGTCGAGTGGACTATATGCAGGTAAATGCCTGCATGTCAAATCCGGCCCACGGACGTCCGGCCCTGGTAGTGCCGGCCGCTGGCCGGCATCCTCGGTGCAGCCGATTGATGCGTTGAAAGGAGTACGTGCATGACTGAAGCTGGAAAGGACACCGTGACCATCCGCCGCGCCAGCGTGGCCGATGCCCCTGCGGTGCTGAGGCTCTTCGACGAGGTGATCGAATGGTTCGTGTCGATCGGTAATCTGCAGCAGTGGGGCAGCGAGCCGTGGTCGACGGTGCCGCGTCGAATCACCCAGGTGACTGATGCCTGCGCGCTGCCCGGCGCGTGGGTGGCGCAGAACGCACTGGGTGAGGTGCGTGCGTTCCTGGCGCTGGGTGAGGCGATGCCCTATGTACCGGCGCCCGATGGGCCAGAGCTGTACGTACGCGTGCTGGTGGCTTCGCGCGATAGCCGCGTGCGCGGCGTCGGCCGCCGCTTGATGGCGTTTGCCGATGAGCAGGCGCGCGCTGCCGGACTCGACCATCTGCGCGTGGACTGCTACGGCGGTGGCAATGGGGATCTGGTGCGCTTCTATGAGTCCTGTGGCTACACACGCATCGCACCGTTCAACGTGGACGGTTGGCCTGGCATGCTGCTGGGCCGGCAGCTCTGACGCGGCTGCGTCATTCGGTCGCAGCGTGTGTGCAGGAAACGGTACATCGGTTCGGCGCTAGAGTAGGGCCATGACCTGCACGGGATGGCTGTGTCATCCCGCTGCGGGTTCCTGATGACCCCCTCCAGGAAGGAGCAGCGCATGTACTACAGCAGTGGCAACTACGAAGCCTTCGCGCGCCCGCGCAAGCCGGCCGGTGTCGATGGCAAGAGCGCCTGGTTTGTCGGTTCGGGCCTGGCCTCGCTGGCGGGAGCCGCGTTCCTGGTGCGCGATGGGCGCATGGCCGGTGAACGCATCACCATCCTTGAACAGCAGCAGATTGCCGGCGGCGCGCTGGATGGCCTGAAGGTACCGGAAAAGGGTTTCGTGATCCGTGGTGGCCGCGAGATGGAGAACCATTTCGAGTGCCTGTGGGACCTGTTCCGCTCGATCCCCTCGCTGGAGATCGATGACGCCAGCGTGCTGGACGAGTTCTACTGGTTGAACAAGGACGACCCGAACTATTCATTGCAGCGCGCCACCATCAATCGCGGCGAGGATGCGCACACCGATGGCCTGTTTACGCTGACCGAGCAGGCGCAGAAGGACATCATCGCGCTGTTCCTGGCCACCCGGCAGGAGATGGAGAACAAGCGCATCAACGAAGTGCTGGGCCGCGACTTCCTGGACAGCAATTTCTGGCTGTACTGGCGCACCATGTTCGCGTTCGAGGAATGGCATTCGGCGCTGGAGATGAAGCTGTACCTGCACCGCTTCATCCACCACATCGGCGGGCTGCCGGACTTCTCCGCACTGAAGTTCACCAAGTACAACCAGTATGAATCGTTGGTGCTGCCGCTGGTGAAGTGGCTGCAGGACCATGGTGTGGTGTTTCAGTACGGCACCGAAGTGACCGACGTCGACTTCGATCTGCAGCCGGGCCGCAAGCAGGCCACGCGCATCCACTGGATGCGTGATGGTGTAGCCGGTGGCGTGGATCTGGGCGCGGACGATCTTCTGTTCATGACCATCGGCTCGCTGACTGAGAACTCGGACAACGGCGACCACCACACTGCGGCACGCTTGAACGAAGGCCCGGCGCCGGCCTGGGACCTGTGGCGACGCATTGCCGCGAAGGATGCGGCGTTCGGGCGCCCGGACGTGTTCGGCGCACACATTCCGGAAACCAAGTGGGAATCGGCGACGGTGACCACGCTGGATGCGCGCATTCCGGCCTACATCCAGAAGATCGCCAAGCGCGATCCCTTCAGCGGCAAGGTGGTGACCGGCGGCATCGTCAGCGTGCGCGACTCGCGCTGGCTGATGAGCTGGACGGTGAACCGGCAGCCACATTTCAAGAACCAGCCCAAGGACCAGATCGTGGTCTGGGTGTATTCGCTGTTCGTGGATACGCCCGGCGACTACGTGAACAAGCCGATGCAGGACTGCACCGGCGAGGAGATCACCCGCGAGTGGCTGTACCACCTGGGCGTGCCGGTGGACGAGATCGACGAGCTGGCCGCGACCGGTGCGAAGACGGTACCGGTGATGATGCCGTACATCACCGCGTTCTTCATGCCGCGCCAGGCCGGTGATCGCCCTGACGTGGTGCCGGAGGGGGCGGTGAACTTCGCCTTCATCGGCCAGTTCGCCGAATCGAAGCAGCGTGACTGCATTTTCACCACCGAGTATTCGGTGCGTACGCCGATGGAAGCGGTGTACACGTTGCTGGATATCGAACGCGGCGTGCCGGAGGTGTTCAATTCCACCTACGACGTGCGCTCGCTGCTGGCCGCCGCCGGTCGTCTGCGCGATGGCAAGGAACTGGATATTCCCGGGCCTGCGTTCCTGCGCAACCTGCTGATGAACAAGCTGGACAAGACCCAGATCGGTGGCCTGCTGCGCGAGTTCAAGCTGGTGCAGGAGGACTGACGGGAGTGGGTAGCGCCGGGCCATGCCCGGCGAGTGCAGCAGCGGGGAGTTGACAGCGTATCAACCTACTAGTAGGTTTGTGGCATGAAAGAGTCGCTCTCGCCCAAGGCCCAGGAGATCCTGGCCCACGCCCGTTCGCTGCTGGAGGCCGGTGGCTACAACGGCTTCAGCTACGCCGACGTGTCGGCACGAGTGAACATCAGCAAGGCCAGCATCCACCACCATTTCCCCAGCAAGGCGGATCTGGTGCGCACGGTGGTTGAGCTGTACCGGGCCGAGGCGCGTGAGGGCCTGGCGCTGCTGGACCGGCAGCTGGGCGACCCGCTGCAGGAGCTCAACGCCTATGTGGACTACTGGTCCAGCTGTATCGCCGGTGGCACGTCTTCGTTCTGCATCTGCGCGATGCTGGCGGCAGAGGCACCGATGATCCCTGCGGAGATTGCCGAAGAAGTACGCGGGCATTTCGAGGATCTGAGCGGGTGGCTGACGGTGACGCTGGAGAAGGGCGCCGCGCAGGGCCAGTTGCGCCTGCAGGGCTCGGCGGCGGACGAGGCGAAGGCCTTCATGTCGTCGGTACATGGCGCGATGCTGGCCGCGCGCGGTTTCGGCGATGCGGCGACGTTCGCGGCACTGGCGCGGTTGGCCATTGCGCGGGTGAGCGCGACTGCCTGACATGACTGTGGTGGGGCCCGCGGCGACGCGGGTCATTTTTTGAATCACGCACCTACCTACTAGTAGGTTTATTTAACTCTGGAGATGTTCCATGTCGCACTCTCTGTCCACGCTGGGCGTGTTCCATACCGTTGTCAGCCTGATCCCGGTCCTCAGCGGCCTGTATGCCTTCATTCGCCATCGCGCAATCGACCCTGCAACACGCTCGGGCAAGCTGTACCTGGCGGGACTGGTGCTGTCTGTCGCTACCTCATTCACCGTCTCCAGCACGGGCGGGATCAACCCGGGCCACGCATTCGGGGTGATCGTGCTGCTGGTGGCATTCGGCGGCGTGCTGGCCGCGCGGCTGCGCTGGCTGGGGCGCGCAGCGCGTTACCTGTCGACCTTCGCGCTGTCGTTCAGTTTCCTGTTGTCGCTGGTGCCCGGCGTCAATGAAACGCTGACCCGCTTGCCGGCGGCGCATCCGATTGCTGCGGCGCCGATGGCCCCGGTGGTGCTGCAGACGCTGCTGGGATTGGCTGTGGTGTTTGTGATGGGCTTTGCCGCGCAGTGCTGGCGGATCCATCGGCGCACCACCACGTTGTAAGCGATGCAGGCCCGCAGCACGAAGTACCGCGGAATCAGCAGCCCACCAGCCGATCTGCGCCAATACCGCCACGATGCTGGCTGCGATACTCGGTAGGGCTCGCATCGACCTGACCCCGGAAGTGCCGACGGAACGATTCCTGTGAACCAAAGCCGGCCTGCTCGGCGACCCACTGCAGCGGCCGGTCGGTGGTTTCCAGCAGTTCGCGCGCGAAGGCCACGCGCTCGCGGATCAGCCAGTCGATCGGCGACAGGCCGGTGGCTTCCAGGAACTGCCGCTGCAGCGTGCGCTGGCTGAGTGCAGCCTGCTCGGCGAGACTGCCAAGGGAATGTGGCTCGCGCAGGTTGCGGCGCATCCATTCCATCAGCTTTGCCAAGCGCGTGGGCTCGCCATGGGGAATGGCCCGGCTGACGCGCTGGCTGCGGCCGGCGTCGCGCCACGGCGCCAGCACCAGCCGCTCGGCCACCAGGTTGGCTACACGCGCGCCGTAGTCCTTGCGCACCATGTGCAGCATCATGTCCATGCCGGTGGCCGAGCCGGCCGAGGTGATGATGCTGCCGGTATCCACATACAGCGCATCTTCGCGCACATCGATGCGTGGGAACTCACGTGCGAGCGCTTCGGTGAGGCGCCAATGGGTGGTGGCCTGGCGACCGTCGAGCAGCCCGGCCCAGGCCAGCACGAACGCACCGGAGCAGATCGAGGCGATGCGCGCGCCGCGTGCGTGGGCACGGTTGAGCGCATCGAGCAGTGCCTGCGGCGGGCGTTCGCTGGGTTCGCGCCAACCGGGGATGACGATGATGTCGGCGTCATCAACCGTGCTGAGATCGCAGGGCAGCTGCACCTGCGCATTGCCGAGCATGCGCAGTGCGCCGGGCTCGCCTGCGCATAGCTGGGTGCGGTACCAGGCCACGCCGAGCTCGGGTCTTATCGGCGCGAACAGGCCCACCGCACAGCCGAATTCGAACAGCCCCTGGCCGTGGCAGGCGACGATGGCAACGAGCGGCGCGGCGGGATCGGCGGGTGGGCTGGGCATGGCTTGATGCTACGGGTGCAGATGCATGGCGCTGAGTGGTGCGCGGGCATGAGGTGATGCCAGCCAGGCATATGGAGCGGTCGCTCCCCTCTTGTAGAGCCGAGCCCACGCCCGGCTCAAAATTGGCAGAAGTGGATGCATCTGACGCCGTCGCGAAGAGCAGCCGAGCGTGGGCTCGGCTCTACAGACAGCAGTGCACCGGCAATGCCGCCTAACCTCATTACCAGCGGTCATGTGGGTGGCCGGATATGACGGTTGGGTGACGTGATCCCGCCTGTCGCGCCAGGTGAACAGGCCCTTGAATGGAAGCGTGTTTCCGGCCCCCCCCACGAGCCCCCATGCCTGCCGCCCACGCCCCTGTCCTGAGCACTCTCGCTGTTCTGATCACTGCTATCCTCGCCGCGTCGCCCACCCATGCGGCGGAAGCCGATGCCGATCCTGCCGCCACCGCCGCGACAGCCAACGTGGCAGCGTCCACGCTGGATGCAGTGGTAGTGACCGGTTCGCGCACCAGCACGCGCACGGTGAAGAACAGCTCCACGCCCATCGATGTGATCTCCTCCGAGGACCTTGCCGCGACCGGGCAGGGCAATCTGTTGGAAGCGTTGCAGCGCAGCCTGCCGTCGCTGAGCCAGATCGGCGGCTACCAGAGCGACCAGGAAAGCCTGATCCGCGGCTACCAGCTGCGCAACCTGTCGCCGGGCTACACGCTGGTGCTGGTGAACGGCAAGCGTCGCAATGCCAGCGCCTATGTGAGCGGTGCCAACGGCGGCGGCTTCCCCGGCCATGCCTGGGCCGATCTGGCGCTGATTCCGGTCTCGGCCATCGACCATGTGGAAGTGCTGCGCGACGGTGCATCGGCCATCTATGGTTCGGACGCGATCACCGGTGTGGTCAACGTGATCCTGAAGTCGCAGGCCCACGGTGGTGAATTTGCCGTGGAGAGCGGGCAGAGCATCGATGGCGATGGCTCGCGCACCAGCGTGCGCGCCAACGTCGGCCTGCCGTGGGGCCAGGATGGCTTCGTCAATCTGTCCGGCGAGACCACCCGCCAGCATCATGCGATCCGCACCCGCCGCTACATCGATGGCTATCTGAGCTACCCGGCGGTGGATGGCAGCGGCAATCTGGTGGCGTTGCGGCCGAACAATCGATTGCCAGCGGGTGCTGCGCCGAACCCGGCTGAGGCCAACCGCGATGCCGAGGCCAACACCATCCTCAGCTCGCCGTCGTATGCGCTGAAGGCCTTCGCGGTGAACGTAGGCCATGGCCTGGGCGAAAGTGCGCAGTTCTACGCCAATGCCACAGCCAGTGATCGCACCGCGCAGGCAATCCAGAACTTCCGACTGCCGGCGACCATCTTCACCACCTACAAGGCACCCGGCGTGCTGAGCGTGTTCCCGGATGGCTTCCTGCCGGTACTGGAAACCAAGGAGAAGCAGTACACCGGCACCGCGGGCGTGAAAGGCCAGATCGCGGGCTGGGACTACGACGCCAGCCTGACCGGCAACCGCAGCACGGTGCGTACCTACACCCGTAATTCGGTGAACTATTCGCTGCCGTACCCGGGATCGCCCACCGATTTCTATGACGGCAAGCTGGACTACCAGCAGGGTATCGCCAACCTCGATCTGCGCCGTGGCTTCGAGGTGGCGGCATTCGCCTCGCCGCTGGAAGTGAGCGCAGGCGCCGAATACCAGCATGAACAGTATGAACGCGGGGCCGGGCAGTGGGAGTCGTATACCGGCTTTGGTGCTGCGGCGTTCGTCGGCTATTCGACTGCCGATGCGGTGAAGGCTACCCGCAACAGCAAGGCGGTGTACGTCGGTGCGGCCACCAACATCACCTCGCGCTGGTATCTGGATGCGGCCGCGCGCTGGGAAGATCACTCCGACTTCGGCAGTGTCTCCACCGGCCGCCTGACCACGCGCTTCGACGTCACCGACGCGCTGGGCGTGCGCGCGACGGTCAGCAACGGTTTCCATGCACCCAGCCTGGGCGCGCAGTTCTACCAGGCCACGGGCAGCTGCCCCTGCGGCACCACGCTGGTGGCGCAGGTGTCTTCGCCGGCGGCGATCGCACTGGGTGCCACGCCGCTGAAGCCCGAGAAAGCCACCAACTACAGCCTGGGCGTGACCTGGGACCCGAGCCCGGCGTTCCATCTGGCCGTGGATGCGTACCAGATCGATATCCGTGGCCAGCTCGGGCAGTCCAGCCAGATCGGCTACAACGCACAGGATCCGGCGCGCATCACCGACAACAGCGGCACGGTGCTGAGCGCAGCGCAGAAGAACACCATCGATGCGCTGCTGGGGTCGGCCGGCATCAGCATCCTGCCGGGTGATGCGTTCTACGCGAGCTACTTCACCAACGTGGGCAACACCCGCACACGCGGTGTCGAGCTGACCCTGGAGGCGAACCAGGAAACCACGTGGGGCAAGCTGCGCTGGAGCTACGCGGCCAACGTGGGTCGCACCACCATCCAGAAGGTCAGCGACATTCCGGCGGCGCTGCAGGGGCTGCCGAACATCAACCTGCTGACCAAGAGCAGCGAGTACGCGCTGCGCTTCCGTACGCCGAGCTACACGCAGGTGGCCGGGCTGGGGTGGCAGAACGGGCGCTGGCGCTCGAACCTGGACTTCACCTATTACGGCCCGATCAAGCGCCTGAACAACGGCGTGGAGTACAAGCAGCCGCCCGTGCTGGTGACCAATCTCTCCGGTGCCGTGGAACTGGGTGCGGGCTGGAGTGCGGCGCTGGGCATCAACAATGTGTTCGACAAGCGCACCCGCAAGGTGCCCGAGTACGCGCGCAGTGCCACCGATGTGGCGAGCATCGAGACGACGTGGGATTCGGGCGACGTGCTGAGCCGCATCGGGGCGTTCTGGTACGGGCGGATCAATTACCGGTTCTGATCTGGAGCAGTCGAGCATGGCTCGGCTCCACAAAGGCGAAAGCAGCCGAGCATGGCTCGGCTGTACACAAGGCGAAAGGCGGCCGGCGGTAGTTCGGCATCATCGAGGAGCAGTTCATGTCTTCTGCATTGAGGGTGGTTGCAGTGGTGGGGTCGCCGACCAGTTCGGCGACGTCGCGCACGTTGCTGCTGGTGCGGCATCTGCTGGCGTCGCTGCAGCAGCGGGTGCATGCCAGTGTGGATCTGGTGGAGCTGGCACCGATCGCGCGTTCGCTGGGGCAGTCGTTGTCGCGCGACGAAGTGGAGCCCGCCGTGGAGCAGGCGCTGCAGACGATCGAGGCGGCCGGGCTGCTGGTGGTGGCTGCGCCGGTCTATCGGGGATCGTATCCGGGACTGTTCAAGCACCTGGTCGACTTCATCGGGCTGGAAGCGCTGGTGGATACGCCGGTATTGCTGGCAGCGACCGGCGGCAGCGAGCGCCATGCGCTGGTGATCGACCACCAGCTGCGGCCATTGTTCAGCTTCCTGCAGGCGCACACGCTGCCGATCGGGGTGTATGCCACGCCTGCCGACTTCGATGGCGAGCACATCAACAGTGCCGCTTTGCAGGCGCGGATCGCGCTGGCGACCGAGCGTGCGGCCGGGCATCTGGCTACGCAGGCGCTGGCGGTAGCGGCGCCGCTGCGACGCATCGCCTGACGGCATAACCGGCGGCGCTTTGCTTATGGCCAAGGCGCATCTGCGTGGCCGGATCTGACCGCCGATTGTCGTCTGGCATCGCCGTGCCGACGGCCGTCATCTCTAGCATCGATATCGAAGCGGCATCGCATTGCCGCCCCCCGATGAGGACGACCCCGTGAGTCTGGACGCAACCGACAAGCCCATCCTGTTCCTGCTCGACCGTGAGTTCGAGGACGGACAGATTCCCGGCCAGCGCTTCTTCTGTCGGCACAGCCTGCTGCTGGAAGGGGCGCTGTCGAGCATCGACGGCCTGGACGCGCAGCTGGACGTGCGCCGCATCGGCTTCGCGCGGCCGCGCCGCGAGGTGATCGCCGAGATCGGCGAGCAGGACCAGTCGCTGCCGAAGCTGGTGCTGCCGCAGGGCGTGCACAGCGAGCTGGCCAGTGGTGCGCACCAGAACCGCCAGTACATCTCCGGCGCCGAGCCGATCCTGGCCGCGCTGAACGGGTTGCTCGGCATCCCCGTGGCCCATCCCTGAGCGAGGACGCGACGATGAGCTATCAGATCAGCGTGTTGGACAAGAGCCCGGTGGCCGAGGGCGCCTCGCCGGAACAGGCGCTGCGCAACAGCCTGCAGTTGGCCCAGCGCGCCGAACAGCTGGGTTATCACCGTTACTGGTTTGCCGAGCACCATGCCGCGCCGACGTTGGCGAGTCCCGCACCGGAGGTGCTTGCGGCGTGGGTGCTGGCGCAGACCCGGCGCATCCGTATCGGCAGCGGCGGGGTGATGCTGCGCCACTACGCGCCGTACAAGGTGGCGGAGAACTTCAACCTGCTGGCAGCGTTGGCGCCAGGGCGCGTGGATCTGGGCGTGGGCAAGGCGCCGGGCGGCCTGCCAGCGTCGACTGCCGCGCTGGCGGCCGGGCGCCCGGCGTTCGCCGACTTCGACCAGCAACTGCGCGACCTTGAGGGCTATCTGTCCGGCGCCGAAGCCGATGTGCTGGCGCGGCCGATTCCGCAGCAGGCGCCGGAGCGCTTCCTGCTCGGTGCCAGCCCGCAGAGTGCGAAGCAGGCGGCCGAGCTGGGCTGGCGCTTCGTCTACGCCGCGCACTTCGATGGTGATCCGAAGCACATCGAGGCCGCATTCGACGCCTACCGCAGCGTCTCCTCGCAGCCCCCGCTGCTGGCCACGGTGGCCTTCGCCGCACCTACGGCCGAAGCGGCTGCGCGGCATATCGGTGCGCTACGCGTCTACAAGCTGCACCTTGGTCCCGGGCAGGCGGTGAACCTGCCCAGCCCCGAGGCGGCTGCCGAGTACGCACGCCAGGTGGGCGTGGCGGACTTCCGCATCGAGGAAACGCGCCCCAGCGTGCTGTCCGGCGATGCGCAGCATGTGCGTGACGAATTGGACGCGTTGCACCGGCGCTTCGGCGTGGGTGAGTTCATTCTCGATGCGCCGGTGGCCGACCTCGACGCACGCCTGACATCCCTTGAACTGCTGTCGCCCGCGCCGCGCGCGGCGGTGGCCTGACCTGCAGGAGCGATTCCCATGAGCACCACCCCGCGCCACATTCCGTTCGGCATCATGCTGCAGGGCCCCGGCAGCCACATGCATGCCTGGAAGCATCCGTCCAATCCGGCCGATGCCAGCGTCAACCTGCAGTTCTACATCGACATTGCGCGCACCGCCGAGGACAACGGCATTGCCTTCGGTTTCGTGGCCGATGGCCTGTACATCAACGAGAAGTCGATCCCGCACTTCCTCAACCGCTTCGAGCCGATCTCGCTGCTGTCGGCGCTGGCCACGGCAACGAACAAGATCGGCCTGGCGGGCACGCTGTCGACGTCCTACAGCGATCCGTTCACGGTGGCACGGCAGTTCGCTTCACTGGATCTGCTCAGTGGCGGCCGCGCCGGTTGGAACGTGGTGACGTCGCCGTTGGAAGGTTCGGGCCGCAACTATGGCCGGCCGCACCCGGAGCACGCGCTGCGCTACCAGATCGCCGATGAGTACCTGGACGTCGTGCAGGGGCTGTGGGATTCGTGGGATGACGACGCCTTCGTGCGTGAGCGCGACAGCGGCACCTTCTTCGCACCGGAGAAATTCCGCCGCCTCGACCACAAGGGCCGCTTCTTCCAGGTGGAAGGCCCGCTCAACATCCAGCGTTCGCCGCAGGGACAGCCGGTAATCTTTCAGGCCGGTTCGTCTGACGACGGCATCGCGCTGGCCGGCAAGTACGCCGATGCGGTGTTCACCCATTCGCCGTCGCTGGAAGAAACCCGTGCATTCACCCAGAAGGTGAAGAACTCGGCGATCGCGCACGGCCGCAGCGGCAATGACGTGAAGATCTTTCCGGGCATCGGCCCCATCGTCGGCCGCACCGCCGAGGAAGCCGAAGCCAAGTATCAGGCGATTGCCGCACTGGCCACGCTGGAGGATGCACTGGCGTACCTGGGGCGCTTCTTCGATCACCACGATTTCAGCCAGTACGATCCGGATGCACCGTTCCCGGAGCTGGGTGACATCGGCAGCAACTCGTTCCGTTCCACCACCGACCGCATCAAGCAGGATGCGCGTGAGAAGGGCCTGAGCCTGCGCCAGGTGGCACTGGAAGCAGTGAGCCCACGGCCGAACTTCATCGGCACACCGGAGCATGTGGCCGATGAGCTGATCCGCTGGTTCGATGCCGGTGCCAGCGATGGCTTCATTCTCGGCTTCGCCGCGCAGCGCGAGGGCCTGGACGATTTCGTGACCCAGGTGCTGCCGATCCTGCAGGCGCGCGGCTACCACCAGCGCGAGCTGGAAGGACAGACCCTGCGCGAGCATCTGGGTCTGCCGTACAAGGCCAGCCGCTATTCGACCGACGCCGAGCCGGCACGGAAGGCGGGATAAGGCGATGAGCGGAGAAACCGCGGTAGCGCCGGGCCACGCCCGGCGGACTTCCCCAACCAGTGGCATATTGCCCGAGATCGCAGCACGCGCCGAGGCCGCCATCGCGATCCGCCACGATCTGCATCGGCACCCGGAGCTGGCCTTCGAGGAGCACCGCACCAGCGCCCGCGTGGCCGAGTTGCTGCAGCAGTGGGGTTATGAGGTGACCACCGGGCTCGGCGGCACCGGTGTGGTCGGCACGCTGCAGCGCGGGCAGGGCAGCCGTCGTCTCGGCCTGCGCGCCGACATCGATGCACTGCCGATCCATGAGGACTCCGGCCTGGCCTACGCCAGCCAGACCGAGGGGCTGATGCATGCCTGCGGCCACGATGGGCATACCGCCATCCTGCTGTCCGCTGCACACTACCTGGCCCACCACGGGCGCATCGACGGCACCCTGCAGCTGGTGTTCCAGCCTGCTGAGGAGACGGGTTCGGGCGCGTCGAAGATGATTGCAGATGGCTTGTTCGAGCGTTTCCCGGTGGATGCGATCTATGGGCTGCACAACTGGCCGGGCGTGCCGGTGGGCCACTTCGGTTTCGTCGATGGCCCGGCGATGGCGTCGGTGGATTGGGCACGGCTGAAGGTGATCGGCAAGGGCGGCCACGGCGCCGAGCCACAGGGCAGCGTCGATCCGATCCTGGTGGCGGCGCACATCATCACCGCGCTGCAGAGCGTGGTGTCGCGCAATGTCGATCCGCGGCAGATGGGCGTGGTCACCGTCGGTTCGATCCACGGCGGGCAGGCCGCCAATGTGATTCCAGACGTGGTCGAGCTGAAGCTGACCGTCCGCGCCTACCTGCCGGAAGTGCGCGACACCCTGCGGCGCCGGGTCACCGAGATTGCCGAACACACCGCCGCCGCGTTCGGTGCGCGCGCCGAGATCGAGTTCCCGCGCGGCTTCCCCAGTGTGATCAACCATCCGCAGCAGACCGCCTACATCCGCGAGGTGGCCGTGCAGGGCTTCGGCGCCGCACAGGTGGTGCCCGAATTCGCGCCGCGCACGGCCAGCGAGGATTTCGCCTTCCTGCTGCAGGCACGACCGGGCAGCTTCGTGTTCGTCGGGAACGGCGAGAGCGCGCCGCTGCACAGCCCGCGCTACGTGTTCAACGATGCCGCCATTGCCCCCGCCGCCAGCCTGTGGGCGCGACTGGCCGAAGACTATCTGGTGAAGGATGCGACATGAGCAGCAACGAACGCTTCCTCTATACCTCGGTGGATGATCCGCTGGCGCGGCCCCTGTTCGACGGTCTTGAACAGGAGTACGACAGCCGCTACGCCGACGTGCGCCGACGCATCGGTGGCAGCGCTCGCGAGGAGCTGCAGCGATACCCGGCGCAGGCCTTTGCTGCCCCGGTAGGTGCCTTCGTGCTGCTGCTGCGCGACGGGGTGGCGATTTCCGGCGGTGCGTTCATGCCGCACCGCGATCCGGATACCGCCGAGTTCAAGCGCATCTGGACGCTGCCCGGACTGCGCCGCCAGGGCATCGCGCGACGCGTGCTGCAGGAGCTGGAAGACCAGGCGGCACGGCAAGGGTACCGACGAGTGTTCCTGACCACCGGCTTCCGTCAGCCTGAAGCCGTTGGCCTGTACCTCAGTCATGGCTACACCGCGCTGTTCGATCTGGAGGCCGACCCGGAAACGGTTGCGCATCTGCCGTTCGAGAAGCACCTGCGGGCGACGACGCCTGTCGTTACCGCTGCACAGGCACTGCTGCACGGAGCCCACGCATGAGCACACCGTCGACCGCGCTGGAGGGCATCGCCGCTCGTCCGGCGCCCGGACAGGCACTGAAGATCGTGCCGGCCCGGCATCCGCTGCAGGTCTTCGGCACGGTGCTGGCACTGGCGCTGATCCTGATCGGGCTGCAGTCCGTGCTGGGCAATCCGCGCTGGGGTTGGGGCACCTTCGCCGAGTGGTTCTTCGCACGCCCGGTGCTGGAAGGCCTGGGTCGCACGCTGCTGCTGACCGCGCTTGGCACCGGCCTCGGTTTCGCGCTGGGTACGCTGCTCGCGCTGGCACGCGTCTCCGGTTCGCCGCTGCTGTCGGCGGTGTCGTGGGGCTATGTGTGGTTGTTCCGTTCGATCCCGTTGCTGGTGCTGTTGCTGCTGTTGAACAACCTGGGCTATCTGTACAGCACCATCGAACTGGGCGTGCCGTTCACCGGCATCAGCCTGTTCTCGTACCCGACCACGCAGCTGATCGGTGTGTTCACCGCCGCGGTGCTGGGCCTGACCCTGAACCAGGCCGCGTTCTCGGCCGAGGTGATCCGCGGTGGCATCCTCTCGGTCGACCACGGCCAGTACGAGGCCGCGGCCGCGCTCGGCCTGCCGCGCGGTCGCCAGGTGCGGCGCATCATCCTGCCCCAGGCGATGCGCTCGATCCTGCCGGCCGCGTTCAACGATGTGATCGGCCTGGCCAAGAGCACCTCGGTGGTCTACGTGCTGGCGCTGCCGGAGCTGTTCTACACCGTGCAGGTGATCTATCGGCGCAACCTGGAAGTGGTGCCGCTGCTGATGGTGGCCACGGTCTGGTACCTGGTGATCCTGACCGTGTTGTCGCTGCTGCAGCGGCGCGTGGAACAGCGCTTCGCGCGCGGCCAGCTGCAGCGCGAGCGCTCGGTGTCGCGGGTGTCGTCACCGGTGCGGACATCCAGTGATGCTGCGCCGCGCGTGGCCAACCGGCCGCGCATCGCCACCCAGGTGGAAGCGGGCGAGGGTGCGGCGGTATCGCTGCATGGCGTGGGCAAGGTGTTCGGCGATCAGCCGGTGCTGGAAGACGTGAACCTGGACCTGCGCGCCGGCAGCGTGACGGTGCTGATCGGCCCGTCCGGTGCCGGGAAATCCACGCTGCTGCGGTTGATCAACCACCTGGAACGCGCGGACAGTGGTTACGTGACTGTTGGCGGCCAGCTGATCGGTTACCGCCGCGAGGGTGACACGTTGTACGAACTTTCCGAGCGCGAGATCCGCCGCCGTCGTTCCGAGGTGGGCATGGTGTTCCAGGGCTTCAACCTGTTCCCGCATCTGACCGCGCTGGAGAACATCATCGAGGCACCGATCGCGGTACGTGGTGTATCGCGCGCGCAGGCCGAGCAGCAGGCGCGCACACTGCTGGAGCGGGTCGGCCTGGCCGACAAGGCCGATGCCTTCCCCCGCCAGCTGTCCGGTGGCCAGCAGCAGCGCATCGCGATCGCCCGCGCACTGGCGCTGCAACCGAAGGTGCTGCTGTTCGATGAACCGACCTCGGCACTGGACCCGGAACTGGTGGCGGAGGTACTCAGCGTGATCGAGGAACTGGCCCGTTCCGGCACCACACTGGTGATCGTCACCCATGAGCTGAGTTTCGCCCGCCGCGTGGCCGACCACGTGGTGATGATGGACCAGGGGCGGGTGATCGAGCAGGGCACGCCCGAGGCGTTGTTCGAGCGCCCGCGCCAGCAACGCACCGCCGATTTCCTGACCAAGACCCTATAGCCCTGGAAGGAACACCATGAGCCCTGCAGCACCGCGTCGCCCCTCGCGCAGCACCCTGTTGATCGTAGGCGTGCTGGTCATCGGCATCGCCGGCATCGTCTATTCGCGCGTACGCCAGGCCCCGGAGGCTGCGGCGGTGGCTGCGACCAGCCTGGCCGGAGCGAACACGGCCGTGCTGAAGGGTACGTTTGACCCGAAGGCTCAGGCGTTGATCCCGGCCGACTATCGCTTCGTCACCCCCGGCACATTCACCGTTGCCACTCATCCGGGGCAGCTGCCGCTGGCCGACTATGGTGCCGACAGCAAGGACGTGGTCGGCATCGAGCCGGACATCGCGCGGCTGATCGCCGATGGGCTGGGCCTGAAGCTGGTGATCGTGCCGGTGGCATGGGCCGATTGGCCACTCGGGCTGGAGTCGGGCAAGTACGATGCAGTGCTGTCGAACGTGACGGTCACCGAGGAGCGCAAGAAGAAGTTCGATTTCTCCAGCTATCGTTACGACCTGCTGGGCATCTACACGCGCACTGATGGGCCGATACAGAAGATCGAAAAGCCCGCCGACGTCGCCGGGCTGAAGGTGGTGGTGGGCGCCAGCACCAACCAGGACCAGATCCTGCGCCAGTGGGACCAGCAGAACATCGCTGCCGGCCTGAAGCCGGTGGAGTACCAGTACTTCGACGACGCGGTGGTCGGCCGCTTGGCGGTGATCACCGGCCGCGCCGATGTCTCGTTCGAGCCCAATGCCACCGGCGCTTATTCGGCACGCGATGGCAAGGTGCGGCGTGTTGGCCTGTTCCCAGGGGGATGGCCGAACGCTGCGGCGATTTCGGTGACCACGCGCAAGGGCAGCGGCCTGGCCGACGCGGTGACGCAGGCGCTGAATACCCAGATAGGCAGCGGCACCTATGCGCAGGCGCTGAAGCGATGGAATGTGGCCGAGGAAGCGGTGCCGCAGTCGCAGACCAATCCGCCGGGGTTGCCGACGCTGTGACGCCAGGCGAGCCCCAGCGCTGGCCACGCGAATATCGCCTTCCGCGAAAACTCGGGTTTTGAGAAAATCCTGATTGGAGTCGGCTTCTGCAGATACTTAGGAGCATGTTCAGAGGATGAACTCCCTTCTTAAGTGCTTGTGAACAACCGGTGTTTCGTAAGATCCTAGGACTCCAGCAAGGAGGGGTTCCAATGGACGATGTTCACCGCCTGTATGAAGACGAAGCTGTTCCTATAGCCGGAGGAACAGTTGCGTGCATGAAGGCGCCAAGCGACGAGCAGGTCATCTTCGTTCCCACAGATGAGGTCGGAACGCCAGGACAACTAAGTGACCATGTAATGGGCTTGCTTGGTTCGCAGAGACGTCTCCGTCCCAAGGCTACGTTCCTGTTGAAGGGCTATGCCATTCTACGTCACGAACAACGGATCATCTGTTTCGTCGTAACCATCAAAGGAGGGCATAAGCCTGCAGATCTGCTTTCGAAGAACCTTGAGAAGGCACTGTCTAGTGCGGAGATTCGCTCCGCATCTTCTGTTTGGCTTCCTCTGCTGGGCACTGGAGATGCAGGGCTTTCCCTCATCGAGAGCTTTGATATCTCGATGGTTGCCCTCAAGGAAGCTGGACGTCTACTCGACGGTGGCTTGACCAGCATCATCGCCCTGCCTAGGCCAGGTCAGGCCGATGATGACGATCTCAGGGCGTTGCTGGCCCATGTGAGGGCTGGAAGAACAGGTCGCGCAGACCGTTGGGGGGCGGGTGCCACCGCGTCCGAGGTGCTTTCGCTATCGTTCTTCCTCGGTAGGAAGATTGGTCAGGTGGAACTGACAACGGAGTTGATCCTGTTTGGCTTGATGCACGCAGGGTCTTCCCCTGGGGCTATGCGAACGAGTGATCGTTTCGCATGCGCATTCAATACCGCCATTCTGGGTTTGAGTGGTTCGCGCCACATGGATGGATGGAATTCTCTTTTTGGTGATACTGGCGTGGTCGGGGTTTTTGCCGATGGGCGTCAGTTTGAATCGGCTACTAGGCGCGCCTCACTGATTCTTGCAGCAGCTCTGGAGCGAGCGAAGGGTTACGGCCGAGACTTGTTCTCGGTTGAGGATCTTGTCTTCTCCTTGCTTGAGGGAGAGGGGCAGTATCGAATTTACCTGAAACGGATGCAGGTGGGGTTGAATGATCTGTCGGATGCTTTCAGTGAAATAGTGTCCGGTCACGTGAAGATGCGCCTATGCAACGATTCGGCGTCCAGTGAGGATCTGCTCGGCTACTCTGTTTACGCGTCCGCGATAGCAGGCTTTGTTTTGCATGCGGAGACTCCAGTTCCCCTCAGTGTGAGCATCCAGGCGCCCTGGGGTGCGGGGAAATCTTCCCTGATGAAGATGATCCGTGACCAGCTTGATCCGGAAGATAAGCGAAAAGCGGCGGGTTATGCGGCTTCGATTGGCCTAACTTTGCGCGATGTCCTGAAAATTCTCAAGAAGAGAATGGATGGCGCGAAGGGTAGTGTGGATGATTCGAAGCCTGTTTATCTGACCTCGTTTGGCCTCGCTTTGAGCGATGTCATGAAAATTCTCAAGAAGAGAATGGGGGGCATGAAAGAGAGTGTGGATGATTCGAATTCTGGTGAGGCAAAAGGAATCTCCACTGTTTGGTTCAATGCATGGAAGTATGAATCAAGCGAGCAGCTTTGGGCAGGGATGGTTGACGCGATCATTAGTCAGTTGGCGGCTCGAATGCCATTGGCCGAGCGGGAGGCATTCTATCTGAGGCTCCATATTTCCAGAATGGATGCTGGCGTCATCAGGAGAAAGGTGTACAACCGCCTGTTGGAGTCGGCATTGTCAGTGATGGTCTGGCTGATTCCCCTGGCGATCATTGCATCGATTCTTCTGATGATTGGTCAGAGTGTCCTTGCTTCGATGCTCTTGAATATGCTGGGCGGGGCAGGGCTTGTAACCGGCGCAGTTGCTGCTTGCAGGTGGTTCTGGAAGAGGAAGGAATCTGCCAAATTTTCTCTGGCTCCCTATCTCAGTATTCCTGACTATTCGCGCTCACTCGGATCTATTCATCTAATGGATGAAGACCTTGAGCGGGTAATGAGATCTGCACAAGCCGCTCAAGGGCAAAGTGGAAAAGTCGTCGTTTTTATTGATGATCTTGACAGGTGCTCGCCATCAAAGGTGTCCTCGGTTGTTGAGGGGATCAGCATGTTGCTGGCGAGTGACTCCTATCGCTGTGTCTTTGTTGTAGGCATGGATCCGCAAGTGGTTGCTGCATCCCTTGATTGTGCGCATAAGGAAATACGTGACTGTCTACCAAGCTATGAGCGTCGCGTTCCGCTTGGATGGAGGTTCATGGACAAATTCGTGCAGCTACCATTTACGATTCCTCCGCAAGCAAACACAGATAGGTATATTTCGTCGCTCTCGGGTGTGGTTGTTCTTCCTGACGAGGATGAGCAATCCGATGCTGGTGCGGGGAAAACTCGTCCCGCTGCAGAGTCGTTGGAATCGAGGGCTGGCGAGGCGAAGGTTGATGGTTCCATTTCCTTGAAGGGAGTTTCCGTTCAGGCCTCGGAGTCCCCGGCTATAGCAGCGTCCGTTCCCACTCTGGATAGCAAGGATGTGGGGAGGATAATGAGGGGTGTCGTGGAGTTCGGCGTGGTCAATCCACGGGAGATTAAGCGGATGGCAAATATGGCCAGATTGTATCTCGCGCTTAGAAATGAGAGGCGCAAGCTTGATCACTTCTGGGTCGCACCTTCTTTGGAGAGCTATGCAATCTGGATCGTGATGGCAATTCGCTGGCCAGACTTTGTGCGGTGGCTGCAGTGGGGCGGGAGCCATGACGCGAGCGTGGCGGGGAACGCGGAGGAGTCGTCGATTGTGTCGAATAGAATTGCAGACATCGAGAAGATTTCCAGAGAGTCTGACGATTTCGCCAACTGGCATGGCACTGTCGCTGCTCTACTGGATCCCGCTGTTTCTGTGAAAGCCTCTGAGGACGTCGTGGGCTCCGCAAGGATAGATGTCGGAGGGATGGACTGGAGATCTGATCCTGCCTTCTTCCACTTCATGAAAAGGTGCATTCGGCCGCAGCGATTGGATTCCATGTCCAAGTCCTTGAAGAATGGCTTCTGGTGAGTTGGACAGGGCGGCGTCCTCTAAAGGTTTATTAACGGACTTCTCGTAGATGTAGTCCCTTCGTAGGATGTGTACATTGGGTCTACGCGGCCCAAGACTACGGAGCTGCCGGACCTGTAGTAGCGCCGGACCTGGCCGGCGCTACCAGACCGCCTCGAGCACTCGGAATGGCTTCGCCAGGCGCGCACCTTCGACATCGAAGTCGCTGACCTGCCGGCCGTCCACGCGCACTTCTTTCGGTGCGGTGCGGCTGGGCCACCACACACGCACGGCGGTGTCCTTGCGCAGGCCCTTGCCCAGCGTGACCCGCAAGGTGCCATCGCGCTGCCGTGCCTGCATCTGCAACGTGCCATACGCTGTCGGCAACCGCTCCACCGCCAATCCATCGCCTGCCACCCACGAGGGCGGCGTACCCGGCAGCAGTGAGAGGGCATCATCGTCTTCGCGCATCAGCATGCCGAACAGCGTGCGGCCGTACTCGGCACCAATCCAGGTATGCGGCATGTCGCCCAGGTAACGCGGAAAGCGCAGGCGTGAGTGCACGACCTCAGCCAGCACCTGCCACTCAAGCGGGCGCCGATCATGCAGCAGTCCCTGCAGCAGCTCATCGGCCACCTGCGGCTGGCCCAGGTGCACATAGCTCAGCACATTGCGGATCTCGTACGGTGTGTACGCGTACAACGCACCAGGCTGACTGCGCTTGCGCACATCGTCCAGATAGCGCGCGAAGGTGGTCCGCAGCGCCTCGGCGGGCAGCACGCTCTGTGCGCCGGTCGGGTCCAGTGCGATCGAAACGCCGGTGGGATCGCCATCGCCCAGATCGGCCGAGGAGGGAATGAAGTCGATGCCCTTCCACGCCATCGTCGCCCGGATCGAGGCGTGCAGCGCGTCGTAAAGCAGTTTGTACTGTTCGCGTGCCCACGCTGCGGTCTCGTGGTCGCCCAGCGATTCGGCCAGCCAAGCGCCGTCGTGCCAGCCCTTCAGGCCCCAATAGTCGTCCCAGTAGCTGTGGGTGGGAGACGGATAACCCTCATGGCTGATCGACGGCGCAAGAATGCCCGCGAAGCGCTCCGGCGCTGGCTGGTCGGCCTTGTAGCCGGGCGCCAGCGTGCGTTCGCGCAGTTCCTGCAGGAAGCGCAGCGCTGCCTTCACTTTCGGCAGATAGGCACGTACCGATTCGGGTCCGCCATCGAGGCGCGCGACATCGGCCACCAGCGCCACGTACTGGCCCTGGCTGTCGTACTCGATATCCGAACCGAAACCGGTGTTGACGCTGCCATCGTCGTTGAGGATCGGCGAGACCAGGCCGTTGGCATGCACGCCGTGTTCGCTGTACCAGCCCAGGTAGTCGCGCGCGACCTTGGCTTCGCCCATGCGCAGCAGCACCGCCGAGGTGGCCATGCCGTCGCGGATGAAGGAGCGGTTGTAGTTGCGCGGGCCGGGCTGCATGGCCGGGCCGGTCTGGTTGATCAGCATGTAAGCGGCCTGCGCGCGCAGCATGTCGACCAGTGAGGGATCGGGCAGGCGCAGCCCGACTTGGCCCAGCCGTGCCTGCCAGTCCGCGGACGCCTGCGTGGCCAGGGAATCGAACGCCGCATTGGCATCGCGGGGCAGCGTGGCTAGATCGAGCGCAGGCGCTTCGGGCAGTGCGCCCTTGGTATCGGCGGCGGTAGTACCCAGCGGGAACGCGACCACGATGGCATCGCTGGCCCCCGGTGCCAGTGATACGCGGTAGTTCAACGCAGCCGAGGCAAGACCCTGGTCATCACGCGCGTGTTGCGTGGAGGGCAGCTGGCCGGCAGCGAGGGTCGCGGTGATTTCCGTTGCGCCATCCTTGCCGAACGGCGCCGCGCCCGACGCAGCCACCGGCGTGAGCGACTGCAGCAGCGTGCGTCCATTGATGCGCACCGCCTGCCCATCGATGGTCACATCGCGGATCGGTGACAGCCCGCCGTTCTGCCACGGCGGATTCATCTGCATCGGGCGCACGACCAGGCTGAGCGTGCCTTCGATCCTGGCGCTGCCCGTGTTGTGCAGGCGATGCCGCAAGAACGTTACCGGCTGGCCGTCGCGCTCGATGGCGAATACCTCGCTGCGCAGCTCCAGGCCGGGCTGCGGTGACCACGTAGCGGAGGGCATCGGTTTCCAGCCATCCCGCAACGCGTGCTGTATCGGCTGTCCTGCCGCGCCAGCGGCACGCCCGTCAGCGCCACGCCAGATCGGCTGCACCAGCGGCGCGCCCTTGAAGGCTTCCAGATTGCCGTATTCGTCGAAGATCGATTTCTGTCGTCCTGCGTGCACACCGACGGCGGTCCAGTAGGTCTGCTGCATCTGCAGCGATGCCGGGAACAACGCGCGCTGAGCGCCGCTGGCGGTGATCTGGTATCGCTTCATCGGCGTCATTACCGCCTTTGGCCCGAGCAGGCGCAGTCGCGCGACCTGCGGTGCGGGGCCGTCCACGCTCAGCCGGAACGCACGCAGGGGTTGTGCCGTGTCAGCAGCCAGCCAGCTTTGCCGATGATTGGCCGCCTGTGCATCGTGTGCGAGGTCCTGCCAGCGGCCCTGTGCATCCTGCGCCTGCAGTCGTGCAGCGCCGCGCGCGCCATCGGCCCAGTCGACCACCAGGCCAGCCGAGGATTGAGCCTGCGGCAGCGTGATCTCGAGCGCATGGGATCCACCTTTTCCGGTCGGAACCGCAATGGTGCCGCCGCCTTGCCAGAGCGCGGCTGCCTGTGTTGCATCGACATCGGCGATGCGTGCGCTGAGTGTGCTGTCCAGCGGCTCCATCTCGAAGATCGACACACCCCAGTCGGAGGTGCGCTGCGGACTGGCCAGTCGTAGATAGCGCGCCTGCCGCGGCGCGAAGTACAGCGTTTCCACATCGCCCAGTGAATCGGCCATCGTGTACGCGGTCTGCCACTGCGTACCATCCAGTGAGGTCTGCAGTGAATAGCCTTCCGGGTTGGAGACATCCCAGGTGAGTCGTGCGCCAGCCAGCAGGGTTGGCGTGCCCAGATCGATCTGGAACCAGTGGCCGGGGCTGAAGGCGCCGCCGGTGACGGTCTTCGGGTCGCCGTCGATCAGGTGGCTGATCGCCATCGCCGGCACCTGCTGCGAGGAACTGCTGGCCTGCCAATGGCTGCGCGGGGGAAGGGGCTGTGCCTGTGCGGCAGCGGCGAGGGCGGCCAACAGCAGGGTGGCGGCAGCTCGCCATGGAATGGCTGAGCGGGAGACCTTGGAGCGTTCGGCGCGCAATGTCATTACGTACAGCCTCGCAGGTTCGGCCGGTGTCGGGCGAGCGCTACGCTAGCAAGGGATGTAATCGGTTACATGACGCACTGCAGCGTCGCAGGCCGCTTCTGTGGTTGACGCAGCCGAGCATGGCTCGGCTCTACATGGTTTCCGGCAGGTCAAGCGCACCGCACGCTACAACTCCACCGTCTCCCACCAGCGCGTACCCGCCTGCGGCGCCTGCATGTCCAGCGCTTCGCCCATCATCGGCGTGGCCACCGGCACGTTCTTCGCGGCCGCCAATGCGGTGATGCGCTCGAACGGCTGCTGCCATGCGTGCAGGGCCAGGTCGAAGGTGCCGTTGTGGATCGGCAGCAGCCACTTGCCGCGCAGGTCCAGGTGCGCCTGCAGCGTCTGTTCCGGCTGCATGTGCACGAACGCCCAGCGCGGATCATAGGCGCCGGTCTCGATCATGGTCAGGTCGAACGGGCCGTACTTCTCGCCGATGGCCTTGAAGCCGTCGAAGTAGCCGGTGTCGCCGCTGAAGAAGATGCGGAAGTCGTCGTCCTGGATCACCCACGACGCCCACAGGCTGCGGTCGCTGTCGCCCAGGCCGCGGCCGGAGAAGTGCTGGCCCGGGGTGGCGGTCAGGCGCAGGCCGCTGGCCTCGGTCGATTGCCACCAGTCCAGCTGTTCGACCTTGCTGGCGTCCACACCCCAGGCAATCAGCTGGTCGCCGACGCCGAGCGGGGCGATGAAGCGCGCGGTCTTGCCTGCCAGCTGCACCACGGCGGCATGGTCCAGGTGGTCGTAGTGGTTGTGCGAGAGGATCACGCCAGCGATCGGCGGCAGCTCTTCGATGCTGATCGGCGGTGCGTGGAAGCGTGCCGGGCCCATCCACTGCACCGGCGAGGCGCGCTGCGAGAAGACCGGGTCGGTCAGCCAGTACTGGCCGCGCAGCTTCAGCAGGATCGTGGAGTGCCCAAGCCGGAACAGGCTGCGGTCCGGCGCGGCGTCGAGGGTGGCGCGGTCCAGCGGCAGCACCGGAATGGGGTGGGCCGGGACGGTGCCCTTGGGCTTGTTGAACAGGAACGTCCACCAGATCTCCGCACCGTCGCGCAGGCCCATCGCCGGACGGGGCAGGGCATTGCGGAACTTGCCATCACGGTACTGCGGCGAATCGGGGAAGTCGGGGAGGGACCAGGACTTGCAGAAGGTGTAGGCGGTCACGGCGAGGATTCCAAGCAAAAGGAAAACGAGCAGGCGCTTCATGGGTGACGTCCGCTGGGTACACTGCACAGTGTAGTTTCGTGTTTTTCAAAAGTACACTGTCCGGTGTAAAATGTGCGCATCCGTTCAGTTATCCGGTTTCTGCCATGCCCCGTGCCCCGCAACGCCTGACCGACCGTAAACGCGATGCCATCGTGCGCGCGGCGGTGGAGGAGTTCCGTGCCTCGGGCTACGAGGCCACCAGCATGGACCGCATCGCCGAGGCGGCCGGGGTCTCCAAGCGCACCGTCTACAACCACTTTCCCAGCAAGGAAGCGTTGTTTTCGATGATCCTGGAGGAGCTCTGGGAACGCAGCGTGGCCAGCGACGCGTTACCGTACCGCGCCGACCAGCCGCTGCAGGCGCAGCTGCTGCAGTTGCTGGGCCAGAAGCTGGAACTGCTCAGCGATGCCAACTTCATTGACCTGGCGCGGGTGGCGATGGCCGAGATCATCCACTCACCTGAGCGCGCGCAGGCCATCGTCTGCCGCATGGGCGAAAAGGAAAGCGGCGAGAGTGCCTGGATCCGCGCGGCCATCGCCGATGGCCGACTGCGCGAGGTCGATCCGGAGTTCGCCGGCCACCAGCTGCACGGGCTGGTGAAGAGCTTCGCGTTCTGGCCACAGGTGACGATGGGGCAGGCACCGTTGAGCGCACAGGAGCGTGCACGCGTTGCCGAATCAGCGGTGGCGATGTTCCTGGGTTTCTACGCGGTCTAGCTGGTCGCGAAGCGGCGGAACTCGTCGGCCGGCAGCGCCGCCGAGTACAGATAGCCCTGGCCGACATCCACACCCAGTGCGCGCAGTTGCTGTTCCTGCGCCAGGGTCTCGGTACCTTCGGCCACCACGATTGCACCGCAGCGGTGCGCGACTTCGACGATGAAGCGCACGATCGACTGCGACTTGGCGTCGGACAGTGTGGCGATCAGCGCCTGCTCGATCTTGACCTCGGCGATGGCCAGCTGCGAGAGCAGGATCAGGGTTGAATAGCCAGCGCCGAAATCATCCAGTGACAACGTGACCTCCGCCGCCAGCAGCTGTGCGATGTTGGCATCGACCACGTCGCGCTCGACGATCTCGGTCCATTCGACGATCTCCAGGCGCAGCATCACGCCGGGCACATCGTGCAGCTGCAGCAGTTCCTGCAGGCGCAGGCCGAAGCCGGGCAGGCGCAGTGACTCGGCCGAAACATTCACGGCGATTTTCAGCTGCGTGCCATCGCGTCGGCACTGCTGCAGGAAGTGGATGGCCGACTGCAGCGTGGCCCATTCCAGTTCAGCCAGCCGCCCCTGCCGGCGCAGCAGCGAGATCACCCGCATGGGCGCGATCAGCCGACCCTCGCCGTCGCGCATGCGCAGCAGTGCTTCGGCGCCGACCAGCTGGCGATCCTGCAGGCGATGCTTGGGCTGGTAGCACAGCGGGGCGTCGCCCTGCTGCAGCCAGCGATCAAGGGCGACTTCAATCAGGGCGTCGATCTCGCTGTCGCGCTGGATCGGGTCGTCGAAGAACACGACGCCGGATTCGATCGCACTCAGCGCCACGGTGATTGCCCGGAAGGGCAGGTGGCCATCGTCTGCCGCGCCCGGTGGCTTCAGTTCGACCACCGCGCAGCGGAACAGCGGCCGGAAGCCGGGCCAATCGCGGCCGACCCGATCGGCCAGGTTGCTGGCCAGCTCGGTGATCTGCGGCTGCGTGCGCAGTTCGGACAAGGTCAGGTCGCGCACCAGGATCGCCAGCGCGGCATCGCCGAACTGGTAGATCTCCAGCTGGCCGGCCGGCAGCGAGGGCAGCAGCCGATGCACCTCTTCGGTGCTGTCGCGCTGCCACAGTCCGTTGTCCTGCAGCGGACCGTAGCGCAGGCGCAGGTCGCGCAGGTTGCCCATCTCGGCCACGATCAGGCAGGCCTTGCCGATACCGTCGTTGTCGCGCCAGTAATGCTGCAGGCGTTCGCCGAGCGCACGCATGTTGGGCAGGCCACTGATCGGATCGATGCGCAGCCAGGCGTGTTCGCGCTGACGCTGTGCATCGATCTGCGCATCGTTGTAGACCAGTGCGAACACCGCGCCCAGCATCAGCAGCGATAGTGGCAGTGCCAGCAGGCGCTGGATTGCCAACTCCTCCACGGGTAGCTGATTGGCGCCGATGATTGCGACGCCCAGTGCCAGGCCCAACGCAGTGACGACGATACGCACGCCCCAGGCCTGCAGGATCATGCGCAGCGAGAGTTCATTGAGCATGCGCGGGTGCAGGCGCCTGCGCAGCCAGACGCCGGCCAGCATCTGCAGCGTGGCCTCGAGGCCGGCTGGCAGAAAATACTGGGTGCCGGCGAACTGGTATCGGGCCAGCAGGCTGGCACCCAGGCAGGCCAGGCCGCCGCGCCAGCCGCCGAGCAGTCCGCTGACCAGCAGGATGTCGAAGCCGAGGTGCAGCTTGACCACGCCTTGGGTATAGCGGGCCACGAACCAGGCGTTGAACAGGTAGATCAGGCCCAGCGCCACGCCCACGTACAGGCGGCGGCCTTCAATGGCATGGCCAGCGCGACGGGTGGCGATCAGCAGCACGCCGATCATGCCGATCACCGCCGTGGCCTGCAGCAGGTACAGCGGCAGGCTGGGCAGGGCGCTGTCCAGGACCTGGGCCGAGACCCGTGAAAGCGCATCCATAGCAGGTTCCCGCCTGTGACCGACGGCCAGTGGGGAGCAGGGTAAACCACAGGCGCCCGAGCGGCCACCAAGGGCCCCGGGCCGAGGCCTCTGCAGTCAGTAGCGCGGGTCGGCGATGGCCGGCAGCACCAGTTCGCGCACGAAGCCGGACGGTGACAACTGCAGCAACGCGCGCACCATCGCAACGACGTCATGCACGGGCACTAATTCGCCGTCGCCGCGCGCTGCAGCCTCTGCAACCGGCACCGACAGTGCATCGTCGGTGTTGAGGTAGCCCAGCTGCAGGCTGGTCACCGCCAGGCGGCGATCGCGGAAGCCCTCGCGCAGTGCATCGGCGATGCCGTTGAGTGCGAACTTGGATGCGCCGAACGCCACTTCCGGGCGGCCACTGCGCGGCAGTGCCGAGGTTGATCCGGTCAGCACCAGCTGCGGGCGTGGTGCGCCGAGCACTCGCGGCAGCAGGCGCTGCAGCAGCACCAAGGTGGCGGTGATGTTGACGTCGACCAGTTGGGTGAGCGCGGCATCGCTCTCTTCGAGGAAGGCGTACTCGTCGCTGAAGGCGGTCTCTTCCCAGATGCCCAGGTTGTGGATCAGCACATCCAGATCGGCCGGTGCCTGCGCTGCGATGTGATTGGCAGCCAGGGTGGGCTGGGACAGATCGGCCTCGATCCACTGCAGAGTGACACCCTCGGGGCATTCAAGATCGCGCGGACGGCTGCGCGAAACGCCGATGACGGTGTCGCCCGCACTGCACAGGCCTTCCACGAACGCCCGACCCAGGCCCCTGCTGGCGCCGATGACCATCAATTTCATGTTGCTTCCTTGTTGTACTGCGGCGGCCTCAGTCGGCAGCCAGAATGGTGTCCCAGTCGGCGAACGCGCGCAGGTTGCTGCGTTCAGCGGTAATGATCGAGGCGATGTTGTCGAGCTGGCAACGGTACTGTGGTAGTAGCCGTCGCAGCTGCTGCAGGTGCTGGGATGTACTGACCACTGACAGCCGGGTCAGTTTGGTCAGGCCTTCCATTGCGGGCTCTGCTGGGCGGTGTGCTTCGGGATCGGCGAGAATCCGTAGGGTCCCCAGCAACAGGAGCATCCCGACATGGGAGCACCCGATCCCTTCACTGATGGCCTGCCGCTGCCGCGGGCGTGGCAGGAAGCGTTGGCCGATGCGCGCATCGAGCGGCAGTCGATCGGCGTGTCTCGTGCGGATGTCGCGCGAGTGCATCGTCCCGGGCAGGCTGACGCCTTCCTGAAGTCGGAAGTGATCGACGCCTTCAGTGAGCTGGGCGATGAGATCGCGCGCCTGCGCTGGCTGCAGGCACAGGGAGTGCCGGCGCCAACGGTGATTGCCACCGCCGAAGAAGCGGGCCGGCGCTGGTTGCTGATGAGCGCGCTGCCCGGCCGCGACCTGGCCTCGTCGCCGGAACTTGCGCCGCAGCAGTTGGTGGAACTGCTGGCTGACGCGCTGCGCAGGCTGCATGTGTTGCCGGTGGCAGCCTGTCCGTTCGACCAGCGATTGGCCTCGCGCCTGCAGGCCGCGCAGGCAAGGGTGGAGGCGGGCCTGGTCGACGCCGATGACTTCGATGACGAGCGCCTGGGGCAGAGCGCACAGCAGGTGTTCGCCGAACTGTGCAGCACCCGGCCCGAGCATGAAGATCTGGTGGTCAGCCATGGCGATGCGTGCCTGCCGAACCTGATGGCGGTCGAGGGGCGTTTCAGTGGTTTCATCGACTGTGGGCGGCTGGGTGTGGCCGACCGCTACCAGGACCTGGCGCTGGCCGCGCGCAGCCTGGTTCACAACTTCGGCGACACGCGTTGGGTGGCGCCGTTGTTCCAGCGCTACGGCGCGTTGGTCGACGAGCGTCGGCTGGCGTTCTACCGGTTGCTCGACGAGTTCTTCTGAGCCCGCGCATGGCTGGCGATGCCCGCGCAGATCAGGCCGCCGACCACGCTCAGGTGTTCCAGCGCGAAGAACATCGCCAGCTGCTGTTCCGCGCCGTGCTTGGTCCAGAAGGTATGCACGATGACGATGGTCAGCAGCATGAACACCGCCAGCGCGCCGCTGCCCAGCCATAGCAGGCGATCGAGCAGCAGGCACAGTGAGCCACCCAGCAGCACCACGGCGCTGGCGATGTTGAACAGCGCGGGCGGTTGCAGCCCGGCCGCCTGCATTTCGGCCACGCTGTTGTCCCACGCCAGCAGCTTGGCCAGACCCGAGGACAGGAACACCACGGCCAGCAGCAGTCGGGCGAGGAACCACAGCACGCGGCTGTCGAGCAGGGTGGAGATCATCCGTGGCATGCAGCAACTCCGGGTTGAGCGTTGGGCGGGGCGGGCAGCATCGGGCCTCAACAGCGGTTGAGGTCAAGGCTGCCTGAACGAAGCCCGGTGGTGGCCGGGTTACCCTCTTCAAAATGGACGAACGTTCGTTCACTATTTGTGGCATGAGCAGAATCGACCGCAATGAGCAGCGCATGATCCTGATCCTGCAGGCGGCACTGCAGTGCTTCGTCGCAAGGGGATTCCACCAGACCAGCATGCGTGACATCGCGCAGGCGGCCGGTGTCAGCCTGGGCAATCTCTACAACCACTTCCCGGGCAAGGAAGCGATCATCCTTGCAGTGGCGGTGGCCGAGAGCGAAGAACTGGCACCGTTGCTGCAGCGACTGACCGCGTCCGATGGCGAGCGTGCACAGGTACTGGTTTTCCTTCAGGACTTCCATGCACTGTGCCGCCAGCCGGAATGGGCGACGCTTGCCGTCGAAGTGCTGGCCGAGAGCGCACGCAATCCGGCCGTGGCCGAGGCATTTGCGGCCAATCGCAGGCAATTGCAGGCGACGCTGGCCGAAGCCCTTCAGCAGGTGGCGCAACGCGAGCGGCGGCGCCCCGTGCTGGCAGCGGCACTGCAGGCGCAGGTGCTGCTGGATGCCATCGAAAGCGATGCGCTGCGTCGGGGGCTGGGCGAAGCCGATGGCACCGAGGAGGCATCGCTGGATCTTGGCCTGCTCGCGCTGCTGCTCGGGGCACGCGCATGAGCGCCGTTGACCGGCGATTGCACGGCCTTGATCTGGCGCGCTACCTGGCCTTGGCCGGCATGGTGCTGGTCAACTTCCGCCTGGCGATGGCCGTGCCCGCAGAGGGTGAGGGTTGGCTGGCAGGGTTCTTCCATCTGCTGGAAGGCAAGGCCTCGGCGACCTTCGTCACGCTGGCCGGCCTTGGCCTGGTGCTGGCCACGCAGCGGCAAGGGTGGTGGCCGGCCAGTGTGCAGACCTGGCGCCGCGCGGTGTTCCTGCTGGCGCTGGGCCTGCTCAACCTGACCCTGTTCCCAGCCGATATCCTGCACTACTACGCGGTGTATTTCGCGTTGGCGGTGCTGTGGCTGCGGGCCTCGCCGCGGGTGTTGCTGGCCAGCATCATCGCTCTGGCGGCCGGTTCGTTCTGGGCGTTGCTGCACTGGGACTACAGCCAGGGGTGGAACTGGCAGACGCTGGAGTACGCCGGTCTGTGGCAATGGCCGGGCGCGGCCCGCAACCTGCTGTTCAATGGCTTCCATCCTCTGCTGCCGTGGCTGTGCTTCTTCCTGCTGGGGATGTTGCTGGCACGCCTGCAACTGTCGCAACCGCGGGTCCAGCGTGCGCTGCTGGTGCTGGGCTTGCTGTTGATCGCGGCTGGACATGGCGTGCAGCAGCTTGCACAGGGAACGCCCTGGCAGGCGTGGCTGGGAACGCAGCCGATGCCGTCGGGGCCCGCCTACGTACTCACCGGTGCGGGCGCAGCGTGCAGTGTCATTGCCGCCTGCCTGTGGCTGACGCGTGCGCGACCGGGTGACTGGCTGGAACCGTTCACCGCGGCCGGGCGCATGACCCTGACCCTGTACGTCGGCCACATCCTGCTGGGCATGGGTACGCTGGAAAGCCTGGGCCTGCTCGATGGCCGTGCATCGCTCGCGTCGGTGCTGCTCTGGGCACTGCTGTTCCTGATGCTGGCTACGGGCGCGGCCTGGCTATGGTCGTGGCAGTTCGCACGCGGCCCGCTGGAGGCGGTGATGCGGCGCATCGCAGGCTAGTTCTCTGCTCGTGCCGAGGCGATGTTGTGACGGACATGTCTGTGTCGTGGCGAGTGCATCTGCGATAGTGGCGGCAGGTAACACTTTCCGCTTGCATCCATGTCATTCGCTTCGGCGCAGCATCTCGGCGAAGTCCTGCAACAATCCTATGGCATCACCCCTACCGCCGTGGTGCCACGCCCGGTGGGTGCCGACGCCAATGCCAGCGTGTATCGCGTCGATGCGCGGCACGGGCAGTGGTGGTTGAAATGCCGCACCTACCAGGTCGACCCCGCAGTGTGGGACAGCCTGCATTGGATGCGCGGCACGCTGGGCATCGATGAGATCGTCGCGCCGTGGCCGGCACTGACCGGTGGTGCGTCGGTGCAGCGTTGGGGATTGCAGTTCACCCTGTTCCCTTATGTGGAAGGCCAGTCCGGGTTCGAGGCGGCGTTGAGCCGCACGCAGTGGAAACGGCTGGGGGAGGTGCTGCGGCGCCTGCACGGCGCGCAGCTGCCAGCGGAACTGCTGCAGGCGCTGCCGATCGTACGGCTGGAAACCGCGGCGCTGGAAACCGTCGGGCAATGGCTGGCTGGCGAGGGCCTGGCGGCCGCGAAGGATGGGCTGGGCCGCGCTTTCGTTTCGGTATGGGACCGGCAGCATGCGCGCATCGCGGCGCTGCATGCGCAGGCACGGGAGCTGCTCGCGGCATTGCAGGACGTGCCGGTAGAGCTGCATCTGTGCCACACCGATCTGCATGCCGGCAACCTGCTGATGGGCAATGACGGGGGCCTGCACCTGATTGACTGGGATGGCCTGTCGCTGGCACCGCGCGAGCGCGACCTGATGTTCATCGGTGCGGCTGTTGGCGGGCGCTGGGGGCGCGAGAGTCCGCTGGGCTTCGAGGACGGCTACGGCAGCGACCGCGGCGACCCGCGCTGGATCGCCTGGTACCGGCACTGGCGCATTCTCCAGGACCTGATCGAGTTCCAGCAGGTGCTGCTGGGCAGCGACGGTGAGGAGCGTTCGCCGCAACTGCGCAGGCAGTCGCTGCACTACCTGGGCGAGCAGTTCGCACCGGGCAATGTGTTCGATGCGGCGGAGCGGGTGTATCGCGCGCTGTAGATCCACGCCATGCGTGGATGAACCCTGCGCGCTCAGTCAACGGTGGAGGCGCGAAGAGCAGCCGAGCGTAGGCTCGGCTCTACAGAGGAGTGCAGCGTCATCCACGTTTGGCGTGGATCTACTCGGCGGGCTTGGCCGCTGCCGAGGCCGCTGCACTTGCGGCACGCCGCGACAGTACGGCTTCGCGGTGGGCGATATAGGCGTTCGCGGCAAGGATGATGCCGGCGCCGATGATCGTCCAGCGGTCCACCGTTTCGTTGAACAGCAGCCAGCCGCACAGCGTCACCAGCGGCAGCTGCAGGAAGCTGATCGGGGTCAGCGCCGAGACTTCGCCCAGGCGCAGCGCCCGCGTCCACAGCAGCTGGCCGACCGTGCCGAGCACGCCGGTGGCCAACAGCCACAGCCACGCCACGCCGGTGGGCCAGACCCAGACGAACAGGGCAGGCAGCAGCGACAGCGGCACCCAGAACACGTAGGTATAGAGCACCACGGTATCGGCGCTGTCGATACGGGTCAGCTGCTTGATCTGGATCGCCACCAGCGAGCTGAGCACGGCGGCAGCCACTGCCACCAGGCTGCCCGCGGTGAAGCCGGCGGTACCGGGGCGCACGATCACCAGCACGCCGATGAAGCCGACCACCACTGCAGCCCAGCGCCGTACGCGCACGGTCTCGCCCAGCCACAGCACGGCAGCGATGGTGACGAACAACGGCGTGGAGTACGACAGCGAAACCGCCTGCGCCAACGGCAGGTGGCCCAGTGCCCAGAACGCGCACAGCATCGAGCCCAGGCCGATCGCACTGCGCACGAAATAGCGTGGCAGCTGCTGGGTCTTCAGCGGCGCGTGGCCGGGGCGCAGCAGCATCGGCAGCAACGCGAGCAGGCCGAAGGCATTGCGGAAGAACGCCACTTCCTGGGTCGGCACGTAGCGCGTGGCATAGCGGATCGCCACCGCCATCAGGCCAAATGCCATGGTGCTGCCGAGCATCAGCAGCGCCGCCCGCATCGGGGTCGCGCTGGGGGAGAGGGCGGGGCTGTTCACCACTGTGCGCCGAGCAGGCGGGGCTCCGGTTCGATCGGTACGCCGAACTTCTCCAGCACCGAAGCGGAAATACGTCGCGCCAGCGCCAGCAGTTCAGCACCGGTGGCGTTGCCGTGGTTGACCAGCACCAGTGCGTGGCTTGGCGCCACGCCGGCATCGCCTTCGCGGAAGCCCTTCCAGCCGCAGGACTCGATCATCCATGCCGCCGAGACCTTGCGCTTGCCGTCCTGGTCGGACGGGAACACCGGCAGTTCGGGGAAGTGCCGCAGCAGCACGTCGACCTGTTCCAGCGGCAGCACCGGGTTCTTGAAGAAGCTGCCGGCGTTGCCCAGTACATCCGGGTCGGGCAGCTTGCGGCGGCGGATTGCGATCACCGCGTTGGCCACGTCCACCGCGCTCGGCAATTCCACGCCCTGCGCCTGCAGTTCCTCGCGGATGCCGGCGTAGTCCATGCGCAGATCGTGCAGCAGCGGCAGCTTGAGCTCGATGGCGGTGATCAGGTAGCGATCAGGCTGCTGCTTGAATACGCTGTCGCGGTAGGCGAAGCCACACTGTTCGTTGTCCAGCCGCACCCAGGCCCGCTCCTGGCAGTCCCAGGCCTCGACGGCCTGGATGAATTCGCCGACCTGCGCGCCGTAGGCACCGATGTTCTGGATCGGCGCGGCACCGGCGGTGCCGGGAATCAGCGCCAGGTTCTCCAGGCCGGACAGGCCCTCCTGCAGGGACCACATCACCAGCCCGTGCCAGGGCACGCCGGCACCGGCGCGGATCACCGCATGGTCGGCGCGGTGTTCAAGGAAACTGATGTCACGGTTGCCGAACACCAGTACCGTGCCAGGCAGGTCCTCGGCGATCAGTACGTTGCTGCCGCTGCCCAGCACCAACAGCGGGCCGTTGGCCACCTCGGGCAGCGCGAGCACGTCCGGCAGCAGTGCGGCATCGTGCAGTTCCAGCAGCTGCGCGGCGCTGGCCTGCACATGGAAGGTGTTCAGCGCCTGCAGCGGCGCATTGCGGGTGAGCGTCCAGCGCAGCGGTGCGTTGCCGTCGACGGTATCCATGGGCGCGCTCACAGTGGGGCCACCGCGCCGCGGCTCGGTGCTTCGCGACGGCGACGGATCGCCTCCACGCATTCGGAGACCAGCGCCGGGCCACGGAAGATCAGGCCGCTGTAGCACTGCACCAGCGCCGCGCCGGCGGCCATCTTGGCCACCGCATCGGCACCGGACAGGATGCCGCCGACACCGATCAGCGGTACCGATTCGGGCAGGCGCGAACGCAGGCGGCGCAGCACCAGCGTGGACTGCTCCAGCACCGGCGCACCGGACAGGCCGCCGGCCTCGTTGGCCAGCGGGTCGCCGGCCACCTTGCTGTGGTCGATGGTGGTGTTGGTGGCGATCACGCCGTCCACCTGCAGCTCGCCGAGCACGCGGGCGGCGGCATCGATGTCGCGCTCGCTCAGGTCCGGCGCCACCTTCACCAGCATCGGCACGCGGCGACCATGCTGCGCAGCCAGGGCTTCCTGGCGGTCACGCAGCTGGCTGACCAGCTGTCGCAGCGCGGTTTCTTCCTGTAGTTCACGCAGGCCGGCGGTGTTGGGCGAGGAGATGTTGACCGTGATGTAGTCGGCCAGCGGATACACCTTGTCCAGGCAGGCGATGTAATCGTCCACCGCCTGTTCGTTGGGGGTGTCCTTGTTTTTGCCGATGTTGATGCCGAGCAGGCCGCGACGGTTGCGCGCGCGTTCGACGTTGCGCACCAGCGCGTCCACGCCCGCATTGTTGAAGCCCATGCGGTTGATGATCGCATTGTGCGCCGGCAGCCGGAACAGGCGCGGCTGCGGGTTGCCGGCCTGCGGACGCGGCGTGATGGTGCCGATCTCGACGAAGCCGAAACCCAGCGCGAACAATGCATCGATGTGCTCGCCATTCTTGTCCAGGCCGGCGGCCAGGCCGACCGGATTGGGGAAGGTCAGCCCGAACACGGTGCTCGGCATCGGCGCGATGCGTGCAGCCAGCAGCGGCGTGGTGCCGGTGCGATAGGCCAGGTCCAGTGCGGACAGGCCGAGGCCGTGGGCGCGCTCGGCGTCGAGCGAGAACAGGAAGGGGCGGGCAAGCGAATACATGCGTCGGTTCAGTCCAGCGTGCCGAGGAAGGCTCGGGTTCGATATTCAAAAGCAACCTGGCCGTCGACCGCGTGGGCGGCGAACAGGTCCTGCAGGGCCGCGATCATCGGCGCATGGCGCGGATGACCGGCTTGGGGTGCGTAGGAGGAGGACAGCAGGCGCCCGCGCAGGGCGTCGAAATCCAGATATTGCACGTTCGGCAGCTCCACCATGCCGCGCAGGCCGGGGCCGAACCACGCCTGCATGGTGGCGTCGTCCTGGTAGCGCTCGGCAACGGCGGTGTAGTCGGTGCCGTAGTCCAGCAGCAGCTGCTCGTAGCCGATCAGGAACGGGCTGGCGTCGAGCAGGCGCGAGTTCCAGTAGATCAGTGCCAGGCCACCCGGGCGCAGGATGCGCTGCCACTCGGCGCGCACCGCCACGGTGTCGAACCAGTGGAAGGCCTGCGCGACGCTGACCAGATCGATGCTGGCATCGTCCAGTGTGGTGGCCTCGGCGCGGCCGTCCACCGCACGGAACTGCGGGTACTGCGGTGCCAGCCATTCCTCGGCCGCGCCCCGCATGGCGGCGTTGGGTTCAACCGCGACTACTGGATGGCCGCTGGCCAGGAACAGGCGACTGGAAATACCGGTGCCGGCGCCGATGTCGGCGACCACGGCCTCGTGGCTGACGCCCATCGGGCCATGCAGCCACTCCAACAGGGCGGGCGGGTAATCGGGCCGGTAGCGGACATAGTCGGCGACGCGGCTGCTGAAGCGTTCAGTGCTGTCGGAAGTGGTCATGATGATCAGTTCGACATCGTGGCGAGCCAGGCCAGGCCGCCGAAGAACAGGATGAAGACCAGGATGGCGGCGATCACGGCGCCGACCATCACCCAGCCCAGCACCAGGCCGGTGACGGCCAGGCCATCGCCTTCCAGTTCATGCGGGCGGCGGCGGATCTCGGCGCGGGCCATGTGGCCGGTGATGATGGCCACGATGCTGGCCACGAAGGGCAGGACGGTCCAGCTGGCGATGCCCATGACCAGGCTGACCACGGCCAGGGCGCTTGTCTGTCGGGGTGCCACGCTCATCGGGGTCCTCCTTGGCAGTATGCACATGATAGTGCCTCTGCCCGGGCAATCCCATGGGCAGTGCCCTGTAGAGCCGAGCCCATGCTCGGCTGAACTCTGGGCCGATGCGGTATGGACCGCGCTTTGCGCGCAAGCCGAGCATGGGCTCGGCTCTACAAATTCAGCCCATCAACACCTGGCCACCATCCACGTTGAGCACATGACCGGTGATCCAGCGCGCCAGCGGCGAGCACAGGAACAGGGCAGCGTCGGCGATCTCGCGCGGGTGGCCGAAGCGGCCGAACGGGATCTTCGCCAGGGTGCCGTGGTACAGCGCGGGATCTTCGGTGCGGCGGCGATCCCACAGGCCGTCATCGAACTCGATCGAGCCCGGGGCGATGGCATTGACCCGGATCCGGTCCTTGGCCAGCGCCAGTGCCTGTGAGGTGGTGTAGTGCGACAGCGCGGCCTTGGCGGCAGCGTAGGGCGCGCCACCGGGACGCGGCTGCTGGGCGGCGATCGAGGACAGGTTGAGGATGCAGGCATCGCAGGATGCGCGCAGCCACGGCAGTGCCAGGCGCGAGGCCCGTACCGCCGCCATCAGGTCGATCTGCAGGCTGGCGGCCCAGCCGTCCTCGTCATCGGCCATGCCATAGCCGGTGGCGTTGTTGACCAGCACATCGATGCCGCCGAGTGTATCGGCGGCAGCCTGCAGCCAGGCCTGGATCTGGTTGGCCTCGCCCAGATCGGCAGCGAAGGCGTGCAGCCCGACGCCTTGCGCCTGCGCGTCGGCACGCAGGGCATCCAGGCCGGCCTGGCCGCGGGCGCAGACCGAGACCCGCGCACCGGCGCCGGCAAATGCCAGCGCCATCTCACGGCCAATGCCCTTGCTGCCACCGGCGATGAGCACGCGGCGGCCGGTGAAATCAATCACCGGCTTGCCACCCTGTAGCGCCGAGCCATGCTCGGCTGCATTTCCTGCGGTGTTCATTGCACATCCTGCCGAGCATGGCCCGGCACTACAGAAAGCGTTACAGGTCGAACTTGATGCCCTGTGCCAGCGGCAGCGAATCCGAATAGTTGATGGTGTTGGTCTGGCGGCGCATGTAGACCTTCCACGCATCCGAACCGGATTCGCGGCCACCGCCGGTGTCCTTCTCGCCACCGAAGGCGCCGCCGATCTCCGCACCGGACGTGCCGATGTTGATGTTGGCGATGCCGCAGTCGCTGCCGGCGGCCGACAGGAACTTCTCGGCGGTCTTCAGGTTCTGGGTGAAGATCGAGGACGACAGGCCCTGCGGCACGCCGTTCTGCATGTCGATGGCTTCGTCGATGCTGTCGTACGGCATCACGTACAGGATCGGCGCGAAGGTCTCGTGCTGGACTACGGCGTCGCTGTTCTTCAGGCCGGAGACGATCGCCGGCAGCACGAAGTTGCCGGCGCGGTCGATGCGGGTGCCACCGGTCTCGATGGTGCCGCCGGCCGCCTTGGCCTGGGCGATGGCATTGAGGAACTGCTGCACGGCGCCGTCGCTGTTCAGCGGGCCCATCAGGTTGGCGGCATCGGTCGGGTCGCCGATCTTGCCTTCCACCTGCTTGTAGGCCTTGACCAGGGTGGCCAGCACGTCGGCGTAGATCGAGCGGTGCACGATCAGGCGGCGGGTGGTGGTGCAGCGCTGGCCGGCGGTACCGACGGCGCCGAACACGATGCCCGGCACGGCCAGCTTCAGGTCGGCGGTTTCGTCCAGGATGATGGCGTTGTTGCCGCCCAGCTCCAGCAGGCAGCGGCCCAGGCGGCGCGCGACCTTTTCGTTGACGGTGCGGCCGACCTGGGTCGAGCCGGTGAAGCTGATCAGCGGCACGCGGCGGTCATCGACCATCTTCTCCGACAGCGCGGTGCCGGCATCGTTGATCAGGAAGAAGATGTCCGGGAAACCGGCTTCGCGCAGGGCGTCGTTGCAGATCTTCAGCGAGGCGATGGCGGTCAGCGGCGTCTTGTTGGACGGCTTCCAGATGCACACGTCGCCACAGATGGCCGCCAGGAACGAGTTCCAGCTCCACACCGCCACCGGGAAGTTGAAGGCCGAGATGATGCCGACCAGGCCCAGCGGGTGGTACTGCTCGTACATGCGGTGGCCGGGGCGCTCGGAATGCATGGTGTAGCCGTACAGCATGCGGCTCTGGCCCACGGCGAAATCGGCGATGTCGATCATCTCCTGCACTTCGCCGTCGCCTTCCGGCTTGCTCTTGCCCATTTCCAGGGCGACCAGCGAACCCAGCGCGTCCTTGTGCTTGCGCAGCGCTTCGCCGCACAGGCGCACGGCTTCACCCCGGCGCGGGGCCGGCGTGGTGCGCCAGATCTTGAAGGCTTCCTGGGCGCGGGCGACGACGGTCTCGTACTCGGCCTCGGTGGTCGCGCGGACCTGTGCGATCGGCTCGCCGGTGGTCGGGTTGACCGGGGTGATCAGCTCACCGCTGGTCGCGCTCGACCACTCCCCGTTGCCCAGGTACGTGCCAGCGTTGATCGCGTCCAGGCCAAGGGACTTGAGCAGCTCGGAAGACATGCAGACTCCTGTGTTTCGTTACGTTGTTTGGCGCCATCGCGGGCAGGTGGGGGACGCGATGAACAGAACCGCGGATGGTAGCAGAGGGTGGTGGTTGGGCTTTGGTGCGGTGCGGGGTGAGGCCACGCCGAGACGCCATCCCAGTGAGGGATGCCTATTCAGGCAGGCAGGGCTTCGCCCGGGCTGCGCGCGGTGTCAGGAATCGCCGGCTGCGGCGACCATGTGGGCGGGTTGCGATGCCACTGCCAGGCGCTGTCGATGATCGGTGCCAGCTCGGTCCATATGGGTCGCCAACCCAGCAGTTGCTGAGCGCGGGTGGAGGAGGCGACCAGGCTGGCTGGATCGCCCGGCCGGCGTTCCGCCAACTCAAATGGAATGCTTCGCCCGCTTACCTCTGCGGCAGCGGCGATGACTTCGCGGACAGAGAAGCCCTGACCATTGCCCAGGTTGAAGGCGTGCGCGCCGGGCGTGTGCTCCATGTACTCAAGAGCCAGTGCGTGTGCCTGGGCCAGGTCCTGCACGTGTACATAGTCGCGCACGCAGGTGCCGTCGGGCGTTGCGTAGTCATCGCCGAACACCTTCATGGCCGTGCCTATACCCAAGGCGGCACGCAGGACATTGGGGATCAGGTGGGTTTCGCAGGCATGGGCCTCGCCGATGCCGTGGTCGGGCAGAGCGCCTGCGGCATTGAAGTAGCGCAGGCAGGTCGAACGCAGGCCGTAGGCCGTGGCTGCGTCAGCGAGGATCCGCTCTGCCATCAGCTTGCTGGCGCCATAGGGGTTGATGGGCGCCCTGGGGTGGTCCTCATCGATCACATTCGACTGTGGATTGCCGAATACCGCAGCGGTTGAAGAGAACACGATGCGATCGATGTCGTGGCGGCGCATGGCCTCCAGCAGGTTCAGTGTGCCAGTGACGTTGTTGGCGTAGTAGGTATAAGGAGCGGAAACCGATTCGCCCACCAGCGAACGTGCGGCGAAGTGCATCACGGCGTCAAAGTGACGGCCTTGGAGGGCGCGCTCGAGTGTTTCGGGGGCCAGTAGATCGGCTTCCAGCAGTTCGCCCCAGCGGACGGCGTCGCGGTGACCGGTGGACAGGTTGTCGAGCACGGTTACGGAGTGGCCGGCTTCGGTCAGGTACTGGGCCATGTGGCTGCCGATGTAGCCGGCGCCGCCGCAGATGAGGATATGCGTCATGAGGTTTCCGTCCTTGATGTTATTAATGCACTAGAGGCTGTCGGTCTACTTCAGGCGAGGGATCTAGCCCACCTTTGAAAGGTTCGTGAGCTGCTTTGCGACGTAGACGCCAGGCTCGGAGATCGACTTGCGGACAACTGCTCCCGCTCCGATGGTTACGCCATCGCAAATTCGCACGCCCTTGAGAATCAATGCGTTGGATCCAATCCAGCAGTTGCTGCCGATTACTATGGGGTCGGCCAGGAAGCTATCTTTCAGCGGTATGCCCGTTTCTGAAATGGCGTGATCGTGATCGTAAATGCGAACTCCTTCACCAAAGAGCGTGTTCTCTCCAATTTCTATCCTGCTCATGCAATTGAGAGAGCATCCATTATTAAAAAATACGCCGGACGAAATGGTGACTTTTCCTCCGTCGCAGAATATCGAAAGATCGTTTCTGGAAATTATTTTCCCAATGGATACGCTTCCTCCTGATCTTATTTTTATGTTCAGGCGAGGTCCAAATCCTATGGGATGTGCTGCCAGTGTGTTCGGGCCGTAGCACATCCTCATTAATATGATCTTCAAGGCGGCTAGTATCAGTTCCAGCAGCCTCATGACTCTATAGGTCATTTCAATTCCTCTACAATGTGTAGCCAAGCGTGTGCTGGGAACTTTCAGCGAGTAATACGAGCGCAGAAAGGACGATGAACGAGTAGAGGTACATGGCGCTCTTAAGAGGGGCGGGTGCTCTTATCCTGTCCACCAATAGCGCTGCCTGGAGGGGGGCCGCCAGCAACAAGAAGGGCATGTACCGTTCGGCAAAGTCCGCTGTGTTTACGCCAAATAGAATTAGCGATAGAAAAAGGCAGGTGTACTTGTGTAGAAAGCTGTTGCTTAGAGATCTTGGGTTAATGAAGGAAAGGAATGTTGCTGACAATAGGGTGCATATCCAGAAGTTTGCCGTCTTCCATACCGCTCCTACATGCGATTCATGTGCCCCTGAGAAATACAGATTGAACTTGTCAGTCAAGCTGGATATGCCAATAGTGGCGACTAGGTCTCCTATGATCTTGGAGGCCAGCGTGGAGAAGATAAGTGCACTGAGAGCAACGATCAGGTAGGCCCTGTCTCGATCAAGAAGGCGTAGGTTAAACAATGGAGCTGCGAGGAACGCCACACTGGACCAGTGCAAGCCAATCGCTACGGCAATGAGGAGGGACGCAGAGATGCGGCGCCTCTGGAAGAACAGGAAGAACCCAAGCGCGCCCAGCGGAGCCGCAAGCGCCTGTCGCATGATGTTCCCTGAGTAGACGAGGAAGAAGGTAAGAAAAACCAAGGCGAATATCGCGCTTGACAGCCCTAACGATCGCGCCGCGCTACGATAAAAGAACCATGTTGCGACGAACACCAATACGAAATTGGCGATCAGCCAGTTCGAGGAATTAAGAAAGGTTGCCAGAATGCTCTGAAGCGGCCACCAGAGGAATTCCGTATTGCCGTAGTAAAGGGTTCCGATCGCGATTGCGCTAGTTGGCCCATTCAGATTGGAGTAGGTGAGGACGTAGCGAAATGTGTCATTGCCAGCGTCAAGGGGTCTTAGTGCGACTAAATAGAACCCGTACACAAATACCGGTGCGGCCAGAAGCATCAGTTTCAGTGCCCTCGCGCTGGCGCTTGTGGTCGCTGCATACGCTGGCGTGTTCCGAATGGTGAGGCAAATAATTGCAGCGCCAAAGAAAATCGGAAGGAATAGTGAGAGCAAGACTTCAGTGCTCATTGTGATCGGCTGTCTTGTCGGATTTCAGCGGGATGCCGTAAAGTTCGTGTAGGCGTTTGTCAAAGGCGGTCAGCGAAAAGCGGGTCTTTGCTTCAATATTTGCCGCGCGCTTGATTCGATTGAAATCAAAGCTGTCATTGATGATGCTCTGAATAAACTCCTTCGCTTCGCGCGGATTGGAGTAGAGTAGTCCAGTTCTTTCATGATCGATGACATCGACATTCCCTGCACATCTGCTGGCAATTACCAAAGTATTGCTGGTCATTGCCTCGATTATGGATACAGGAAGGCCCTCCCATCGTGCGGTTGAAAGGTAAATGTCTGCGGCTTTCAGCTCTGCGTACACGTCAGTCTTGGGTAACCATCCAGTAATTGAAACGCCGCTGTCGGCTAGCTTATCAACTGCTTTCAGCTCCCCGTCGCCGATCCATTTGAATTCTGCGTCGATGCCTTCTTCCAGGCACGCTCTTGCAATGGTCGCAAATTCCTCGGGTCCCTTTTGTAAGCGCACGCCCCCTGCTGTCACGATCTTTATCGGGCCGTTGCGTGGCGTGGCGTCAATTGATTCAACTGTCGAAACGGACTCTACGGCATTCTCCAGAAGCTTGGCGTTGGCGCCGGTCCAGCGAAGAATTTCATTCTTCTCACTCATTGAGCACGCGAGGTATGTGCATCGCCTAATGTTGGCTAGGCGTTCCAGCGCTGCGAATATGAATCGCTTGCCGCCGATATCCTGGCGCATGACAGAGATGCAGTGAGGGCTATAAAAAATCTTTGCTTTCGGCAAAATTCCAAATGTGGCGAGGCGTCCGATGAAGCCCGCAAAAGAGGAGTGCAGGTGAACGATATCCGGTCCTAGCCGAACTATCTTCTCGCGCAATGACCATATCGCTCTGAGTGCATTCGGGCCCCCCATCGGAAGCTCGTGGAGTCTGATATCTTGATGAAACAGAGTGGCGACATTGTGCGGAGTTTCAGGTCGTCTGGAGTAGATAACATGAACATTTAAGCCTCTAGCTGCCGAAAGATTCGCTGCGGCACATACCATGGTGAGAGTGCCAGTAGCGGTCGCTTCGACGACGTGAACAACTCTGCTCATGGTCAATGCCTTCCTGCGCGCTTGAAAAGATCGGCCATGCGCTCGAAGTCGGCATCCAGAGTGATCGGTGATGCACCTTGGGGGAATTTCGACAGCATCGCGGACGCTTTCTCCAGAATATCTTCCGTACTGGGGTGGTCGACCGCCGTGATGTAACTGGCCTGTTGCAGCCATGTCTGAATGAGATTCCGGACTTTCCCGTTGAGGTTATCCATTGCAACGCAGGGTGTGCCCGTAATTGCGCAGAATATGACGCCATGCAGTCGATCAGTGATTACCAGTCGGGACGAAAGATAGGCGCCCCAAATTGCTGATATCGAGCCTTCGCGCTCGTCCAGCTGATGATGCATGTTGTCAACGTTGGTGTCACGGTGTATGACTCGAATTCCGGTCTTCACCAGCTCCTGCTCCAGCGAATTAACCATTTTTCCGTCAAGTCCCGATTCGATATCTCTGCGAATCGAAAGGACTACCTGGTTTCTTCTGGGTTCTGTGGAGGAAACTGGCGCCAAGCTGATGACGGTGTCTGGGTGAAGCGCAATCTCATTTTGTGGGAAGCTGGACTTCATCTTGTTGTAGCTGGCCTGATCTCTGGCAATTAACGTCAGTCTGTTGTGCTGGGAGTAGATGCGTTTGGATTTTGCAAGAAATTTGGCGCCGGCCGAGGAGTGCTCGAAGAATACTGATTGCGGAAACTGATAGATGCGGTTTCGTTTAAATAGACGTATCAAGAATCGGCGTTGCTGTTCCGCATCTTTATAGATAGTCCCCATATTTCCGCCGCCTGTCAGAAATATGATGTCATCCGCGGTGGAGTGCTTCTTGACCACTCGGGCCGATTCGTAAGTGTTGCTGTGAGCAATTTCAACCACATCGTAGCCGTGGAGATTTTTTTCCAGGAAGGATTTCTGTGCAAGGCCAATTGCTAGGTCGCCAATATTGCCTAGATCAGGCACCATGAAAATATACGCTGTACGGCCCTTCCGCTGGTGGCTAGAGGCGATCTTTGCCGGGAGGAAGTGATACTTAAACAGATTGACGATTTGAGAAGGGATTAGCCGTTTGGCGTCCTTCAGCATTGCGAGTTCAAGAAAAATCAGCGCAGCGGCCAGTTCGTTCCCAAGAAGAAATACATAAATTCGGCCCTTGATGCCGAGCTTACTCTGATCCGGCTTCCCGACTTCGCGAAGCGACTTCAATGCATATCTTGTTTGGTTGAACTTACTGCGCAGCGGAATTTTTGCGTCGGACACGATGCGCTTTATCTTCCACTTGACGTCCATGTAAGTATTGAGGGCCTGATCATGCGTCATGCGCCGGGTTCCTTCTTGGGGCCGAGTACAAACAGATTGCGTAGGCTGATCACCAGCTTGGTTGGGAGAATTCCGGCGACAATTGATCTGCAGATATGGAAGTAATCAAATGGAGAGGCGCCCAGCGCGGGGTAGTAGTGCAGGCGCGCCTTGATTTCGCCGCCGCGATTCTTCAATGTTCGCTTCCTGAAGTCGCCCGGATTGACGCGATAGTTGAGTAGGATTTCGTCCATAACGAAGATTCGCTTCCCAGCTACGATGAGCTTGCACCAAAGTGCCAAATCTTCCGCGCGGTGATAATTGTCGTACATCCCTTCCGAAATGATGTCGCTACGACGATAAATTACCGCCGGATGAATTGGGGCGTCGCCGTGCATGAGCTGCTTTGGTCCCTTCTCTCCAGGCTTCCCGAGAATATGGCCATTGCCGGTTTCATTGGAGAACTCTATTGCAAGAGAGGCTGCTACAGTGAATTCTGGGTGGTCGCACATGAATTTATAAAGCTTTTCAATGCGATCATTCATTGCTATGTCATCAGTATCCATCCTCACGATAAGCGGCGCCCTCGCGGCTTGGATTGCTAGATTTAGCGAATAGACGAAGCCTCTATTTTCCCCGTTGCGGATAATCCTGATCCTGCTGTCGCCAATTCGTGACTTCAATTCTTCGAGGTCATTTCTTCCGCCATCGTCCACAATGACGAGCTCGAAATCATCAAACGTTTGAGTCGTGATACTCCGTACCGATGCCTCAAGATGTCCTGGATCCGTATTAAATTCAGCCATGATGACTGAGATGGCTGGATTCCTTGTTTCCACTGTAGTTCCTGTCAGGATGTTATTCTATTTAGATTAGTGCGCATACTGATTGTGCGCGCTTCTGAAAATAGCGGTGCGTCGAACGTAGATGGCAGTCGAAAAAAGCAGTAGTAATCCTACTTCGGTTCCGAGGGTGGCAACCGCCGCTCCCGTAGCTCCGTGCTCCGGAATAAGTAGCATGTTGAGGGCCACGCAGAGGGCGGCGCAGAGTGCTTTGATTGTCACGCGCATTCGCATTTGGGAGCCAGTAGTCAGAATCGCACCGATACTGGTGCTGACGAATCGAATCGGGGCGCAGATCGCCAAGGTCACGAGGACGGGCTTGGCGTCCTGGAATCTCGAGCCGTACAGGACGTTGATGATGAAGTCGCTGGCGAGCCAAATGGCAAGTCCGCATGCTGTACCGGCCGCGAGCATCGAGGCGCTTCCGGTTTTGAGCGCGCGGAGCAGCTTGGTCTGATCATGATGGGCCCATCGATGAAGCTTTGACAGAAGAAACTTGGTGTAAAGCGTCGTCGGCAAGAGGTACGTTGCATTCATTATCGTGAAGGCGGCAAAGTATATGCCTGCGTCGCGATCGCCGGCGAGATACAGCAGCAGAATATTGCTGCATTGGAAGTAGGCAAGGTAGAGAAGAGTGTCGGCGCCATAGGGCCATACGTGTGCGAGGGTCCTCAGCATTCCTGGGGCTTCGTCTGTGTCCTCGCGTGCCCGGTGGCCGTGGTGCCCGAGAGGTTCAAAATCATTGCGCAGCATCCGGCGCAGCTGCTGGATTGCGATAGCAACAATGATCACTGCTACTAGCGAGTACGCTGCGCTGGTCTCAAGCAGGATTTCGCCAGTGGCAGTCATCACGATGGGAAGGATGAGCGCGAATCTCAGCCCGTGATGAATAGCCTGCCATGCTGCGACTGATGCGAATCGTTCCTCAAGCTGAAGCTTGGCCGCCACAAGCTCGACTGCTGCGAAGCCCAAAATGCTTGGCGCCATTAAAGCGAGTGTTTCGGCTGTGCGATGGGAGCCTGGGCCAAGAGCTGCGATGAGGAGCAGTGTGAGCAGCGCCAGTGTCGAGGATGCCGCAAGGAGTTTCAGGCAGCCGGGAATCCATCTTGCGCCATGACGCCCTTCTCGGCCATAAGCACTGAGCCAGAAAGTTTGGAGGCCAAGCCCAGCTACCTGAGAAAGCAACATGCATTGCGCAAGCGCATTGCTGAAGATGCCATAGTCGCCTGGCCCCATATGTCTGCCGAGCACGACCTGGGTAAGGAAGGCAAGTCCTGCTCCCGCCAGTGAGCCGCCCCACAGGAGGCAGATCTGAATTGCGGCTGTAAGTCGAGGGGACTTGGGGGTGCGGGGTGGGCTGCTCACAGTGTTCTTCTTGCGTCTTGCGAACGGTCGCAAGCTGGGATGTCGGTTGCGACATTGCCTCGTGCTCGGCTGTACTCTGCACTGGCTGGCGTTCGAGATTTAGTATGCGTTCTTGTTGACAAATCCCTTGAACAGGGTCATCACGACAATCTTCAGATCAAACGCAAGCGACCAGTTCTCAATGTAGAAAAGGTCACATTCGATGCGCTTGTGAAGATCGGTAGAGCCTCGCCAACCGTTGACCTGTGCCCAGCCGGTGATGCCCGCCTTCACCATGTGTTTTTTCATGTAGGACGGAATCTCGTGCTTGAATTTGTGCACGAACACCGGCCGCTCCGGCCGCGGTCCAACGATCGACATGTCGCCCAGCAGGACGTTGATGAACTGTGGTAGTTCGTCCAGGCTGGTCTTGCGAAGGAAACTGCCCACGCGGGTAGCGCGATTCTCGCCCGCTTTCGCCCACACTGCGCCAGACGCGCCTTCAGCGTCGACCGGCATCGAGCGGAACTTCAGCATCCAGAACGTCTTGTTGTTCCAGCTCATCCGCTCCTGCCGATAGAAGATCGGGCCTGGGGAGCTCAGCTTCACCGCCACTGCAATCGCGAGCATGATCGGGGAGATCATGAGCAGGATGAGGCCGGCAAGGATGCGGTCTTCCAGGGCCTTGATCAGGCGGGCGCCGCCCTGAAGGGGGGTCTGCTGAAGATTGATGACAGGAAGGCCCGCGACCTGCTCGACGGAGTGGTTCAGCAGGTGCAGCCCGAACATGTCAGGCACGAACTTGATATCGGCAGTGGAATGCTGCAACTGATTCAGGGCAATTGCGATGTTGTCTTCGTCGCGCATCGGCAGGGCAATCCACACCTGGTCGATATGATTGGCCTCCACGTACGCGCCGAGCCCATCCAGTTCCCCCAGCTTGCTTGCATGCTGCACGCTGCCGCGGTCAGAGGGGGTTCCGAACCAGCCGCGCACCTCAATTCCTGCCCAGGATGCCGACCTCAGGGAGCTGACGATGTGCTGCGAATCGGTCGTGGCGCCCACGATGACGGCGCTCCGCAAGTCTGCGCCCCGGGCCCGGATCCAGCCGGCGATGCCGCGAACGCCAATGCGGAGTGCGATTACGCCCGCCAGGCTCATGCCAAACCACGAGGCAAGCCATATGCGTGAAAGCTCATCGGTTACCTGGATCGCGGTCGAGTAGGCGAGAAGGCCGCCGAAAATCACGGCCAGCTTCATCAGGACTTTGCCGAACTCGGCGAGCAGCCCGCGCCCGCGCCAGCTCTCGTACAATGACGAGGACCCAAGGACGAGAAGTGCGAAGAGAACGGTGATGGAGACCAAGCGGGCATAGTTCATCGGCATGTGCAGATCGCCGAATCTCATCGCGTAGGCGGCCAGCGCGGCTACCACCAGAACAATTGGGTCTCCGACCCGCAGAGCTAGGCTGAGCGCAGGGGCAAACCTGTTTCCTGAAGCGTTCCAGAGCCCAGCGTGGTGCCGTGCAGGCATGTAAGACATGTCGATTTCTTCCTTGTAGAGAATCCGTGCATCCAGCAATCGCCTCGCTGCCCGGCAGGCTGGCAGCGCCGATCCGGCCGTCAGTCCAACCCGTTAGCTGTTACAATCGATCACAGGATGATAACAGAACCTTCACCAAGGCGTGACCTGCGTCCGGATTTCCGGGGTTAGGGCCAGGGGCGCCGCCTCATCGGCCTGGTAGGGCTGGGTTCAGTTACACCCTCATGTCAGGTATGCTGCTTGGCTAACTTTCGTATGCGAAGCGTTGGTGGCTGACGTTATGCACCTCACGTCGCCCCGCCAGAGGATTGGCCCATGTTCAACAAGGTGCTGTTGGTCTGCATCGGAAACATCTGTCGAAGCCCAACCGCAGAAGTGCTCATGCGGCACCAGCTCAGGGATCGCACAGGGGTAGATGTCTCTTCCGCAGGGCTTCAGGCATTGGTCGGTCGGCCGATAGATGAGACCGCGGGAGAGCTGCTTCGGGAGAAGGGGCATGACCCCAGCGCCCATCGAGGGCGTCTGGCGACGCCATCCGTGCTGGCGGCGGCTGACCTGGTGCTGGTGATGGAGCAGTCCCACGTGGTGCGAATCGCCCGCGAGGTTCCTCAGGTAAGCGGCAAGACATTCCTGCTGGGGCATTGGGATGGAAGGGCGGAGATCCCTGATCCCTACCGCCAGCAGAGGATCGCGTTCGAACACGTCTACGGTTTGATCGAGCAGGGCGTTGCCCGCTGGGCCAGCCACATCAAGTAATTGCCGCACTGGTGCGGTGTTTTCACGAAACGGAAGCTATGACCAAGGAAACCAGTGCGCGGTCCACCCGCGAAGACGACGAGATTGATCTGCGGGATCTGCTGGGCGTTCTGATTGACCGCAAGTGGTGGATCCTGGGAACAACCTTCCTGTTCGCGATGGTTGGCGCCGCCTACGCGATCCTGACGCCGCCGGTGTATCGGGCAGAGGCCACGGTGCAGGTTGAGTCGAAGATGCCGACCATTCCGGGTCTTGCAGATCTGACCTCTCTTGGCGGCGGCGGCAGTACCGCGTCCACCACTGAGGTTGCGCTGCTGACCTCGCGCACGATCGTCGGTACCGCGGTTGACAAGATGCAGCTTGAGACGGTCATCGAGCCCAGGCGTTTCCCATTGGTGGGCGGGCTGATTGCACGTCGTTTCTCGGGTGAGACCGAGGGTGAAGTGGCGGCTCCGGTTCTGGGGCTTTCCAGCTATGGCTGGGGCGGCGATGAGCTGAAGATCCATCGCCTGGATGTTCCGGCACGGCTGCTCGACGAGCCGATGATGCTTGTTGCAGGTGACAAGGCTGGGGAGTACTCGCTGCTTGATGACGAGGGCGAAACCATTCTTGCCGGCAAGGTCGGCATGCCCGCCGAGGCGCGCGGGATCAAGATTGAAGTCGCGAGCTTGAATGCCAATCCGGGCATGCGCTTCACGCTGACCAAGCAGCGTCGCCTCGATGTCATCGCCGGGCTGCAGGAAGACATCCGCGCGTCCGAACAGGGCAAGGACTCGGGCATCCTTCGCGTCAGCTATGAAGACACCGATGCGGATCGTGCGCAGGCGCTGGTGCAGAACATTGCTGAAGCCTACGTCCGGCAGAACGTCGACCGCGGCTCTGCCGAGGCCGCGACGCAGCTTGCCTTCGTGAAGGATCAGCTCCCAACCGTGCGCAAGCAGGTGGAGGACGCGCAGGCGGCAATGGCGGCTTATCAGTCCCGTTCGAATTCCGTCGACATTACGATGCAGACCAAGGGTCTGCTCGAGCAGGAGGTCGCCGTTGAGGCCAGCATCCAGCAGCTGCGCCTGAAGCAGGCGGAGATGGATCGCAGCTTCACGCGCGAGCATCCGGCCTACCGCGCGATGCTGAACCAGATCGGCGAGCTTGAGGCACGCAAGAGTGGCTTCCGTCGTGAAGTGAGCGCGCTGCCTGATACGCAGCAGGAACTGCTGCGACATACCCGTGATCTGCAGGTCAGCAACGAGCTGTACACCGCGCTGTTGAACCAGGCGCAGCAGTTGGATGTTGCGCGGGCCGGTACGGTTGGCAATGTCCGGATCGTTGATGATGCGATCGTTGATATCAGCAAGCCGGTGAAGCCTCGCAAGCCGCTGATTGTTCTTGTGTCGTTCCTGTTGGGCGCATTCCTGTCCACGGCCGCAGTTTTCCTGCTCCGCATGCTCAATCCTGGCGTGGAGGATCCGGCGCAGATCGAGGAACTGGGGTTGCCCGTGTATGCCGCCATTCCGCTCAGCAACTCGCGGAATCTTCTGAAGGTTCAGAAGGGCAAGGGTGGCAAGAAGCGCGTGGTGGCAGATGGCCGGTCCCACCTTCTGGCCGCTGCCGAGCCCGCCGACCTGGCGGTGGAGGCATTGCGCAGCCTCCGCACAAGCCTGCACTTTGCAATGCTTGAGGCCAAGAACAACATTCTGGCCATCTCGGGCCCGCGGCCCGGTGTCGGCAAGACCTTCATTTCGGCGAACCTGGCGGCTGTCGTCGCTCAGGCGGGCCAGAAGGTCCTTGTCGTCGACGTTGATATGCGAAAGGGCACTCTGCACAAGGTGCTGGGCGTGTCGCATTCCGGGGGCTTGTCTGACGTGCTGGCCGGCAAGGTGACGCTGCAGGATGCGATTCATGCCGTCCCGGGCCTGGAGAACATGCATTACATCACCCGCGGTGATATTCCGCCGAACCCGTCCGAGCTGCTGATGCACCCGCGCTTCCTGCAGCTGCTGGAGGGCCTGGCCAAGGAATACGACCTGGTGATCGTCGATACGCCGCCGATTCTTGCGGTCACCGACGCCGCAATTGTGGCCAACCACGCCGGCTCTACCCTGATGGTGACGCGATTCGGCGTGAACCAGCCGAAGGAGATCGAGCTGTCGATGAAGCGCTTCGAGCAGAATGGCGTGAAGGTGAAGGGCGCGATCTTCAATGCGGTGGAGAAGCGTGCCACGGGCTATTACAGCTATGGCTACTACGAGTACGCTTCAAGCGAGAAGTGATTGCTCCAAGGGGTGAGCTGAAGGGCTTTCACCTCCGGGAGAGAGGAAGGGTCGGTTGCATGTGCAACCGGCCCTTTCTTTTGGCTGCAGGACACCAGGTCAGCGCATGCAAACGAGAAGGGCCGGCTGCGCTGGCAGCCGGCCCTTCCTTGGTCTCTGTCGAGTGGGGTGGATGCCCGTCGTCAGTCGTCGATTCTGTCGAGATTGTTGAAGAAGAAGTCCGGATCCCGCTCTGAAGTCAGCTGGTACAGCGCATAGCTTCGGCTCAGGCGCGCGCCACCATCCCGATACAGCGGATTCCAAGCGAACGTTGCACGCGCGCGGGTTGAGCGTGGCAGCAGGAAGTCGAAGGGGATCGAAATGAAGATGCCCTTATCGAAACTGCCTTCGCCAAAGTCCTTGGATGAAACATCGGTCTTGGTGGCGTATGCGCCCATGTTGACGCCATTGTCGAAGGCGCGCGCGACCGAGACCGTGGCGCCCCAGTCCTTTGCCAGGTAGCGACCGGCGCTGATCATGCTGGTGATCTTGTGCTCATCGCCCCACTGATAATAGAAGCTGGCGTGGCCGGTGGTGGTGCTGTAGTCGCGGAAGCTGAAGCGTTGATCGAAATCGCGCTGCTTCACCCAGTTCAGCTCGGCACCCACGGCCCAGCGCTCATTGAGGGGGCGGTAGAGGATCTCACCACCCACACCGCCGTACATGGCCTCGAACAGCCCGGCGTAGGCCGAGCCATACAGGTCTTTGCCCAGCTGATGATTGCTGGTGAACTGCAGGTTGGTCAGGGTCAGGTCTTCCGTAGTCAAGTACTTACGGATGTTCGTGCGGACCCGAGGCAGGTTGCTTGGGGCGTCGTAGCGGAAGCGGTCGTAGTTGTTGTACGCGTTGTAGCTGAGCGTTCCGCTCAGCCAGGTATTCCGCGTGAAGTGGAAATTGGCCGAGTAGGTGCCTGCGACCTGGAACAGGAAGAAGCCATCGGGACCACCGAGCTGCTGCTGGTATCCAATATTGAACGCGCCGTCGTAGCGTCGAAGTGGCGCCGCATAAAGGCTCTCGCGGCGCTGCTGCGCAGGCGCTGCCTGCTCGATGTGGCCGGCCAGTTCGCTCAGCGGGGTACGATTGTCGAGGTAACTGTTGAAGGTGCTGCGCTCGATGCTGCTTTCCACGACGGGTACGCCCAGGCGGGTATTCTCGATCGTGAACCAGGTGGTATCGGATGGCAGTTCGGAATCAAGGATGCGCGCCGCGCGGCCAACTCCCTGCGCCGGGTAGTAGAACCGACGCTGTTCGCCGCTGACAATGACTTCCGATCCACGTCGGCTGATGCCCGTGACACGAAGGCCGGCGTTCTCTTCCAGGGTCCGGCTCAAGGCGGGCCAGTCGATGTCATCGATTGACTGCGCAGAGGGTGCCGCGGATGCTCGCGCAACTGGGGGTGGATCCAGCAGCTTGGGCGTGGATTTCGCTCGTGCCACATTGCCGCGCAGGGTAATGCCGAACATGGCTGTGTCGCCGCGCTCCCAGCCAAGATGCAGTTGCACGTTGGGATTCACGGCATAGCTTGCGCCCAGGTTGATCGGGCTCTTCTGCGTTTGATTGTTGTTCTGTGGTTCGCGCTTGTAGTCGTTGCCGTCGTACTCAAGCTTCAGCTGCAGGGGCTCCCAGGGGGTCTGGTACGCGATGCCGCCGAAGATGCCGACGGGACCGCGGAACATACCCTTGCTGTTGAAGTTGCCAGTGCCCTGCGCGCGCGGGCGCTCTTCAAAGCGATCGCTGATCACCCGAAGTGGGTTCGAGAAATCGCCTCGATTGCCGATGTAGCCGGTGGCGAGGCCGAGGCTTGCATCGATGGGCCCGAATCGCTTGCTTGCAACCAGATACTCACTGGAGAACAGGCCAGTACCGCCGATATCGCGGAAGCCTGCGGACAGCTCGGGCGCCCATCGGCTTTCCTGCCACAGCCGGACCTTCAGGTCGATCGACTTGTCCTTGTAGTTCTGCTTGCCGCTCAGCCATTCCGGGCCATAGCGTCGGTTCGCTACCGATACATAGCGGAACGCGCCTTCGACCCAGGGCAGGGGCTGCATCACCACGTTGTAGCGACTGTAGGGCGAGGTATGGCTTGCGGTGAAGCTCACCTCGCCGTCGTCGGCCATGCGTGCGGTGGGGGTCTGCAGCAGGCCAACGCCGCCCCAATCGCTGGCGGTGGGAGCAGGGGCAGTTTGTGCGTGCAATACAGCACTGACGCTCAGGCTGAGAAGGGCAACACCGGCGCGTGCCAATGGGATGGAACGATGGCGCATCAGTATGAAACTCCGGGTGCATCCAGCACCTGGGTGGCAAGGAAGCGCACGGCATCCTCGTTGACATCGGGGGCAATCGTGCGGATCTTCGCGGCGTCCAGCGGCACATAGATCACCGCTCCAGGAGCAAGGTGCACGGGTGTGCTGCGGTTCCACAGGGCCACGCCGAGTTGCTGCACTTTGCCGTCGGGCTGGATGACGTAGAGATCATCCCGGCTCGCCGCTGGCAGGATGGGGCAGGCGCTGCGATAGTGTCGTGCGTCAAGCGAGAACTGATGTTCGAGCTTGCACGGTTGTGCTACGGCACCAGTCACCTGCACGGTATCGGGTCGACCGGGATAGACAACGCGGTCGCCCTCAAGTGCGGGCCGATTTTCCGTGGCGCTTGCTTCAAGGCGGCGCGGATCAAGCAGCTGTGGCTCACGCCCCGTTACGGGTAGATCCCCGAGTTCGCGCGCCAGTAGAGCGGCTGCCTCGGCAAGCTCCGGGGCGTCCTGCTGAGAAGCGAGCGTTTCAAGGTCGAAGAGCAGGCCGGCCTTGAGGCGGGTCTGAGGCAGCAGTGAGCGTTGTCGCAGAAGCGCCGCTCCCGGCATGTAGGCTTCTGTATCCGGTGCTGCTGCGAGTGCTGCCGCGCTGAGGCGGGCCCGGGCAGGCAGGGTGTGTGCGCCAGGGTTACGGACATGGCCGACCGCTTCGACGCCAATCGGCGATGAGGCGTGCGCATGGGTGGCCAGCGCCAGTGCCAGCCCAAGGATGATCGGTCGCAGTGTCATCGGTTCTGCAGGTCCTGCGAGTAGGGCTTGAGCTGGACAACTTCAAGGCTGGTGTCGGGTGCGATGGCCTGGATGCTCTTCCAGATGAACCCGTTGGCAGGATCGACCCAGTAGTGGTTGTCGCGCTTCCAGCCTTCGCCCTGAAGCTGCTCCCGCACGTGCAGCAGCTCGCGTTCGCTCTCCAGGATATGGACCTTCTCTTTGCCCAGGGTGGTCAGGGTGCCGATGACCTTCATTCCATAACGATAATCAGGCATCACGTCGTATCGGCGTTGCACGGTCGTGCCGTCTGCTATCCGGTGCAGCGCGTGGAAGGGGGAGTCCCCTTCGAGCGTCATGTCCTGAAGCTCCGGGCTGCTGCCGTGGGTTCCGACGACGACACCATCACGGAGGAAGACGATGCTTCGCTCGGAGCTGTACCAGGCCTGGCGCCCGGAGTCGATGTTGCCAAGCACCAAGACGGCGCCGCCTGCCGGACCGGTGACCTTGATCTGCGGGAATCGATTGGCGGCCACCTCGGCGGCCGTGGGCTCCACGTCGGGCTTGCCCTGCAGCGCCATCTGGACCGACTTGACGCTGGTCTTGCCCACAACGCCGCAACTGGTTGCGGTGATGAGTACAAGCAAGGCCAGCGCCACGGGGCGCTGGCGGTTTGCGTGTCGGGTGGCGGCCTGAGCGATCCTGCTCATGGTGCGGGCCACCTTACTTGTCCAGGTCGCTGCGCGCGCTGGCGGCGTTGCTGATGATGGAGGTGAACGGCAGCAGCTGGTTCACGAACCGGCTCCAGCGGGTCACGCCAGCGGCGCCGACGAACACGACATCGCCGGGCTGCAGGTCGAACTGGCTGGCCACGGCAAATGCGGTCGGTGACTTGGCTTCCAGATGGAACACCTGCGACGGAGTGCTCTGCAGGTCGTTCGAGCCGCGGATCACGTAGACAGCGTTGCCATTCGACGTGGTCTGCAGCAGGCCGCGCGCACGTCCAAGGGCCTGGCTCAGAGAGATTTCGCCGGTCTTGAAGTTCATTGCACCCGGCTGATTGACCTCGCCAACCACGAATACTTCCTTGTGGTCGAGATAGGGCACGTAGATGTGATCGCCGGACTTGAGGAACACATTGGTGTCACCACCGCCGCTGCGACCCAGCCGATCGAGATCGATGGTGTAGGTGGTGCCATCACGTGTCAGGCGAATGCCGGAGAGGTCGGCCTGTGCCGGGTCAAGGCCCGCCTGGCTGATGGCATCGCCCATCGTCAGCGGCGTTACCGTCAGCGGAACGGTGGCGGCCTGGCGCGAGGCGCCGGTGACCCAGACGCGCTGGCTGGCATAGGTCAACATGGAGACGTCCACCTGCGGCGCTTCGATGTAGCGTGCCAGCTTGGTGGAGATCTCTTCGCGCAGTTCGCCGGGCGTCTTGCCCGTTGCGGTGATCTTGCCGATGTAGGGATAGAACAGCGTTCCGTCGGACTGCACGAGGCGGCCTGCGGCGTTCAGCTGCTGCTGCGGGCCCGCTGGCACGGTCAGTTCGGGGTGATCCCAGACCGTGATATAGAGAATGTCGCCGGCACCGATGCGGTAGGGGCCCGGCTGATACTGGGTCAGGGCAGCGGGCAGTGCCGCGACATCGCGGGTGGCGCGCTCCATGGCGATCAACTTGGGCGTGATCGGAATCAGTTCGATCTGGTCGTTGCCAATGGGCTGATCATCGCGAGCGAAGGTGCTCGAGCGAAGATGCTGGCCTGGCGCCCACATGCAGCCGGTCAGGGTGAGTGCCACCGTCATTGTGGCTACGAAACGCTTGCAGTCCATCGAAATCTGTTCCTGGCCCGATCGGGCATGAAAAAGCCCTCGCCGAACGTCGCCCGGCGAGGGCGGGGTTACTGCTTCGGCGGACCGATCAGTTGGTGCCGGTGGTGCCGGTGGTGCCGGTCGTACCGGTGGTGCCGGTCGGCGGGTTGGTGGTGCCGGTACCGCCGTTGTTGCCCGCGTCGTCCTTGCTGCTGTCCGCAGCAACGCTGTACAGCACGCCAGCAGCGGCAATGCCCAGGCCCACGGTAGCGACGGTGGTCAGGGTGCCGGTGGCGGCAGCGCCAGCAGCTTCAGCACCAGCAACTTCGGCGCTGGTTTCGGCGGCGACAGGAGCTTCCTGGGCGAACACCGGCGAGGACAGGCCCAGCAGGGCCAGGGCGGCAATCATCTTCTTCATCTACGGGGTCTCCTACTCCGTGAGGGAAATTTTTCCACCGCTATGTTGGCTGCTATTCATTTGCTCTGTCAAGGAACGTGAAGAAATTGTGCAGTCGCGTTGGCGGTTCTCAGAAATGCTGGAAGATCTCGGCCCTGCCAGAGATGAGCTTTGCCAGCGCGATGACGAGGCGGTGCGTGTGGACATCGGGCAAGGCGAGGGGCAGGACCATTCCCGCGAGTACGGCAGCAGCGGCTGCCACTGCGTTAGGACGAGACGAGGGGCCCGCGGTGTGCATTGCCCACGTGCTGCAGCCCAGTCCAAGCAACAGCCCGGCAACGACCTCCGAAAGGCTGTGCGCATGCAGCGGGATTCGTGACCAGGCAATGGCGCTGGCCAGCAGCACGCCGATGACCAGGCCGATTCCCCGGGGGAGCTTGCCGGTCCTCGCGAGCAGCGCGCCAACGACCGGATAGATGACGCTGGACATCGCGGCGTGCCCGGAGAAACCGGTGAAGTGCACGCTCTTGATGCCAATCCCCCAGCCCATGAAGGCCAGCTTCGAAGCAAGCGTGACGCCGGCGGTGACGGCGATGGCCAGCAACCATCGCCATTTCAGACGTGCGTCTGCGCGGGGCAGGGTGATCAGCAGCACCAGGGCCATCGGCAGCAGCCAGCGGCTGTCGCCGAGGGCGGAGAGGGTTCGCCAGACGTCGGACATCCAATTCACAACGGGTCGCGGCGGGCCAGCATATCTACTTCGAGAGCCGTGCAGGACGCTCCACGCTTGGTCCATTCAGCCAGACGAGGTATCCTTTCCCGCTGCCAATGGCCCCGTAGCTCAGCTGGATAGAGCGTCCCCCTCCTAAGGGGAAGGTCGCCCGTTCGAATCGGGCCGGGGTCACCAAAATCAACAACTTAGGCGACTTCACCCAACTGCGAACTGCTCTGAAGCGGTCTGTTTAGCGTGCAAGTTGGCACAGTTGGCACAGCTCTGAGCCAGATGAGACCCGGGATGATGCGGAGCGTTGAGCGCGTAGATGGATCAATTTGGGCTGATTTGGTTCTCTATGCCGCTTTTGCGTTTTGCGTCGGGGTGGCAGTTGGGCTTTCGGCAGCGCTGGCTAGCAGACCAGTTGGACACGAGACGAACTGGGGTTCTTGGGCTGACTGGGTCGCTGCGCTTGGCGCGCTGGTTGCGGCAGTTTCTACCATTGCTATCGCCGTAATTGGTCAAAAGGCTGTGGCAAACCGTAGGCGAGTCTCTCTGCAGATGGCAGTTGCGCTTATTCAGGCCCCCGTTGTTGCAGACATGGAGATTGCCGTGAGGGTGTCAAGGCACTGGCAAGCACTGAAAGATGAGACCCTGGTCAAGTTCGCGGAAGATCTGTACTTGCACGCCATTCCAAAAGATGACGGGTCTATAGGTGGGCTTCCCCCGGCGGTGCTGTCCAGCTTGCTCTCGGCAATGTCATTGCTGGCCATCCTCAAGAGATCTGCTAAGTCGTTGGAAAATGGTTCGACCGAGCGTAGGCGTCAGAATGTCGCTATGCATTTTGAGCGAATCGCTGGACGGCTAAGGCCTGCAGCAGATTATTTGACGCGAGATCGAGTTGAGGAGATGCCTTGGAATGACTGGACTCCAAAGATCGATGCTAAGCAAGGGAATGCAAGGCTGATGGCGAGATATCATTCCGTTTCGGATGGCGATGCTCAAAAATGAAGCAGAGCGACGGCTTCATCATCTCCATCTGGTGACAGGTGAGCGTAGTATTTTTCTGTTGTTGAGTAGTCTGCGTGACCGGCAAGTAGCTGCACCCGGCGAAGCGGAACCCCGCCCATCACCATATGAGCGCAAAATGTGTGACGCAGACGGTGAAGGTGCCCGCCGATCTCTGCTCTTTCCACGTCCTTCCTAAACCAGTCAGATAGCGTGTCCTTGTGAACTGTTACGAGCGGGTCTGGCAGGTGCCGCAACGCCCACCTGGCATAGCGGTTGAGGGGAACCTCCCGCCACTTTCCAGACTTTGTCCGGCCTTCACCGCTCTCGTCCGGGTCGCTTTCTACGAGAAGGCGGCCGGCCACGACAGAGCTTTTCTCCAAGCCGATGATCTCGCTCCGCCGCAGCCCGGTGTGGGCCATAAAGAGCCACAGCGGCGCCCGCTCAGGGTTCGCCCGATACAGCCGGCGCATTGCCGCCCGGTCATAGAACTTGACGGCCACGCTCCGCACGCCGCGAGGCGCCTTCACTGAGGCCAGCGGGTTCACGTCCAGTTCTTTCCATTCGACGCCGCGGTTGAACGCCGCCTTCAGCCGTCGAATCTCCTTCCCCACAGTTTCCTTAGCTGCCTTGTCGTCCAGCAGCCTGGCGCGCTTGTACTGCTCCACCTCGACCGCTCGAATGCTGTCGATCGGCCGGTGGCCGAAGCGCTCAATGAAGCGCTTCACCTCGCTCCTAGCCTTCGAGATCGTGGTGGGGTGCTCGGCCTCGTACCAGTCCAGATACCACTCCAAGTAGTCGCGGACCTTCGGCAGACGCGCCAAGATCCGGACGCCATGGGTCAGTTCTGCTTCTTTCGCGGCACGTATTCTCTCCGCCTCACGGGCGTCAGGTTCCCCAATGGACCTGCGAAAGCGCTCGCCGCCTTCCGCCCAGTCGAGGTAGGCCTTGCTGCCGCGCCAGTAGAGTCGAACCTTTGCCATTCCTCTGCACCTTCGATCGCGGCATAGAGCGCCGCCTTTTCGTACAACTGCTTTCCCATGAAGCGGCGGGGCGTGAGCCCGTAGCCCATGGCGTTCTTCCTGAACTGGCTGTTTGAGACGCCGCAGTAGTGGGCGGCTTCCTCGACGGTGAGCCAGTCTTTCCCTGACAGGTCGAGCCCTTCAGCAGCGCCCATTGGCGCCTCCCGCGGCCTTCCTCCTGGCCGGCGTTTGCTCGGCGAGGCTGAGGTTGAACTGCACGACGTTGTCAGCGGCAGCCGGCAGGACGGGCGCCCGCGCGCTGCGCGTGGGGCGGTTGAGTCGGCGCCACGCCTCTATGGCCTTTTCGGGATCGGCATGCTTGCTGGTCGACCTGCAGGCGCACTCGACCAGGTGGCCACCGCCGGCGGACGCGCAGCGCTTGTCGTGGATGTGGCGCGCGCGGTGGCCGGCGGCGCAGTTCGGCAACCCTTCCGGGTGGCTGATATGTTCCTGGGTCATGTGTCAGCTCCGATGGAAATGCGGGGAATGGCTGGCGCTACACTGGGGTGCATGAGTCAATATGCGAATTCGACGCATGCGGAGTTGTGGCTCCGCGCCAAGGCTGAGGCGGGCGCTCTTCGACAGAGCGCTGACGTTCAGGACTTGGTATTGGCCAAGAGGCCGACGACGCATTGGCAGCGGCAGCAGATCCGAGCCGCCATGGCTCCGGGCGCTGACCGGTCGCTGGCCGATCTGTTGGATGCACTGGCCAGGCAGGTTCACCACGGTGAGCACCTGGAGGGCGATGCGGCGCAACAGCTTCTGGAGCCGGGCGCGACGCTGCTGACTGTGTTCGGCCCGCGGCTCGCGATTGGGCAGAGGAATGCTCGCCACCATGTAGTTCTGGAAGCGGCAAACCTGGTGCTTCGGACGCGAGCGAAGGAGTGGCTCAATGCGGGAAAGTCCGGGGAGACCCGGCATGATCGAGCTATTGCCAGCAATCGCGGCCTGGCGGCCGTGCTGGGCGAGCTTGAGGCGGAGCGGAAGCGCTAGAGCGGTCATGCGAACAGGTCCAGTTGGGCCGGCGCAGCCGGCGGTGGTGCGGGTTCATCACGCAGCAGTTCGGCCATGCGGAATGTCACGGCCCACGCGTCGGTATGTCGGATCAGGTATTGGTTCTCCTGGCACACCGAGATCTTCCCCGCCGAGATCAGGTAGCCGGCGTGCGCCGGCCCCGTGAACCCTTCGTACTCGATGCGCAGGATCTGCTCTCGGCGCCAGCCAGCGCGCAGCTTGCGGTCGAGGATCGAGCGGGCGAAGGCGCGCAGCTGATCAGGGCTCATCGCGGCGTTCCTTGGGCGGGATCGGCCCGGTGTGGCGGTAGTCACGGAGCGGGTCTTCGATGAATCGGCCGTGTTCTTTGCGCAGCACGCTGTACTCGGGGAAAGCGCTGTCGGGAAGGTGGTCGTACGCCTCGGCCATCAGGGCGACGAAGCGCTCCTGCCATTCCAGGGGCATGGACTGAAGCGTTCGCCGAGGAACGACCAGGTATGCGGCACGGGTCAGGCCGAAGGCATTCCACACGGGGCCATCGGAGTAGGCGGACCGGATCGGCTCGGCCTCCTCCATTGCAGCCGTGAGCAGCTGGTCAGCCATGGGCGTGCTCCTTCATCAGTGCGGCCCGGATAAGCTCAATGTCTTCGCCGGCATGACCGCTGCAGCAGTACTTCCGGCGCAGTGTCAGGACCTTCTGGATGGCGTCCTCAACATCGAACGTCATGATCGGAAACAGCAGCAGCTGGTCAGCCATAGGCGCCGACGTGTTGGTGGTGATCGCCCTCATCGCCAGCCCCGCAGATATTCGCCGAACGTCACGCCACCGTCGTAGCGCAGGAACTGCTGGTAGCGCTGCTGGGACCTGGTCAGTTTCGGCGGCGGCGGAGTGTGCTCCTGCACCGCGGCGCGGCCGGCCTGGGTGACGTTGAACAGGTCGCTACCGCCGGTGATCGCGTTCCCCGCGCGCTGGACCATGAACCCGCGCGCGACCAGCGCCATGCAGTGCTGGTGGTCGGTGCCGCCTGGGCCGGTGACGAAGTGACTGCGGTAGCTGCGCTCCAATCCTCCCTCGCCAACGCCCAGGGCGTGGCGAAGGATCTGCAGCTCAGCTTCCGTCAGAGCGCTGGTGGTGGTCTTGTCAGCCATTGCCCACCGCCTGGATGTCGATCAGGGCCTTGACGATGCCGATAGCTTCTCGCTGCTCTTCTGCGGCCCAGTCCACAAGGGTGCGAGACACGTTCGACAGCAGTTCAACAGCACGCGGCAACTGCCCCAAGTCCACGGCCTGCGCGGGCGAGCGGAACAGGGGCACCGGCTGTTCGTCATCCTCGCAGTAAGCGGAAGCCTCAGCGGCGGTCGGGAACAGCATCGGCTCGTCGTGGTGCGTCATCCACGCCACCGGCTCCCCCACCGGCTGGCGGGCGGCGAGATGTGGGAGCTTTGCGAGGATTGCTTCAGCCAGTGAACCAGCGCCGAGCGTGTGATTTCCATCAACCTGTCGAATGACCTGCGACAGGTCGTCCACGGTGATAGATCCATGACCACCCGGGGAGGGCTGGGCGGCGGCAATGATGCTGTCGGTGGCCGCTTCCATGTCCACGTCGGTGGTGTCGAACCACTGTTCGCACTCGCCCATTACACGGTCACGGACGTTACCCAGCCTCACCCTCCCACCGGGCTGCACGTCCGCCAGGGTCTTGTTGTCGTTGCTCATGCCTGCATGTCCTTGCTGTTGGTGGAGCGCGCGCTGTGCGCGGCGAGGTGTTCCCAGCGTTCGGCTTCGCCCAGGTAGAACTCGTGGCGTTCCTGCCGGACGGTGGCGGTGAACTGCACGTCGTGCAGTGCACGCTCGGCGGCGGCGCGGTTGGCCGCTGCCATGCGGGCTGGGTCGTGATCGAAGATGTCGAGCTGGTTACGCACGCTGGACTCCTGGAATGGGTTGCCGGCTGGTGGAACCCGGCCGGCGCGGGTTCCCTGCGCTACAGGAGGAGAGCGCAGGGCAGGGGATCAGTGGGTGTCGTCGGCGGCGAGAGGCGCGCGCTGTCGTTCATCGCTGCGGCGCTGCATCTCTGCCTTGAACGCCGGCCAGGTGGTGTGCAGGTCTTCCCAGCAGCGCCATGCGAAGAACACGGCGCCGATGGCGCAGGCCAGAGCGACCTGGTCGACGTTGTTGCGCAGCGCCCAATGCAGCAGGGCGAGGAGCAGGCCGACGACGACGGCGCAGAAGAATGGCAGGGCCAGGTGGCGCATTACTCGGCGTCCCGGCGCAGGCCGTAGTCGGCGAAGCGTTGGAACGTCGCGTTCTCGACTTCCCAGTACCTGCCCGTGTCGACGGTTCGAACCCATGCGGCGATCAGCTGTTCCAGCTCGGCCCGCTGCTCCCGGGAGACGCTGGTCAGGAATGAGTCGGCGGCTTCACCGACGAACTGGTACATGGCGTCCTGTATCTCATCGATCAGGGTGTCGGCGTTGACCAGGCGCGCCGCATCGATGTAGTTGTTCTCACCGACGTTCACGCCCTCTGCGTCGATCCCGCTGTCGAAGGCGTCCTGCACAGCCTCCTCGATCGAGCCGAAGTCGCCGATGTAGGTCTCGGTGTTGCTGGACCAGCTGTAGGTGGGCTTATCCATTGCTCTGCTCCTGCGGGATGGTTGCCATGCGGGTGATCGTTCCGTCGGCTGCGACCTCGGCCACGACGGTTGTGTCGGTGCCGGCGGCCAGGTCGAGGCCGATACGGATTGGCGGGGTGATGGGCGGGATGCCGACGGCCATGGCGGCGAAGAAGTCGTGGTCGGTCATAGCTGCGCACCGTTTGCCTTGGCGACGGCCGCTCGCGCGAAGGCAATTCGGGCCTCAACCTCCACTGGCAAGGGATCTGTTCCCGCTTCCAGTACGTCGCAGAGCATCTGCAACTCATCGCGCATTTCCGGCGCGGCTGAGATCAGGCGGGCTGTTCTCTCGCTCTCGCCCGAACTGTCCTGGGAAAGCTGGCAAATGAAGCGGTTGTTGGGCCCGCGCACGATGTGCGTGTAGGCATCGCTCTGCTCCTGGTATGCCCAGGGCCCTTGCGTCCGAACGGTCATGCAGCACCGCCTTGGGCGCGCGCTGCGCTCCTGACGGCAGCGACCGCACCTGCTGCGCTCTGGCCGTGCCGCAGGACGGCATTGGCGGCGACGCTGGAGGCGACGACGACCTGGTAGGGGAGGAGGCCCCAGCGGTTGCCGGCGCGGGCGACGATGCCTGCGGCGGCTGCGGCGCGCTGAGCGTTGGAGTAGTGGGCGAGGGCGGCGCTCATGCGGCGTCCGCCTGCTGGAGAGCCAGCGGCTGGGAGCGGGCGATGGTGGCGACTTCGGTCGCGCCTTCGTCGATCGCGTCGGCGCAGACGGCCAGGTGCTCGGCAAGTTCGCGGGCCTCAGCCGAGGTCAGGCTGAGCAGCGCGGTGCCACCGACCTTGACGACGATGGTTCCGGCGTGAGGCCGGGTTTCGGCGCTGGCTGCGCCACGGCTGGTGGTGGTGATCGCGGCCATGGCTTAGCACTCCTGGCCGAACAGGCGCTGGCCGAAGCCGATGCCTGCACCGATGGCGAAGACGAAGATGGCGTAGATAGCGGCTATGAGTGGCCACAGGGGCCGTTTGCGGCGCTGCATGGAGGTCTCCGGGAGGTATTCGCGTTTCGGTCGGCCGCAGCTATGCTTCGGCCATGGAATGGACGAACTGGCTGACGCTAGGGATTGCGGTGCTGGGCGCTACGCTCGGCGTGTTCAACGCCGTGTGGCTGATCCGCAAGGACACGGTCCGACTGAAGGTGCGATTCGTGACGCTTTACGTGCCCGGCGCCGACGTGTGGACTGGCGCTGTCGAGGTGATCAACACCGGCTACCTGCCGGTGACCATCAACGAAGTGGCCTTCCATTCCGGCCGGCGTTCCAAGACGCGCGCCGCAGTGATTACAGACTTCCTGCAACGAACCCAGCTCCCGTACCGGCTTGAGCCGAGGACGGTCGTCAGTGTTGCTGCTCATCCCGACATCCTCGGCAACATCGACAGTGGCCGATTCACCTGGTGCAGCACTTCGACGGCTTGCGAGACTCAGGTCTTCGCGAAGATCAAGAGGAAGAAGCGCTGAAGCCTGCAGGGCCTCGCCGGGCTTGAGCGGGATCACCCGGATACGGGTGCGCAGCTGATTGATCCGCAACACCACGTACGCGTTGAGGGCCGCGCCGATGCCGGCGATGGCGAGTGCTGCGTGCTCCAGGGTGATCGGGGCCATGCTGGGATCTCCTGCCGCCGGCCCCGGGGTGGGGCTTCATGGGCGGCTCGGAGACAGTAAAGCGCTGCTTTAGTTCAAAGTCAAGCGGTGCTTTAGGCTCTCTCCAAAGAAAAGCCCTTCATGAGTGAAGGGCTGTATTGCGCTACTGCTTGAGCTTCGAGGGGTCGAAGCCAGATGTGTCGAATTCCCAGGCAGGCGACCCTTCTTGATAGACCTCAGCTTGAATCCTGACGACATCAGCGGATGCCATTCGCCGCACGAAGTCTGCGTAGCCTCGGATGAACAGGATCGTCGTGGAATTGTCGCTTGGACCAGCGGCTTCGTATGTTCTTGGCTTTTCATCGCCGAACCGCACTAGCACCCTGCAGCCGGAGTAGCTCCTGCAGAGCAGCTGTCCGCGCTCTATGCTCATGATGACATCACTTCCATGCTGTGGGTGCTTGCGAATGGTTAGCGTAGCGTGCTGCGGCCTTGAATAAGGACGATCGAACTCATGAGTATTGCTGCTCGACACTTCAGCTGTTACCGAAGCTTCACTGGTCATTGGGTCGTCGTAGGAGCGATAGACCCATTGCTTCCCTAGGTTGGCCTTCCTCACTTCTTCTTCTAGCTCGGGGATAAGCTTGGATGCTGCAGTACCCTCAGTTGTGGCGGGGAAGGAGCCTGCTAGGTCTTTTGCTGTAAGAAGGCGAGCTTCCGCATAACGGCTAGCGTCGTTCATTTCTGCGAACAGGCGAGATTTCTTTTGCTCAGGAGACTCACTCGAAGCAGTACCGACGCTCTCTCCGGGACTACTTGCGGTGTGATCGGGCCGCGGCGAACACATAGCTACCAGAAGCACTATCGCCGCCATCAAGACAACTACAGCGCACCCGGTTTTCCTTACGCGATCGGCCTCAGCACTCGGTGGAGCTGGAAGGGCCCCATGCCTACGTCTATTAGGGTGACCGCAATTTGGGCAAGCTTCGGCTTGGTCACTGATCTGCCGTCCACACTCTTCACATGCGATAAGCGCCACCGCATCCCCCTGTTCTGATCCGTCAGTTGAATCTATCAATGCGATTACGTAGGTACACCTTGCCTCCGATTACGGTGTTAGGAGGCATGGGGAATGCTGGATACAGCCCTGCGTTTGCGCTGACTACATACACGGCATCGCCTCGATCCTGCAGGGCCTTTACCTGCTGGCCATTGCCGGTGTTGAGCAAATAAATCCCATCACCATCGAATGCAGTGACGCCGGTGTCGACCATCAGGGATTCCCCGGGATTGATTACTGGGATCATCGAGTCCCCGCGACCGGTAACCAGTACAAGGCGCCCAGGAGGAGGGACGAATCCAACGACCGACCGTATGTAAGTTGGCGCAAAGTCCATCGCACGCACGACGTCCGGAAAATCCTCGTTGATTGCTCCATCCCCCATGTCGGCATCTCCATCCAGCTGCTGGACGCGAACATAGCTCTGCGTGGTCGCAGGAGTGGAGACGATTGCTGCGGCCTCTCCCATCCCGAAGTGGGATAACGGTTTGCCAGTCAGCTGGGCCAGCTTTGGCAGCTTCCGCTTGTCGACTTTGCCCGTGCGCAACCAGCCCGACACGGCCTGCTCAGTGACGCCAAAGGAATCTGCGATCCCTTTCTGGGTCAATTTGGACTCTTCAATGGCCGAACGGATGGCGGCCGCCATGGCGGAATTGTCAAGCATCGCTTGATTGTCCATGGGGTGCCGAGTCAATGTAAGAAAGCAATGCTTGACTGCGAACTAAAGCGACGCTTAAGCTGGGCGCATGAATCATATCGCTGCTGCCGTAGAGAAGACGGGGGCCGGCCAAGCCGGGTTGGCACGCCTGCTCGGCGTATCGCCCCAAGCAGTCAATCAGTGGGTCAACGGCAATAGACCTGTTCCTTCGCGGCACGTGCTCGCCATTGAAAAGGCGACCGGCGTATCTCGGCACGAACTCCGGCCTGACGTGTTTGGCCCTGGCGCAGCTGACGAGTCCCGAGAGCAGCCGTCCACGGTGGCCGAGCAGATCCGGGCGGAGGTGGACAGCCGAATGAGCAAGCGCGCGCTGCGCGCGAAGCTGGGCGTGGCGAACGACAAGCTTCTGGCCAAGATTCTGAAGCTGCCGACCGAGCAGGTTGAGGGCTGGCCGGAAGAGGGCGCCTTGCCGGCGCTGCCGGAGATCCAGCGGCTGCTGGGCGTCCAGGAACAACCGCAGGCGCAGCCGGCGCCACACGACCCCGACGAGAACCGTTACGCCCCCCTGGAGGTGGCCTGATATGCGCGCGTTGTCCGATAGGTGGAATCCACGGCTGTGGATCCGTAACTGGCTGACAGCCCCTTCGAGGAAGGAGCTGGAACAGCAGGCAGCGCGGCGCCAAGCCAGCAAGCAGAGGGTTTCAGCTCTGCTTGCTGAGCGCGAGGCCCGAGGTGGGATCAGTAGATGGTGATCTCCTTTGCCGCGTCGCGCACCTGTTCGGCTTCGAGCGGCGAGAGGTCGCGAGAGTCCTCGCGCAGCTGGTCGATCACCACGTTCTCGAACGTCGCTTGGTCCACGACCTTGTGCTTGATCAGCGCTTTGACGACGGCCTGGGTTGCCCTGAGTTCCGTGATTACTTCCTTCAACGAGTTCATGTCGCCCTCCTTGCGGGCTGTTCGTGTGGAAACGCCAGCGTAGCGCAAGGAGGGCGGCACCCGTCGTCCCTGAGTTGTTGATTTCCATGGCGCACATGATGCGCCGCCGCAATGCGCCGAAAAACCTTGAAACACCTGCCTCCCCAAGGTGACCCATGACTTGCCGAACCTCCTCTTTGAACTGGCTGGACGTGCTCTACAACTCCGTGCGCAAGACGCCCGGCGGCGTGGCCGATGCAGCTGCTTACCTGGCCGACCGCCGCGGCAAGTCGATGCACCCGGAGACGCTGCGCGCGAAGCTGCGTGGTCTGGAAGGTGAGTCGCTGACGATCGAACACGCCGAACTTCTGACCGAGTGGATGCAGGAGAAGGCGGGCGGGTGCGAGTACGCGCTGGAGTGGATGCAGGCGCTGGCCGGCCAGTTTGGCATGGCCGTCGACGCGGTTCCGCCTCCGCCGGAGGGTGGCTGGTCGGACGAGATCGGCGCCATCCAGACGAAGCTGCTGGAGATCACTTCTCGCGTGGGCCGGCTGTCGGGCACCGCCGTTGAGGCGATGCTGGACCGCCGTATCGATAGCGACGAAGCAGAGCTGATGGTGAGCGAGGTCCGTGCGCTGCGCACGATGGCGCACCGCCTGGAGCGCAACGTGGCGCGCGCAGCGGCGAAGGGGAGGGCCCGCAAGTGATCAACCATCCCGCTCGCTCCAACGACCTCAGCACGAGCCACGACGCGGCGCACTACGTGGTTGCCAGTGGCCTGCAGGCGCACCAGCACGACCAGAGTGCCAAGGCGGTGACCGACTATCCGGGCATGACCAGCAACGAGCTGGCGCAGGCCACTGGCCTGGATCGCTACATGCTGGCCCGCCGTCTGCCTGAGCTGATCAAGGCCGGCCGCGTGTGGCGCGGGCCGAACAAGCCGTGCGCGGTCAGCGGCCGCACCGCGTGCACTTGGTGGCCTGTAGCCCCGGGCGAAAACCTGCAGCTGGCGGTCTGAAATGAGCGCACGAGTTACAGGCATGGTGTTCGATCGTTACCCGAGCGGCGGCGGCGAGATGCTGCTGGCGCTGGCCCTGGCCGATCACGCGCACGACGACGGCACGCACATCTTCCCGTCGATCGCACGGCTGGCCGAGAAGACCCGGCAGTCGGAGCGTTCGGTGCAGTACCAGCTGCGCCGCATGGAGCAATCCGGCTGGCTGCTGCTGGTGAACGCCGGCATCGGTGGCCGTCGCAGCGGGTTCGGTGAGGGCGGCCGTACCCGCCAGTACCGGATCAACCCCGAATGGATGAAGGGTGCAGAAATTGCACCCTTTGCAAAGGGTGCAAAAAAGGCCTCCGAAGGGTGCAAAACGACGCAGGAAAGGGTGCAAAACGGCGTCGAAAAGGGTGCAACAGCTATTGCACCCGAACCAAGAGCAACCAAAAGCAACCAAGAGCAACCCTCACACCGCGAGTGTGAGCGCGAGGCCGATCCGCTGGCGCTGACCGCCGAGCAGGTCGACCGCGAACTGGCCGGGTTCGGCAGCACGCCACCAAGCGTCGACCGCGAGCAGCTGGCCCGGTTCGTCCGGCACCGCGCCGCGATCCGCCGCCCGCTATCGGTCCAGGGCTGGCTGCAGGTGCGCCAGCAGCTGCTGGACCTGATCGCCGCCGGCCACGACCCCAACGAATCCCTGAAGCAGACGATGGCCGCCGGCCTGTCGCTGCCCGTGATCCCTGTCGCCCAGCATTCCGCAGGAGCAACCCATGCAAGCCCTCAACACGGTTCTGCCGACCGCACCGAGCAGCTCGAACAGCAGTTCTACGCCCAACGCCGAGGCGGTGGCCACGGTGGCGGCGCTGGGTTCGGGCCAGGCGATGTCGTCGACGCCGAGTTTGCCGTCGTCGGCTGAGCCGCTGAGCGAGGCGCAGTCGGGATACCTGTGGGAATTCTGGAAGCAGATGACGGCCATGTTCCCGGGGAAGTGGGAGCGCGAGAACGGCGCGGCGCCGTTCAAGAAGGACGGCAGCCTGACCATCGCGGCCGGCACGTGGTTCCAGGTGCTGAAGGGCCGCAGCAGGGCACAGCACGCGCGCGGCATGGCCTGCTGTCTGACCGAGGGCCGGGAGTGGCCACCGAACCCGCCGAGGTTCCTGACGATGTGCCTGGACATTCCGGTCATGGCGGCGGTGGAGCGGGAGATGGCGCCGGGCCGTCCGCAGAGCGGCTTCACCGTGCTGGTGCGCTCGCTGCTGGATCTGCACGTCTACGCCTCGGCCGACCACGGATCGCAGCAGCGCCGGATGCTGGAGGAAGCCTACACGCGCGCTGTTCAGCACGTGGTCGACGGCAACCCGTTGCCGCAGCCGGTGCTGGCGATCGAGCAGGAGAAGCACGGCGTGCGGCCGGTGCGTGACCGGGAATCGGCGCGCGCTGCGATGGAGAGGGCGGCGATCGAGCTGAACTTCGATGGTGACTGAAGCGGAGCTGGCCCAGGCGGAGCAGGCCGGGCGCTGGGCGCGGGATGCCTGCCGCAGCCGGGAATCGGCACCGCGGTACGAGATGGGGCAGGACGGTGTGACGCGGCGGCGCCGCTGGCAGACCGGGTGGGACAAGCGGGACCAGGAACTGAGCGCGGCACGCCGCAGCACGACGAGGAACAAACGCTGATGGACTTCTCCAACTACAGCACGCGCAGCAAGTTCGCCAAGGAGATCAACGCCGGTTACTCGGCGCGGCTCAACGGCCTGCGCCTGAGCGACAACCCGCACCTGGTCTGGATTGAATGCGAGACCGAGGACGGTGCCAACCGTCGCGCCGGCCCGCTGAGCGAGAAGGCCGAGGCTTGGCAGCACGGCTGGTGGCTGGCCGACCTGGGCGCGCGCTGATGTGGTCGAAGGCACCGCCGCCGACGGAGGAAGAGGCACGCCGGATCCGGAAGGCGAAGGCAGGACCGTGCATGGTTTGCCTTCTGCTCCACACGCGGAACCTGCTTCCCCAGCACCGCGTGGTCTACGGCTGCGACTACCACCACTGCAAGTCAGGAAACGTCCGGCGCGGCCATGCCTTCGGCTTCGCCATGTGCCAGTGGCACCACGAGCGCATTCCGCAAGAGGGGAGGTCGTTCGCATGGATGTCCAAGGTTTACGGCTGGAGCCTGAAAGACGGCTCCAGAACCTTCCACGAACTGTACTGCTCCGATGACGAACTGATCGCGCAGCAGACCTATGTGAACCATCTCAGGAGAACCGCCAATGGCTAAGCCGACAGGCCTGTCCGACGAGGTCAGGACCATTTTCGAAGCGCGGAAGGGCCAATCGCTAGGCCACCAGCAGGTGTTCGAATTGATGGATGTGACCGGCGTCGACAAAACGAAGGAGCGCAACGGCGTCCGCGATGTGCTGACGTGGCTGGTCAGCTGCGGCTACCTGGTGAAGACGGGCGCCCGGGCTACCGCCGCGTACCGCTACAGCGGAAAGGGCATGCGCTTCCACAAGGCGACAGCGGAGGAACTTCGCGAGCGGCGCATCGAGCGCGGCCGAGCCTACCGTGCGCGCAACGGTGCACAGCCGCAGGCCCCGCGCGTGGACAAGATGACCATCAACCGTTCGCGAGTGGAGCGGCTGTCGGGCCTTGCCCCGGCGAAGGCGTGGGGCAAGGAAAAGGACGGTCAGCGGCCGGCCGAGACGGTGGAGCAGTTCGAGGCACGCGGCGGGCAGGTGCAGCGCCTGACGGCCAGCTGGGAGAAGGCAGCATGACGGGCGCAGGAGCCATGGACCTTGAGCGGCTTGTCCGAGATATGACTGAGTCGTCACGCTTGAGCTTCGAGCAGATGATGCAGGCCGTTGTACCCGCATCCGCCGCGCTTGCCGCGTTTGGTGCGTCACTTGCCTCAATGGTCGTATGGCTACCAATCTCGGCTGCGCCGCAGGACGGCACGCGGCTGATGCTGTGGGACTCGGTGAGCAATCGGCCGGTGTTCGGCAGTTGGCGGGGTGACAACCCCAAGATCACCCACTTTGCAGCCGAGCCGGCTGGCCCGGAGGTGCCGTAATGGACGGGCAGGCCCTCACCCATGCCGACCTGGTGAAGATCGCCGGCCGGTGGCTGCGGAACACCGCCGGTTGCTCGGTGGTGTTGGAGGAGCTGTGTGCCGCCACCGGCAACGGCGAGAACCCGGACGCCATTGGCTGGCACACGGGCCGAACGACCCTTATCGAGTGCAAGGTCAGCCGCTCCGACTTCCTGGCTGATCGGAAGAAGCGTTTTCGCGCCAACCCTGAGCAGGGGCTTGGCCTCTACCGCTACTTCATGGCACCCAAGGGCCTGATCAAGGTGGACGAGCTGCCCGCGCGCTGGGGCCTGCTGGAGGTCAACGGCGGCCGGGTTTCCGTGGCAACGGGCAAGCGCCCGAAGACGTGGGGCGGTCTGGAAGATCCATGGGCGTTCACCGAGCGGTATGCCCAAGGCGAGACGCAGATGCTCCTGTCGGCCATGCAGCGGATCAAGGTCAGGGTCGGCGCCAGCGATTTCCATTCGATGCTGCACGAGCGGCTGATGCGGCCCGTCGTCGAGCCGCGTTCAAACGCGTCATCCATGGCCGCTTGGGCCGAGGTGAAACCATGAGCCAGCAACCGGCCGATCACCACCGCAACCGCGAGCCCGGCTGGCCGGAGTGGGGCCGGCAAAACCTGACGCTTACGGCCGCGCTGCGGATGGTCCGCATGTACGGTGACCGCATCCCGTCGGTTGCCCAGCTTCGGGCGGACTTCGGGGTCAGCCGAGCTACTGCGTTCCGCTGGCGTGCCGCCTTCCGCGATGCGATCGAACAGCACGAGGCCGCCAATGCAGGCTGACCGCGCGCTGGAGCTGGTGCTGCCATGGCCGAGCAAGGATCTGTCGCCGAACGCCAGAGTGCACTGGCGGAGGAAGGCTGAGGCCACGGCGCTGGGACGGCAGCTTGCCGCTGTGCGTGCCTACGAGGCGGGGTGGAAGGGTTCGAAGCTACCGCCGGGCCGCCTGCATCTCTGGCTCGACTTTTACCAGGCGCCGGGGAAGGCGCTTCCAGACGACGACAACATGATTCGCAGGTTCAAGCCGTATCGCGACGGTATCGCCCAGGTTCTGGGCATCGACGACAGGCGATTCGTCATCCATCCATATGTGCACGACGAGCGCCGTAAGGGCGGTCAGGTGGTGGTGCGGATTACGGGCGGGCCGGCGGCAGCCGGCCACTCAACGACAGGGGAACGGGCATGAATCCACGAGAGACGATGGCGCGGCTGGGGCCGAGCACGGTGAAGTTCGACATTGGCCGGGGAGGCGGGAAGCCCGACCTGACGAACCAGGACATTGCCGCGGCGCTGGGGATGGTGCCGGCAGGGCTGGGCCGGGAGCTGCTGGAGGCGTGCTGGTGGCCGGACGGCGCCGCGCTGCGCCGGCACAAGTTGCGCGACGCGGTGATTGCGCTGGTGACGCCTGAGCTGCAGCGGCAGCAGCGCCGGTTGGCTGAGGCTCGGACGGACCTCGGCCTGGCCGAGGTGTGCATCGGCTGGGGCGGTGCGGCGACGGCGGAGCAGCGGGCGAACCGTGACGCCGCCCAGCAGCGGCTGGGCCGGGTGAAGGCTCAGTGCTGGCCGATCAGTACCCTGGAGTCGCTGCCGACGCTGGCGGCGGCGGTGATCAGCGAGATCGCCAAGCGGCCGCACTGCGCGGCCTGCGAGGGCAGGGGCCAAGCGATGGTCGGGGAGCTGCTGGTGCCGTGCAAGGTGTGCGGCGGGTCAGGGATTGGCCCGGTCAGCGATCGACGTCGAGCCGCCGCGCTGGGGCGTGATGAGTCGACCTATCGAGAGAGGTGGCGCGGGGTCTATGAGTGGCTTATGGTCAAGTTTGGAGAGGCTGAGCAGGACGCGGCATGGCAGATGGGAAAGGCGCTATCCTCCGCGGAACCATGCTCGTAGGGACACGATGTGATTAGCAACAACGTTTGGACGCGGGTTTTCCAGCTCAGGGTCGGCCAGGGAACCGGAACGATTTTCCTCATGGAGAAGGATGATCGTCAGTATTGGGTGACTGCGAAGCACGTTCTCGAAGGATGGGTTGATGGGCAGAGGCTGGAGATTCGTCAGCTCGACGGCTGGAAAGGCATACCTTTGTCCTTGGTCGGACATCATCCAACCGCAGACGTTTCGGTTCTAACTTGCGCCTTCCATGTTGAAGTGCATCCTGTGCCTGCCACGCTGCAGAATCTGGGCCTGCCGCAGGAAGTCTTCTTCTTGGGATTCCCCTTCGGGTGGGCGGCAGAGATGCCGGCGAACCTGAACCGAGATTGCCCGATGCCCTTCTTCAAGAGGGGATTTATCTCTGCGATTTGCCCGCCGTCCCCTGGGCTGGACAACGTCCAGTTTGTTGATGGACACAACAATCCCGGCTTCTCCGGAGGCCCCTTAGTGTTCAACGACCACTTCACTGGAGAGCAGAAGATATGCGGCGTGGTCAGCGGGTACAGGATCCAGCCAGAGGACGTGTATGTTGGGCAGGATCGAATTGATGCTTACGTACGAGCAAACTCTGGGCTCATGATCTGTGAGGAGATAAAGCGGGTCGATGAGATCATTGATCAAAACCCTGTGGGGATTCTGGTTCCTCAGAGGTAGAGGTGCGGGGTTGATGCCCCCGCACTTTTGGCTGTAGATTCACTACCATCGCGCACGACCCGACCCCGGCCACCCAGCCGGGGTTTTTCATTTCCGGACCGACCATGATCCTGACCGCCTCGACAATCCAGCAGGCGGTTGGCTGCAGTGCCGCCGTCGCCGCCCAGTGGGCGCAGCCCCTGTCCGAAGCCTGCACGGCGTTCGGCATCAGCACTCCGAAGCGGGTGGCAGCGTTCCTGGCGCAGGTCGGGCACGAGTCGGCGAGCCTGACCCGGACCGTCGAGAACCTGAACTACGGTGCGCAGGGCATGGCCGACACCTGGCCCAGCCGCTACGCCGTCGATCCCAAGGTGAAGCCGAGGAAGCCGAACGACCTGGCGCGCGCGCTGGAGCGGAAGCCGGTGGCGATCGGCAACAATGCCTACGCCAACCGCCTGGGCAACGGCTCCGAGGCAAGCGGCGATGGCTACCGATTCCGTGGCCGTGGCCCGATCCAGAACACTGGCCGGGCCAACTATGCGGCGATCCGGGACGCTCTGCGTGCCAAGGGCATCAAAGGCGTACCGGATTTCGAGGCCACGCCCGAAGCGCTGGAGCAGCCCAAGTGGGGCGCGCTGGCGGCCGGTGCCTTCTGGGATGCCCGATCCCTGAACAAGCTGGCTGACGCCAGCCGATTCGACGAGATCACCGATCGAGTGAATGGCGGCCAGACCGGTGCCGCTGATCGCAGGGCGCGATATGCGCGCGCGCTGAAGGTGCTGGCCGCGTGACCGAGCCCGTGAGCACCCTCAAGACCATCGTCGGCACGTTCACTGCGGCGGTCGTGGCGCCGGCTACCGCCGACGCATTGCGGGCAGCAGAGCGCATCATCCTGGGAGTTCCCCAGTCGGTGCTTCTGGTGGCCATGGCAGGCGCACTGATCGGCGTGCTTCTGCTGCCGGAAAAGGATGCGGAACGGGTAGCGGCGGATGCGAACCGCCGTCGTGGCCATCGGTTTCTGCAGACCGCCGCCCGCTGGGCGGCCTTGGCAGTGGCGGTCCTGGCGTACGCCATCGTCGCGGCTTGGGTCATCGCTGTGGCCGCCTCGATCTGGCCGACCCTCGCTGGCGCACCGCAGCTGCCCCTGGCTGGCCTGTCCGGTGTCCTGATCCGCCGGCTGCTGCCCGGCTACGTGCGTCTGGTCGAGAAGGCCACTGGCGCAATCGGAGGCGACAAGCCATGAGCGTGCTGCTGAGGTTTCTCCGTTCGGTGTGGGAGCTGGTCATCGGCGGTGCAGCTGATGCGTTCCAGTGGCTGCGAAAGCCGGGCAGCAAGATCAAGCTCGTCTGCGCGGTGCTGGCCTTCGGCTGCCTGGTCTCTGGTCTCTCGGCCTATGAGAAGGAGCAGCGAATCCGCGATCTCAGCGCGCAGGTAGTCAAGGTCAAGGCTGACTGGAAGGCAGATGCCGAGCGCCTGCAGGCCGATGTGGACAGCCGCGACCAGCGACTGGCCGAGGTCGCTGCCGCTCTCCGCGCCGAGGCCGTGAAGCTGGACGCGTTGAAGGCTGAAAGCGCGGCCGCTCTGCAGGCGCTGGCCCGCCGCATCGAATCATCCGAGAAGGACGCAGCCACCTGGCGCGGCCGCTACGAGCAGCGGCCTGATACATGCCAGGCCGCCCTGGAGCTACTCGACTCTGCCTGCCCAGCCTTGAAGGGGTACTGACGTGCGACTGATCGTCCTGGTTACGGCCTTCTGCCTCGCATCCTGCCAGTCGTCGGCGCCCAAGCCCAACCCGCCAGCACCCGCTGTCATCCGTGTGCCTGTTGCCACGTTCGTCCCCATCGATGCGTCGCTGACGAAGCGCTGCACCTGGGCGCGTGCCGGCAAGCCGTCTGCTGTGTTCGAGGTGAGCAACGGCCGCAAGCGCTGCCTCGATCTGTACGAGGCGCAGTTCGATGCTATCGAGCAGGTGCAGGGGAAGCCCATCCCTTCGGACGGCAGCTGATGCCGCGGCGGGCACCGAAGCACAACGCCATGCCGAGGCAGGCGGTCGTGCACGTGCCGGCCGCAGCAGTGAGGCAGACCACGGCTGAGCGCGGGTATGGCAGCAGATGGCAGCGCGCCCGCGCGACCTTCCTGCTGAGGAATCCGCTCTGCGCAGAGTGCCAGCGGACTGGCCACGTCACGGTCGCGACGGTGGTCGACCACATCACCCCGCACAAGGGAAGCCAGGCGCTGTTCTGGGACACCGACAACTGGCAGCCCCTCTGCAAGCCCTGCCACGACCGGAAGACCGCGACCGAGGACGGCGGGTTCGGGAACTGGCATCGAGGTGTCAGGGCAACCCCGAAATGCGCGCGTGGACGCGAATGAATCGCAGCAACTGCAGATAGGGCGGGGGGAGGGTCAAAAGTTGGGGCGGTTCACCTCCCTGACCGTGCGCCCAGACGTTTTATCGCACCGTCAAAATTGAGATTTGAAAAATGAGAGGACGGAAGCCGACCGCTCCGGCCCTCAAGGTGATTGCCGGAACTACCCGGCCGGACCGTGAGGCGCCGGACGCTCCCGAGTTCGACCTGATCGACGTGTTCCCCGACCCACCTCAGCACCTGAACGTCAACGGGGCTGCAATGTGGAATGACCTGGGTCCCCAGCTGGTGGCAGCCAAGGTTCTCCAGACGGTGGACCTGTATGCACTGCAGCAGCTCTGCTACGCCTGGCAGGTCCAGGTGGCAAAGCAGATGGCAGGGGTGGATATCACAGCCGCTGAACAGACCGCGCTGAAAGCGCTGATGTCCGAGTTCGGTATGACGCCGGCGAGCAGACGCAAGGTGAGTTCTGGTGGCGCCGAGAAAAAGCCCGGCAACAAGTTCGGCGCCCTCCCGGCGCTCGCCAAGTAAAAAGAAGCCTGCGAAGCCGACGACCGCGGATCGCCCGCGGCGTCGACCCCGCCCGGATCCCGCCGACTACGTGGCGGTGGCCATCGACTACGCGCAGGAAGCAGTGGAGGATCGGAAGGGCAAGGCATTCGGGTTGCTGATCCGCCAAGCGGCCAGACGCTTCCTGGACGACCTAGCTCGCGCGAAGAAGAGAGGGGCAGCGTTCACGTTTTCACCCGCGCATGCAGCCCACGCCTGCGGTTTCATTGAGCTGCTGCCGCACGTTGAAGGCTCTTGGCAGACTCCCGAGATCCGCCTGCACCGGTCCCACGTCTTCTTCGTGGTCCAGCTGTTCGGATTTCGGAAGCTCGATGGCACCCGCCGTTTCACATCGGCGCTGTTTGCGGTCGCACGCAAGAACGCCAAGTCGACGTTGGCTTCGGCGATCCTTTTGTATTGCCAATGCTGCGAGAACGAGGAAGGCGCCCAGGTCATTTCAGCGGCTACCACCTTCCCGCAGGCTTCGATCATCTTCAACGTCGCAAAGCGGATGGTGGAGAAGACGCCGGACCTTCGGGAGGCGTATGGGCTTGAGACCTGGGCCAAGTCGATCAGCCGCATGGAGATCGGCGCCAGCTTCAAGCCCATCCACGCGAAGGCAAGCACTCAGGACGGCTTGAACCCGTCCCACGTGGGGCTTGATGAGATCCACGCGCACAAGACCCCTGACCTGCTGAACGTCTTGCAGTCTGCTGCAGGTGCCCGACGCAACCCGCTCTGGCTGTTCACCACGACCGAGGGATATACCAACCCCGGCCCCTGGGCTGAGATCCGGCAGTTCGTGAAGCAGTTGCTGGCCGGCGTGTTCAAGAACACGGCCGACCACTACCTGGCAGTGTTCTACGCGGTCGACGAAGACGACGAGGACTTTGACGAGTCGAGTTGGCGAAAAGCCAACCCTCTGATGGAGGTAAACCCGCATCTCCTGGGAGCTATCCGAAAGGAGGCGGTCGAGGCCAAGGCCATGCCGTCCAAGCTGGCTGAGTTCCAGATCAAGCGGCTGAACCGGCCGGCCTCGGCGGCAAACGGCTGGGTTGCACTACGAAAGTGGGCTGCCTGCTCCGGAGTGATCGACCTGGAGGCGCTGAAGGACGTTCCCTGCTGGGGTGGACTGGATCTGGCCAGTACCAGCGACCTGACATCGTTCCGGCTTGTCTGGCGAGTGGACGGGAAGATCATCACCTGGGGCCGCCGCTGGGTTCCAGAAGAGGCAGTAAAGCAGCGTACGGAGCGCGGCACGGTGCCGTATGCGGGCTGGGTCGCGTCTGGGCACCTCGAAACCACCGAGGGCGAGGTCACCGACTACGCCCATATCGAGAGGTCGATCCTGGACGTCGTCTCTCGGTTCAATGTTCAGTCCATCGCGTTCGATAGCTGGAATGCCACCGAGGTTGTGGGCCGACTTCTTGCCGCTGGCGTGCCGATGGTGCAGTTCATCCAAGGACCGAAGTCGTATCACCCTGCTATGCAGGATCTGGAGCGCGCCTACGTAGGCAAGCGCTTCGTCCATGACGGCGATCCGGTGCTGACCTGGTGCGCTTCAAACCTGGTGGCCCGGCGAGACCAGAACCTGAACATGGCGCCCGACAAGAAGCGATCAAGCGAGAAGATCGACGACATGACTGCGCTGCTGATGGCTGTTGGTATCAGCATCCCCGTTGCTGAAGAAAAGAGTGACAAGAAGCTTGTCCTCATGACCCTGGGATAGCCCATGAAGAACGAGAACCGCGCCTACAGCCTGCTGGAGGTCAAGAACTACGACGACGACGAGCAGGTGATCACCGGCTGGGCGACAACACCCGAGCCTGACCGCTACGGCGATGTGGTCGAGCCGCTGGGCGCAAAGTTCGCGGCCGAACTGCCGCTGCTGTGGCAGCATCGCCACGACAGTCCGGTGGGCATCGTGAAGTTCGGCAAGCCGACCTCCAAGGGCATCCCGTTCACGGCGAGCGTGGCGAAGATCGCCACACCCGGCGCGCTGAAGGATCTGTGTGATCTGGCCTGGCAATCGGTGAAGGAGAAGCTGGTGCGCGGCGTGTCGATCGGCTTCCGAGCGCTGGAGTACAGCTACATGGAAGGCGGCGGTATCCGGTTCACCGAGACCGAGATCTATGAGCTTTCCTTGGTCACCATTCCGGCCAACGCCGCGGCGACCATCCAGACGATCAAGGCTATGGACACCGCCGGCGGCCGCCGCTCGGCGAACTACGGCGTCCCACTCATCCAGCGCCAGGCGGCAAAGGTCGAACGACCGGCCGACGGCGCGGTGAAGTTGCTGCACTGAAGCACCGGGCCTGACGGCCCTGCGGGGTGGAACCCGCTTCCCATCATCTGCAGGCACTGCCCGGCGTGGAAACCGGGCCGAACGGCTGCGCACACGAAAGAGATCCCGACAATGAACATCGCAGAACAGCTGGAAAAGCTCCGCGCCACCCGTGCTGAGCTGGAAAAGCAGCTCTCCTCCGTCATGAAGAAGCCGGCTGACGAGCAGCGCTCGCTGAACACCGGCGAGCAGGAGGAGTTCGACTCGCTGAAGAGCCAGATCACCTCGCTGGATGGCGATATCGAGCGCTACGAGCACCTGCAGGCGATCCAGGCAAAGTCGGCCACCACCGTTTCGACCATCGTCAAGGCGCAGGGTTCGGCCACCGTCGGCGCCGAAGGCCGCACGCTGGAACCGGCGCAGCTGAAGACGGTCGACAAGACCGATGCAGGCATCGGCTTCGCCCGTATGGCCCGCTGCCTGGCCGTGTCGCATGTCCACCACCAGAACCCGCTGGACGTGGCTCGCGCCATCTACCCGAATGATGAGCGCCTGCACGGCATCATCCAGGAGAAGGCCGCGGTGCAGGCTGCCAGTACCGGCAACGCGACCTGGGCCGGAAACCTGATCACCGATGGTGGAGTAGCCTTCGCCGACTTCGTCGAGTGGTTGCGCCCGCGCTCGCTTCTTGGCCAGGTCTCGGAACGCCTGCGCAACCTGCCGTTCGATACCCCGGTGCTGGTGCAGGGATCGGCTGGAACGGCCAAGTGGGTCAAGGAAGGCGCTGCAAAGCCGCTGACCAAGTGGTCGTACACCCGCGCTAAGCTGACGCCGCTGAAGGTGGCCGCGATCGCTGCCGCGACCAAGGAAACCATGATGCGCGCCACGCCTGCGGCCGATGCGCTGCTGCGGGACGAGCTGGGCCGGGCGGTCAACCAGACCATCGACACGCAGTTCATCGATCCGGATGCAGCGGCCGTCGCAGACGAGGCACCCGCCTCGATCCTCAATGGCGTGCCGGCCACCACGGTGCCGGCCGGCAGCGATCCGGACTCGATCCGCGCTGGCGCCGCGGCGCTCATGAATGCCATCGCAGGTTCGAACCTGTCGCTGGCGGGATCGTTCTGGGCGATGTCGGAGCGCACCGCGATCGCTCTGTCGCTGATGGTCAACCCGCTGGGCGCTTCCGAGTTCCCGGGCATCAACTTCACCGGCGGCACCTTCTTGGGCCTGCCTGCGTTCGTGTCGGCGTATGTGCCGGACGATGAGAACGGTGCCGTGATCGCGCTGATCAAGGGCGACGAGATCTTCCTCGGCGACGAAGGTGGCCTGCAGGTTTCGATGTCGGACCAGGCATCGCTGGTGATGGACGACGCCCCGACGATGAGCAGCACCACGCCGACCGCGCAGCAGGTTGTCTCGCTGTGGCAGACCAACAGCGTGGCCTTCCTGGTCGAGCGCTTCATCAACTGGCAGCGTCGCCGCGCGCAGGCCGTCGCCTGGGCCCGCGTGAACTGGGGCAGCGGTTCGGTTGCGTCCGGCTCGTAACCGACACGTGGCGGGGCCTTCGGGCCCCGTCAGATCCCCCGAAATGCGAGGTTCCCATGAGCAAGGTCGATATCGTCGGACGCGGCGGCCGAGTGATCAGCGTGCATCATCGTGTTGCTGAGGCGCTGGAGCAGCGCGGCGGTTACCTCCGGCGTGACATGGTGGCGCAATCGCCCGTCTCGCCGAATCCGGGCGCGAAGGTGCTTGCGTCTGGAAAGGCGAAGAAGAAGGCCAAGAAGACCGCAGACAAGGCCGCACAGCCGAACAAGGGTGTATCCGAATGACTGGTTTCTCGCCCCGGGAGTTGGCCGTCGCCGCTGGCGTGCGCCGGCATGGCGTCGACTACCTCAAATCGCTGTCGCCGGTAGTTGCTGCGCCGGGGCGAGAGAGCTGGCATACCTTGACGGTGCAAGAACCCTTCACGGGTGCCTGGCAGCGCAACATGGAAGAGCGCGCGACTACGGTCCTGACCTATCCGACGTTATATGCCTGTCTCAGCCGCATCGCCTCCGACATCGGCAAACTGCCTTTTGTCCTGAAGACGGAGGACGAGAACGGCATCTGGCGTCTGGAGAAGAGCAACACCGCTTACTGGCCGGTGCTGCGCAAGCCCAACAGCTACCAGACGGCGCAGCAGTTCAGGGCGGCTTGGATGCTGTCCAAGCTCATTCAGGGCAACACGTACGTCCTGAAAGGCCGAGACGAGCGCCGTGTGGTCAACAGGCTATGGGTGCTCGATCCCTGCAGCGTGCAGCCCATGGTTTCCGACAGCGGCGAGGTCTTCTACCGGCTTAACTACAGCACAGGTTCCAATCTGCTACCGGATGCCTACCCGGGAAGCCAGTTGATCGTGCCTGCCAGCGAGATCATCCACGACCGGATGAACTGCTTCCATCACCAGCTGATCGGCGTGCCGCCGCTGTGCGCGGCCCACTGGCCGGCCGTGAAGAACCTGAAGATTCTTAAGGACTCGACCACTTTCTTCTCCAACGGTGCAAACCCTGGCGGCATCCTTACAGCTCCGGCCGGCATGTCCGAAGACGACGCGCAGGCTGTGAAGGAATACTGGAACAGTAACTTCCAGGGGGCCAACGCAGGCAAGGTAGCGGTAGTCGGTGCGGACATGAAGTTCACGCCGTTTGCGTTCAAGTCGGCCGACAACCAGTTGGTCGAACAGATGCGCTACTCGGACGAGCAGATCTGTCAGCCGTTTGGCATCCCGCCCTTCAAGATCGGCATCGGGTCGATCCCCGCGGGTATGAAGGTCGACGACATTAACCAGCTGTACCACTCGGATGCGCTGCAGGCGCACATCGAGGGGATCGAAGAGCTTGTGGACGAGGGCCTTGGCATCTCCCGACCGATGGGTGTGGAACTCGATCTGGAGCCGCTGCTGCGGATGGACGCGGGCAAGCAGGCGGAAGTGCACACCAAGCTGACCGGTGGCGGCATCGAGACTCCGAACGAGGCCCGACTCGCGTTCAACCTTCCGCCGCTGGAGGGTGGGGACACCGTCTACATGCAGCAGCAGGACTTCCCGCTGGACCAGGTTCGCCAGAACAAGATCACCGCGGAGCCGGCCAAGAGCGAGCCACCCCAAACGAACGACGACGATACGCTGCCTGACGACAGCGACGAACTCCGCGCGCTGCAGCAGGAAAATTTCATGATGAAGGCTCTCCACGCCGCTCGAGCTGAGGTATTCCGCAATGACTGATCCCATCGACTTCGGCAAGGAGATCGGCAGCTTGATCCGCGAGGCGATCGCACCGGTGAAGCTGGAGCTTCAGGAACTGCGCGAGCGTGGACCGGAGAAGGGCGAGCCCGGTCAGGATGCGGAGCCGGTGGACCTTGATGCGGTGGCCGGCCTGGTGGTGGCGAAGCTGCTGGAATCGCCGCGGCTGCTAACGCTTGTCGACCTTGCTGCGGCCGATGCTGTCTCTAAGCACTTCGAAGCCAATCCGGTGCAGCATGGACGCGACGCAGACCCCGCGGTGATTCAGGCGACGGTGAAGGCTGCTGTCGAGGCGCTGCCGGTGCCGAAGGATGGCCAAGACGCGGAGCCGGTCACGGAACAGCAGCTGTCTGCGGCAGTCGCCAAGTATCTGGCCGAGAATCCGCCGAAAGCTGGTGCAGACGGTGTCGGTTTGGCTGGCGCCATGATCGACCGTGCCGGCGAGCTCGTCATCACTACCACGAAGGGCGAAGCGATTCGTCTGGGTGTAGTGGTTGGTCGGGATGGAGAGGACGGCAAGCATGGCGTCAGCTTCGAAACTGCTTCCGGTGAGTACGACAGCGAGCGCGGGTTCGTCATCACCCTCGGCTCAGGCGAACGGAGGACCGAGCTGGTTTTGCCGTACTTGGTGCACCGAGGCTTCCACCGGGACGGGCTTGGCATGAAGGCGGGCGAGTCGGTGACCCATGATGGCGCACTCTGGATCGCAAAGCGCGCGAACGCTTCCCGGCCATGCCTGGAGAACACCGACGACTGGATCCTGGCCGCCCGGAAGGGGCGCGACGGCAAGGACGGCCGGAGCGTGCGGGTTCCAGCTGGGCCTGTGAGCCTGGGAGACGGCGATGGTTGAGTTCGTGAGCAAGGCACAAGCCCAGGAGCAGCTCCGGCTTGATCCCGGCGCCGATGACCTCTGGCTGGCATTTGCCATACCGGCCGCCAGTGCGGCGGTGGATAGCTGGTTGAAGTCACCCTGGCGCCGCTACGAGCTTCAGCGGGATGCCGCCGGCGCGCCGATCATCGGCGCTGACGGGATTCCCCTACCGGTTCTGGACGATGAAGGGGAACCGGTGCTCGCTTCGCAGGTGGTCCTGGCCACGCTGGTAGAGCTGGCAAGCCACTACAGGTTCCGGGAGGGCGAGGGCGATAACACCGTGCCCGCCGATGCCGGTCATGGCTACGTCCTTTCTCGCGCTGCAACGGCCCTGCTGGCGCCGCTACGGCGTTCCACGGTGGCGTAGTGGCCTGCTCAGGCTGCGCGCGCCGGCGCGCCTGGCTCATGAAATGGATGCGAGAAGCGAATGAACGAGCAAAGCGAATTGCTGGCTGCCCTGCGAGCCCAGACCGAGGCGGCGCACCAGCTGGTGGCGGCGCTGCGGGAAAAGACCACGGCCGACCAGGAGAACGCCAAGGCAGTTAACCGGCTGGTGGACTACCTCTGCGACAGCGAAGGCGGCGAGGCGGAGGCGGCCGACTCCGGCAACTACCTGAGCGGGAAGCCGCGATGATCGCCGCCGGCCGTCTGCGCCATCGGGTGCAGCTGCAGCGTCAGGTCTACGGGCAGTCGCCTGCGACCGGCGCGCAGACCGTCAGCTGGGAGCCGCTGGCCGATGTGTGGGCCGAAGTGGCGCCGCTGTCGGCCCGCGAATTCGTGGCAGCCAAGGCGGTGGACAGCGAGGTCACGTTGCGGGTGACCATCCGTCACCGCGACGACGTGACCGACAAGTGCCGGGTGCTATTCCGCGGCAAGATCCTGAACATCCATGGTGTGCTGCCCGACCCGGTGAGCGGCCTGGAATACCTCACGCTTCCGTGTAGCGAGGGCGTCAATGATGGCTGATGGCATCCGATTCGATGTGAGCGGCCTGGACGGCATCCGCAACAAGATGGCGCAGGTGAAGCGGGAGGTGAACTACAAAGGAGGACGCGCCGCCCTGCGTCGTGCAGCCAACGTGCTGCGCGACCAGGCGCAGAGCAACGCCCGCCGGGTGGACGACCACGAAACCGAGACCGCCATCTGGAAGAACGTCGCGGTGCGCTGGAATGGCCGCGCGTTCAAGCAGGATGGCGTGCTTGCGTTCCGTGTTGGCGTTCTGGGCGGTGCCCAGGCCGGCCGCGCCGCTCAGCAGGGGACCAGCAACCCCGGCGGCATCACTTGGTACTGGCGCCTGCTGGAATTCGGCACTTCGAAGATGGCTGCGCAGCCGATCTTCCGGCCGGTGCCGGACCAAGCCGGCCAGAAGGCCGTCGACGTGTTCGCGCGAAGCTTCAACCAGGCGCTCGACCGCGTGCTGGCGAGGCAGGGGGCGGCATGATCCCGCCCATCTTCCCGCTTTGCATCGCATCACCGGAGGTGCTGCTGGCCTTTGGCGACGCGCCGACCCGTGTATATCCGTTCGGACTGATCGAGAAGCCGCCTGCGCTGCCCTATGCGGTCTGGCAGACGGTAAGCGGAAGCCCTGAAAACTTCCTGGCCCAGCGGCCGGACGTAGACGCGCTGACCACGCAGATCGACGTCTATGCGAAGGACGAGGCATCGCTGATCCAGGGCGCGAAGGCCCTGCGTGATGCTTTCGAGCCCCGCGGGTACATCACCCGCTGGGGCGGCCAGATGCTTGATCCCGAAACGAAGTTGTTGCGGCTGTCATTCGATGTGGACTGGCTGGTCCCTCGGTAACGCCCGCTACATCCCCACCCACGCCCCGCACTGCGGGGTTTTTATTGCCCGCAGGAGAAACGATGAGCATCCTGACCCAAGGAACCCAGCTGTACGGCCTGATCAACGGCGTTGTCCGCGAGATCGAGTGCATCACCGCCTTCAACCCCGGCACCGCGCCGGCGGACCAGATCGACGACACCTGCCTGTCCGAGACCAACACGCGCACCTACAAGAAGGGCCTGCGCACGCCCGGCCAGGCGTCGGTGACCATCAACGCCGACCCCAAGAACGAGAGCCACTACCTGTTCTGGCAGCTGGCCGAGCAGGTGGACGGCGGCGACCCGATCCAGTGGGCCATCGGCTGGTCCGACGGCGTGGACATCGAACCCACTGTGCAGCAGGTCGGCAGCATCTCGAACATCGAAGTGACCAACGGCGGCACCGGCTACACCAGTGCGCCGACCGTGGCCATCACCGGCGGCGGTGGCAGTGGTGCAACGGCCACGGCCATCGTCGACTCTGGCTCGGTGATCGGCGTCAACATCACCAATCCTGGCACCGGCTACACCGGTACGCCGACTGTCGCTTTCACCGGCGGCGCTGGCACCGGCGCGTCGGCCACGGCCGAGCGCTCCACGGTAGACGAGCTGGTCCTGCCGAATACCCGCACCTGGTACACCTTCCAGGCCTACGTGAGCGACTTCCCGTTCGACTTCCAGGGTAATGCAGTGGTGACCACTGCCGCGACCATGCAGCGCAGCGGGTCGGGCGTCTGGCTGCGCAAGGCTGAGACGCCGTGAGCCGGGCCCCGAAGAAGTCCGCCACCGCGCGTGCGGTGAGCCTGAGCGTGGCTGGCCTGCTGCAGGCTGGAGCGTTCACTGGCCGGCCAGTGGAGAAGGAGATCCGCTGGAAGCAGGGCGACGAAGAGCTGACCGCCACTGTCTATGTGCGGCCGCTGGGCTTCCAGGCGGCGGTGTCGGATGTGCTGTCGGCCACGAACAAGCACGACGGCGTGGCCGGCCGCATCGCGGCCAGCATCTGCGACCAGGATGGCAAGGCAGTGTTCACCGTTGCCGATATCACCGGCGAGGCCGATCCGGAGCGCGGCGCCCTGGACGGCAACCTGTCGGTGGCACTGCTGATGGCCATCGGCGAGGTGAACAACCTGGGAAAAGCTACGAGCTGACCCCGGAGGATGAGCTGTGGTGCGAGCTGGTCCTGAACGGGATTGGCGGCCGCAGCATCGGGGAGGCGAAGGAACGCCTCTCCATCCGGGAGTTCCAGCTCTGGAGCGTGTACCGCGCCAAGCGCGGCAGCCTGAACTTGGGTGGGCGGATGGATGCAGCTGCAGGGATGCTGGCCGCTTTGTTCGTCAACGCCAACAAGAAGCCTGGCTCGACCCCGTTCAAGCCTGCCGACTTCATTCCCTACGCGGACGCCGAGCCCATCAGCCTCGAGGAGGCGATGAAGCAGTGGTAGCTGGCGCGTAGGGCGCGCATCACCTGGCCGGCCACCGGTCAGCCCTTGCAGCAGAGAGAGCTATGTCCAGGAACCTTGGTACGCTGACCATCGACGTAATCGCCGAGGTCGGCGGCTTCGCATCCGGCCTGGACAAATCTGAGCGCCGGGCGGAGAAGTGGCGCAAGAAGGTCGAGGCCGAGGCGAAGCTGGCCGGTCTGGCGCTCGCCGCTGGCATGACCGCTGCTCTTGCCGGGCTTTCGACGGTGGGCCTGTTGATCGCTCGCAACACCATGAGTGCCGAGCGAGAGGTTGCTCAGCTCGATGCAATCATCCGGTCAACGGGCGGTGCCGCCGGGTACACCCGGCAGCAGCTGCTGGACATGGCCGATACGCTGGCCAGCAAGTCCACCTTCAGTGGTGGGGAGATCGTCGAGGCACAGACACGCCTGCTGTCCTACTCGGGCATCCTGGCTTCCAACATCCCCCGCGCCATGCAGGCTGTCATCGACCAATCGGCGCGCCTCGGGATCAGCGTCAGTCAATCTGCCGAGACCATTGGCCGGGCCCTGGAATCGCCCAGCAAGGCCGCCGCCGCGCTAGCGCAGCAGGGCTTCGGGGCAGCGTTCACCAAGGAAGTGCGCGGCACGATCGACGAACTGGTGAAGGCCGGCAAGGAAGGCGAGGCCCAGGTGATGATCCTGGAGATCCTCGAAGAGTCGTACGCAGGCGCAGCGCAGGCGGCGCGTGACACCTTCGGCGGTTCGCTGACGGCCCTGCGGCACACCATTGACGATCTGACCACCGGTCGCGATGGAAGCTTGGCCGGAGCCACTGCTGCCATCAATTCGTTCATCGATACCCTCAACGACCCTCTGGTCAGGGAGGGCTTCGACGCGATGATTGCAGGCCTCGGATCGATCCTCACCGATTTCGCCACGTATCTGAAAGACGGCGCCGAGGTTCGCAATCTCACCGAGTCGATCGCGGAGAGCTTCCGGCAGATTAGTGACCTCGGTGGCATCTTTAGCGGGGCGATTGAAGGCCTGGACCGTGTTCGTGGCGGTCTGGTTGCAATCGAAAAGCAGGGCAACGCGGTGATGAAGCTGGCGACCGGCCAGTACAGCGGGCTGTTTGGCTCGCAGGGTGGCGGCTGGAGCCAGTTCCTCAAGGATTATCAGAACGGGACGCAATTCGCCGACCGCGGCTGGGCGGCCATGCAGCCGCGGCCCACACCTACAGTCAGGCTGATTGAGGCCAGCCTGCCTCCTTCCGGTGTAACAGGTGATCCGGCTGCCCGGGCTGCTGCAGCTTCTGCTGCAGCCGCCGCAGCTGATGCTGAAAATGCCAAGAAGCGGCTGGCAGGGCAGCGGCAGTTGGAGCACGCCTATGAGGCTGCTTCGCTGCAGCTGAAGCGACAGATCGAGCTGTTTGACACCAGCGCGGACCGATCTGGCAAGGCCACTGAGCTGCAGCGACTCAACTTCGATCTGGAGCATGGCGCGCTGAAGGGGCTTAATGCCTCGAAGCAGGAGTCCCTGCGCATCGATGCTCGGAGGCTGGACGTTCTGCAGGAGCAGAAGACCGCGAACGAGGAAGCGGCCAAGGCCACCGAGGCTTTCGTCAAGTTGAAGGACGAGCTGAACAAGAAAGATTCTCTCGGCTTGGATCTGGCCCGAGAGCGGCTGAAAACCTTGCAGGCGGCAGCAGCGGCTGGTGCCGCGAACGACCCTGAATTTGCCAAGGTTGCTGGAAAGGTAATTGAGCAGGTTGGCGGCGCTGGCGGCAGCGAGTACCGAGGGCCGGATGCACTGTACGGCGGCGCCAGCGGTGAGTTTTCCAAGATCAACAAGGCGGTCGAGGAAGAGAACAAGAAGTACGCGACGCAGCTTCAGGCGTTGGAAGAGTACAGAAAAGCCCGCGCCGACCTGAATGAGGATTGGGATGCCCAGGAGGCGGTGCTGGCGGCTACCCATCAGTCCCGGCTTGACGAGCTGGACAAGGCTAGGTGGCAGGTTGGCCTGACTGCCGCAGAGCAGGGACTGGCCGGTGTTGCGGGCGTCATGCGTGCGGGCTTCGGCGAGCAGTCCGGGATCTACCGGGCCGCATTCGCAATCAGCAAGGCGTTCTCGGTCGCAAAGGCCGCGCTGGCAGCCAAGGACGCGGTCAGCTCGGCGCTTTCGAGCGGACTGCCGTTTCCTGCCAACTTGGCGGCGATGGCCGCCGCAGCTGCAGCAGTTGCCAACCTGGTAGGTGAGGTGTCGGCGGTTGGCATGGCCCACGACGGTATCGACAGCGTTCCCGAGACCGGCACCTGGCTCCTGCAGAAGGGCGAGAGGGTCACCACCGCGGCCACCAGCGCCAAGCTGGACGCAACCCTCGACCGCGTGGCACGCGATTCCGCCGGCGGTGGCCGGGGGGACACCAACGAGTTCAATTTCAACGTCAACGGAACCATCAGCGAGCGGGAACGGCTGATGCTGGAGCAGACCGTCACGCGTGCGGTGACCCTGGCGCGGCAGGACCGTGTGGCGGACACCACGTCCGGCACTGGCCCGCAATCACGCGCGATGCGATCGAACTGGAATGTCAGAAGGAAGGTCGGGTAATGGCGCTGATCATGCAGCCGAAGTGGTTGCCCGAACCGCTGCGCGAGGGCTATGGGCTGCGCCACGTATCACCGCAGACACGGTCCACCTTCGTAAGCGGACGATCCCTGCCGCGGCGGGCCTACACCGCGACCCCGAGCCAGACCGAGGTGCGATGGCTGCTGAATGATCAGCAGGCTGCTCTGTTCGAGAAGTGGTTCCAAGAGCAGCTATTCGATGGCGTGTCCTGGTTTGCCTGCCGCCTTCGCAGCCCGCTGGGCATGGACTACTACAAGGCGCGGTTCACCGACATTTACGACGGTCCGACGTTGACCAACAGCAATCTGTGGATGTTCACCGCGCAGCTGGAACTGTATCTCCGGCCGCTGCTGGCTGATGGTTGGTCTGAGTACCCGGAAGGCTTCCTGCAGGCCAATGTGGTGGACCTTGCCGCAAACAGGGAGTGGCCCCAGCCATGAGCATCCTTGAGCGGCTGTATGCCTCCGGTGGTAGCGAGATTGAGCACGAGACGTTGGCCATCACCGTCGGTGGTGAAACCCACTACCTGACCAAGGGTTGGGAGGACCTGACTGCGGTTCTGGAGACGGGCCAGACGGTGACCTTCAAGGCCTGCGGCATGGACGTGGCCAAGCCGGCGCGCAATGCCGACGGCGTACAGGATCTGCGCTTCGCGCTGACCAACATTGATGGCGTGGTGAGCACCAAGATCCGTGCCGCGCTCGCTGCGCGGCAGGAGATGACGGTAACCCTGCGGGTCTACCTGAGCAGTGATCTGCTGGCACCCATCAAGCGTCCGCTCTCGATGGTCATCAAGGGCGGCCAGTGGTCGGCCACAGAGGTCCAGATCACGGCCGGCTTCATGAACATCCTCGACACGGCCTGGCCGCGCGATCGCTTCAACCTCTCCAAACACCCCGGACTGCGCTACATCTCATGACGATTGACCTTGAAAAGTACCTGGACGTTGTCTGGGTCAGTGGCGGCCGCATGTTCCCCGAACTGGACTGCTATGGCGTGGTCAATGAGGTGCGGCGGGATCTTGGGCTGCCGGCGTGGGATGAGCATCCTGGGGCTACCCGTGACGATCTGCCCGAGCTGGCACAGCAGGCGGTTCTGCAGCACGCCGGCAGCGACCTGGTAGAGGGTGCCGTGGCGTTCTGCTACGAGGGCAGCATGGTGACTCACGTTGCCGTGCTGGTGGAGGTAGACGGACGAATGTGCACGTTGGAATGTAACGACGGCCGCAACGTGACGGTTCTGCCTGTGGCGCGCTTCGAGCGCCGCTTCAACCGCGTGGAGTATTACGCGTGATCCGGGTGTTTCCTTCCCGCATGCCCGGTGAAGCGCTGGAAACCCACCAGCATGGCCGGATGACGGTGGATGGCTGGCTGCGGGCGAACGTGCGTGGCTACACCGGAGAGGGTGAGCAGCCGATTGAGCTGGAGTTGAACGGCGCGCCGGTTGCGCCAGGTGCGTGGGCAACCACCTGGATCGATGACGGCAGCGACGTGCGCATCTACCCGGTCCCTCATTACGAGGGCATTGCCGCGGTGATCTATTGGGTTGTGGTCGCGGTGGTGGCCGCGTACGCCATCTACATGGCCAACAACCTGCCTGGCAGTCGGAACGGGCAGGGCGACAGCCTCAGTCTCGACACGGCGCGGGCGAACACGGCGCGCTTGGGTAGCCCCGTGCGCGAGGTTCTGGGGCGGTGCCGCGTTTGGGCCGACTACCTGGTGCAGCCGGTGTCTCGCTTCGTGGGGGAGAAGTCCTATCGAACCCATATGTTCGTGTGCGTGGGGAAGGGCCGACACATCATCCCCGTGGGTTCGGCCCGGCTGGGCAACACGCCCATCAGCTCGTTCGGCAGTGACGTGCAGATGACCATCTACCCACCGGGTGCAGATGTGAGCGGCGACGTGCGCTCCGAGAACTGGGTGAATTCTACCGAGGTGGGGGCTACCGCCTCCGGCACCGCCGGCCTTGATCTGAGTGACACGGCAGACGTGTCAACGGGGATCAACGCAGACTCGGTGACGGTATCGGGGAATGTGATCACCCTGAACAACGCGACAGTCACAGACGCGAACGGTAACGAGCGGCCGACCAGCTCCGTGCCCAGCAGCTGGGTTGTCGGCGCCGTGCTCACGCTCAAGGTTGCGGCGTCCTTCACAGCGACCACCAGCGGCCTTTACTCGATCATCGCCGGCAGTGCTGTGGCGGAATTGGCACCCTACGTGGGCATGCCGGTTCTGCTGACCTACAACGGAGCCGATTACGCGTTGTTCGTGGCCAGCTACGTTCCTGGCTCGCCCGCAGTGCCCGGTGTTGGTGGCAGCGCTGCCCGTGTGACGGGATCGGCCGCTGCGAGCAACTTCGACTTCAGCGGTTCTCCGGTCACCTTCGGGATCAGCTGGCGGGGAACCACCTACAGCGTGGCGCTGGTGGCCAACTACATCACCTTGGGCGTGCTGCTGACTGCCATCAACGACCAGTTGGTGGACAGTGGCTTGGTGGCGACCCAGTCCGGCGGTGTGGTGACGATTGCTGAGGCGGCCAGCCCGTTTGCTGGCGGGAGCATCACCTACAGCGGACTGCCGGCTTCTGTCTTCGGCAGCAGCCCAACGTCTACAGCAGGTGTTGCCACGACCGGTGGAACGCCGGCAACGCAGCCTCGTATAACGCTGGCCTATGACGGTCCGACCGGCACTGCTTTCGGAGGCCTGCCGCCTGGTGTGGTGTCGCTGGCAATGTCGCGTGGCCAAAGTGACTATCGAATTGCGGCCGTGTCCGGGCTTACCTTGGCCGTGGAGCGGCTTACAGAGGCTGGCGTGGTCGACACGAGCTGGCCGGGCTGGACCAACCGGACGGCCACTGACTACAGCGCCACCGGGTTCCAGGAGGGCGAGGAGTGGCTGGGACCATTCCTGGTGTGCCCGAACGGCGAAACCACCGATGCGTTTGAATACGACTTCAACTTCCCCAGCGGCCTGATCTGGTACACCAGCAAGGGCAACAAGCGCACGTTCACGGTCAGCATCCGCGTTGGGTATCGGGTGTATGGCTCGGGCGCGCCCTGGACGGTTCGGACCCACACGTACACCGGATACTCCGAGGATGCGGTGGGCTTCACTGAGCGCATCACCCTCGGCGCCCCTGGGCAGGTCGAGGTGCGGGTCAGGCGGGTGACCGAGCGCGGAGGCAACTCGGCACGGGATGCGTGCTACTGGCAGGGCCTGCGCGCGCGCCTATCGCAGCGGCCGACACGCTACGACGACCTGACGACCATCGGCCTGACGGTGACCACCGGGACGAAGTTGGCGGCGCAGACCGACCGCCGGTTCAACGTGGAAGCTACACGGCTCTATGACCAGGGCACTGCACGCAGCATCAGCGGCGCCATGATCCACGTCATGCGCTCCCTTGGTCTGCCGGCGGACCAAATCGATACGGACACGCTGCAGCATCTGGAGGACACCTACTGGACGCCGCGAGGGGAGTTCTTCGACTTCAGCGCGGAGAAGTCCGGAACCAGCGCACTGGACATGCTGCAGATGGCGGCGCAGGCTGGCATGGGCTACTTCCTGCTGATCGATTCGATGTGTTCGGCCGGCCGCGAAGGGGTGAAGGGGTGGCGAGGCGGGATCTCGCCGCAACGCCAGCTTGAGCCGCTCAGCACGTCGTTCATTTCGCCGGGCCCGGACGACTATGACGGCGTGGACGTGACCTACATCGACGAGGTGAGCTGGGCGGCGGAGACGGTGGAGTGCCGGCTGCCTGGCGTCACCGAGCCATGGAAGGTCGAGTCCTACGAGCTTCAGGGTGTAGGGACGCGCGATCGCGCATACCGGATCGGCATGCGCCGCCTGATGAAGCACCAAGGCCAGCGCCTGACCTACAAGACCAAGACCGAGATGATGGGCCTGGTCTACCAGTACGGCGACCGGGTGAAGCTGTTCGATGACATTCCGGGGTCGAGCACCACCAGCACCATGATTGAGTCGGCCAGGTTGGACGGTACTCGGCTGCTGATCGAGGTGGGTGAGTACCTGGACTGGAGCCTGCCGGCGCCGCGGTGTCTGGTCCGTTTCCAGGACGGGACCCTATCGAACGTGATGGTGCCCACCCGGGTCGACGACCAGCGGTTGACCATCGCCGCCTCGGCGTTACCGGGCGAGCACGCGTTCAACACCTGGATCTTGGACGACCCGACGATTGACCCGCCCGAGCTGATCTTCTGCGACAGCACGCGCGCTGGCTATGACGCCGTGCTGACCGACCTCACGCCAGGTGAAGACGGCTCAGTTGAGCTGACCGCCCTGCAGTACGACCCCGCCTTCTACCAATACGACGACGCCAACGCGCCGTAGCGACACTGGAGACGCACCCAGATGACCAAATACAACACCGGCAACCCGGTCGGCTCCAGCTCGCCCCTGGATTTGTACGACAACGCCGAGAACCTGGACAACGGTATCAACGGAACCGCGTTTACGTGGCAGGATCGCCGCGGGGTTACGCGGAAGAGCTGGAACGGTATTGAGACGGATTTTCAGCAGTTCCTTGCCGATGGCAGCACCATCGAGTTCCCGACGTGGGCGGCGGCGAATACTGCGGCTGGGGCTGGGCAGATCCCGCAGAACCGGCAGGTGGCGGTAGTGGGCGATACGGGTACGCATGTCGATCCGATCACAGGTCAGACTGTTCCGAACAGCGGTCGGTTCGTGATGGTGGCAGGTGGCTTGCAGTTCCGAGATGGCGACGTGCTGAGCCAGAAGGCGGATAAATCCGTAGTGGATCGAAGAGTGGCGGATGGCGTACAGCTGCGCGTGATGTTCGATCGGGATTACGCATGGAAGCTTGAGGGATCGAATCATCGCCATGTTGGAGGCTGGCGTTGGGATGGCACCTTCGCGCCAGTGAAGGCCGAGCTTCCGCTCAGCACTACATTGGCAGATGATCCCGCGACGCCGCTCATCGATAGGCTTTCCGGGTCGGAGCCAGTTTGGCTGCTGACCGAAGGTGCGGGCAAGGTCTACGCAGACAACGTTCGTACCGGTATGCGCTACCTGGTCGGCTCTGGAACTGATCCGCTGCTGCTCAGCTCCAACTATGCGACGTGGACTGATGGATCCGGCCGCCGGTGGGGTCGCGATCTTCCCTCGGGTGCGCAGGAACCGCTAACTCCGCAGCGCCGCGTGATCATGTGGGGTGATTCGATCACGGCTGCTCAGGGGACTGGAATGTCTTCACTGATCGGCGTACCCGTTATCAACAGGGGCGCTGCGGGTTGGGCTTCAAGGGACGTTGCGATTCGCCAAGGTGCCCAGAACGTTACTCTGGGAGCCGTCGGCGGGCAGATCCCTGCATCAGGATCCGTGGGCGTGACCGTGGCCAGCCCAAGCACCGGACTGACCCCGTACGTAAACACCTCTTGGGTGGGCGATCTGGTTGGCGTCAGGGGAACTCTGGCGCGCGATTTTTCCACCAACACCTGGACCTTCACCCGTGCCGCTTCAGGCTCTGCAGTCAGCTGCCCGCCAGGTAGCATTTTCCATGCCGTTGAAGATGAGCAGTATCTGGACCACGTAGCGGTAATCGGTGTTGGCCGCAATGACGTCTACCTGGCTGACTTCATTCCTCCGCTGCTCGACAGCATCGCCCGCATGGTCGACAACCTCTCGCCGCGGGTTAAGCAGTTCGTCGTGGCATCGGTGACCAACATGCAGACCGAGGGTCCCGGGAACGCAAAGTACGATCAGATTCTTTCGGTGAATCAGCAGCTGTCCACCATCTACGGTGCACGCTACTTCGACCTTCGTCGCCAGTTCATCGTGCAGGGGCTCGATATGGCCATGGAAAATGGTTGGATCACCGAAGTTACCTCCGCAGATGCTGCAGCCGTGGCCGATGATCGGCCGCCGCCCTCGCTGATGAGCGACAACACCCATCGCAACGCGGCGGGCATTCAGGTCGACCAGCATCTCCACGCAGCCAACATCATCAGCAAGGGGTATGTACTGTGAGCAACGGAATTTCCATGGTGGTGCCGGGCCCCTTCACGGATGCCAGTCTTCCTATCTCATCACCGGACCCGATCGTGGTGCCCGGGTCACTGCTCCTTGCCCGCGCGGTTGATTTGGAGGGCGTCACGCACGGTTCGACAGTCACGAACGTGGCAGCTGCCTACGCCGAGGACCTTACGGGGGTCGATTCCAGTCTCGGCCTTGTGCTGTCCGTCTCTCCCGAGGTGGCTCCGCACGTTGAGCGTACGCCGAAGAAGGGACTGCACGTCGCGGTCTCACAGTCCTCGGCGTTGCCGTCCGGATCGGGTGCGTCTTTGGTCCTGCCCAGCTGGTTGATTCAATACGTCCTGAACAACCCGACCCACATCTACTACGTGTCCATGTGGCAATGGCTGACCCGCCAGGTAGTGGGCACTGGCAACTCGCTCGGTTACACCGTGGTGAAACCGGCGGGAGGCGCGTTTGACCACCTTCTGGCAATCACCAATACCGGCGCCCTAGGCTCGAATATTGCAGGCTACATGACTGGCAATGCGTTGGGCATGCAGATGTTGAACGAAGCGGCGGGTAACAACGGAATAACCAATGTGGGCGGTGGAGATGGTTTCCGTGCGGCTGCTCGTTGGGGGCGCCTGTCACCGTTGAACACCAATGCCGCCGACCAGCTGCGGCTTCCTTCCTACATCTGGTACGGCACATACATGGAGGATTTGACTGCTTCTGGGCGGACATACAATCAGGTCCGAGCCAGTGACGTTGCAAGGATGAATGCAGAAATTGTGACCGACGGCGGCCTGTACTTCGGCGACTCGTTCACCCCGCCCGCAAGCCTAGCGCCTTGACTCGACATTTCCATCGCGAGGCATAGCCCTCAAGTCGTTGGCTGCAAGAGATCCTCGCGATTGTTCCGCGGCGTGTTCACCGCGCGGCTGACGCGGTACGCCTCCATCGCCGGCGGCTCGCTGGCCAGCAGCATCGCCATGGCGTCGTCGGGGCTTGCGGCCATCCACTCATCGATCTGGCCGGCCTGCAGCCACACCGGCATGCGGTCGTGGATGTCGGCCGAGACGCCGCTGCTGTCGCCGGTGATGATGGTGAAGGTGCCCAGGTTGCCGTCGGGCAGCAGGGGGCTGGTGTCCTCCCACAGGCCAGCAGCCAGCAGCGGCCCGGTGGCGTGGATGAACCAGGGGTCTTTCTTCCCGTCCTCGAGGCTCACGGACCACTCGTAGTAGCCGGCCATGGGGATCACGCAGCGGCGATTCTTGAACGCCGACCGGAATGCCGGCTTGGTGGCCACCGTCTCGATCCGGGCGTTGATGGTCGAACCCTGCAGGCCCTTGGCCTTGGCCCAGAAGGGCAGCAGGCCCCAAGCCAGGCGGGTGACCTGCCGGCCTTCGCCCCGGTCCAGGATCACCGACGCGCGCTGTGTGGGCGCCAAGTTGTAACTGAGCTGGATCTCGGCCAGGCCGGGGGCAAGGTCAGCCAGCCCCGGCTGGCCGAAGTCGATCACGGGGAGCTGGACGAAACGGCCGCACATGGCCGGAGGGTAGCCCGGCCGGCCGTGCCCGGGGCGTGTAGGGACACCCCGACCCGACAGGGCGAGGTTGCCCGATGGTGTCGGCGGGGCAGGGCGGGCATCCTGACTTCGCCGGATCCGGGGCCGCAGGCAGCTCAACCCGGGGGCGCGTGAGCAGCGCCGCGCCGGCACCTGGGCTAGTTGCAAGAGTCATATGCTGTGCCGCGTAGCTGTGCCAAGTGGCCTCCATGGCGCTAGCATGGCCTTGGAGCCCCTGACCGAGATGGCCGGACTGGATCATGGAAGAGTTGCCAAAGCGAAGTAAGAAGCCCCGCCGCAAAGACGGCTTCCCTTGGAAGAGCCTCATCGCCGTGGTGGTGATCGTCAGCGTTGTCCTTGCCGTAGCCGAAATGGCACGGATTGACCGCGAGTATCGGTTGCAAGCGAATCGCCAAGCGATTGAGGCCCTAGAAGGCGTGACCCAAGATCCGGCGTTTCAGGTAAGACAGGCGCTGGAACGGGCTCAGGCCAGCGACGCGGCCTTGAGAGAGCAGGTTAAGGAAGAGTCGCGCGCTACGACCGAAGAGAATTGAAGGGCCATGTTGCATCAGGCCGGGAGCGCGTGAGCAGCGCCGCCCCGGCATGTAGGATTGTTGAGGAGAGGCGTTAAGCCGCCTCGTCCTCAATATCCATAGCGGTCATCTTTTCGGCGACGTCATCGGTGAAGTCCAGAACCATGTTGATCGGCTCTTCATCTGCATGGACGCGGTTCCAATGGGTCGCATCAAAGGTCAGCTGAAGAGCGTCACCGATCATCTGATCGCGGCGCTGGGTGAACGAACGATGCGCCACATGCCGCGGAGCTTCGTCGATGTCAGTCCAGAAGGTGAACTGAGTGCCGTCGGGCTTGTTCGTCGTGACTGCAAGATTCGCACGATAAGGACGGCCAGTGACCTCATCCTTTCGGATTTCTTCTCGAGCGGCTTTGGACAGCTCCTCGGCCAGGAGATCGATGGGATCTTTAGGCTTGGGAAGCTGCCAGCCCATCTCTGCAGCGAACTTAGCTACGTCCTGCATGATGACCGACGAGTTACCGGTTCGCTGCTTGTAGAGCTTGATGATGTTCTGTAAGCGCTGACTCTTTGTAGACATAGAGCTACCTCCTACTGACCCAAGGGCGCGACGTCGCCCCACCCGTCGGTCGATGCGCCCGGAACGACGATCGAACGAATTTTGACCAAGTGGCTCCGGAAGCGATCGTATTTCCCAGTGGCGTGCTGAAGCTGTCCAGCGACGAGACCAGGATGAACGCCCAAGAGCGCAGAGAACCCTACGATGTCGCGTTCCGAGAACAGAGGCGACTTGCGCGCGATGAAACCGGCCAGCTTCTCGGGCGGCACCATAAATGCAGATGCCGCCAAATTCGCCGCCCGCTCCTCTTCGGCGACTGTGGCGTCCGTTCGACCGTCCATCTCAACATCAAGGGCAGGCGTGTGCTTCCCGTCGCCCCTAAGAACATGCTCCAACTCGTGACGCAGTACGAACCAGAAGTTATCGATTCGATCGAAGCGCATGGACATGCCTACGACGGGCGCATCATCAGCCAGCCAGGTGCACACGCCATCGATTTTTGCTGATGGCAACGTCTCGACGACCACGAAGCGGATACCGGCTTCCGCAAGGATGCGAGGAACCTTTCGAGCTTCTTCGGCGGAACGTAGGAGAGGCTTTAGTCTCTCGATCGCGGCCTTTCCTGTCGTAGGTGTGTACTTCGGCACCAACATTTCAGCCGCGATTGACTTCACTCGGTGAATCCATGCGAGCTGTGCAGGTGTAGCGGTCGCTGCTACCTGAGTCCGCTTTGCGGCATGAGGCATGAACTCAATGTCGGGAATAGCTTTGACATCGAAGAATCGCGCGACCTCAGCTTCAACAGCGGCCACATCTCGCGGATTCTCCACATTCAGCCACCCCCGTTTGATCATCTCGGAGATCGGTAGGGACCCGAAGATCTCGGCTCGCATCGCTCGTTCGGGACTGGGCTGAAAGGCGATTCGAGCAAGGGCCAAGTCATAGTCCTTCTGAAGTGCCAAAAAGCGCTCTGCCGGGACGTGGAAAAGCTCTTCCAGCCCAAGTGCGAGATCGGCGGTAATCGGCTTCTTATCTGCAGCAATTCGTGTGATGACTGACTCGTCGACCGCCAGAACGATCGCCAAGGTTCGTTTGGTCCAGCCCTTCTCTTTAAGGAGGGCGGTAACGAGCTGTCCGGGAGTACGTGGTTCCATAGATCGGAGATTCGGACAAATTGACGTTTTTGTCAAATTGCCGAAGCAAGATTTAACAATTCGACTTGGGGGTTCTCCCAAACGATTCAGCCAAGCCGCCGTGGCGTTCGCAGGATCTGCGACGGCCGGCCGTATCCTTCCGGCCATGCTTCCCTCGCACGGCTACCAAGGCTTCCGCACCGCGCCCATTCCCTCTGGCTGGGTCCAGACCGGTGAACGCTGGGCGCTCTGGTACAACGGCCGCGAGACGGCCAGCGTCACGCCTGATGGCGGTCCCGGGGTCCGGCTATGGATGGAAGGCCAGAAGATGTGGCAGGTGAAGGAAGTGCGTGCGGCCAACGTCCGGCAGGCGAAGCGCTATGCCGAGCGCTGGTGCGCGGCCAGGCTCTATCCCGAGCTGCCGCTGCGTGAGGCCGTTGCCCGGCTGACCGACAGCACGCCGATCCAGCTGCCCCCGCCACTGCCCGGTCTGCCGCCGACCCGCGAGCAGCAGCAACAGGCACGGCGCCTGGCCGAGGCCGGAGCGAAGGAGGTCGAGCGGATCAAGGCGGCGCTTGAGCCGCGCAAGCCGCCGGCAGAGACCAAGCCCCGAGCGAGGGACGTCCGCAGCAAGGCGTGGGTGAGGGCTGGGCTGGAGCAGATGCGGCGGGGCGTCTGAAAGGTCCGACCGCGCTCCGCAACTGCTGCGGATACTGCGTTTTACGGCGCTTGCGGACCCCCGGACGCGCGTAATCTGGCACAGCATTGGCACAGATCGCACTAAGAGCATTGGCGGATATGGCCGGATCGCCCCCCTCCTAAGGGGAAGGTCGCCCGTTCGAATCGGGCCGGGGTCACCATAATCAACAACTTAGGCAGACTCAGTGGTGGACATTTCCCACTGTTTCCCGCATATCCACAGGATTTGGTCCCAGTGGTCCCAGCGGCGCGGATCAGTACCGCAGCTTCGCCACTGCGCCGTCGTCGCCCTCTGGCGTCAGGTGGGCATAGTACTTCTCGGTCGTGGCGTAATCGGCATGGCCGGCCAGGATCTGCACCCGCCGCAACGGAACCCCCGCCATGACCATGTGGGCGCAGAACGTGTGCCGTAGCCGATGCAGGCTACCGCCGATTCCCGCTCGCTTGGCATCCGATGCGAACCAGTCGGACACCGTGTCCTTGTGCACGGCCACCAGCGGATCGGGTAGGTGGCGCAGCGCCCAGCGCGCATACCGGTTCAGCGGCACCTCGCGCCACTTGCCCGACTTGGTGCGCCCCTGGCCATCTTCGTCTGGCTCGCTCTCGACCCTGAGTTTGCGCTCGGTCACCGAATCCTTGCCCAGCCCAACCAACTCGCCGCGGCGAAGCCCCGTGTGTGCCATGAACAGCCACAGGGGCGCCCGACCGGGGTTTGCACGGTACAGCTTGCGCATCGCGGCCCGGTCGTAGAATCGGACGGCCACGCTACGGACCCCGCGCGGCGCCTGAGTTTCCTCCAGCGGGTTGAAGTCCAGTTCCTTCCACTTCACGCCACGCCGGAATGCGGCCTGCAGCCTGCGCACTTCCTTGCCTACGGTTTCCGGGGCCACCTTGTCCTTGGTCAGGCGGTCCGTCTTGTAGGACTCCATTTCCATCGGTCGCAGGGTGTCGATCGGTCGGTGGCCGAAGCGGGCAATGAACAGCCGGACCTCGCTCTTTGCTTTGCCGTGTGTGGTCGGATGCTCCGCCTTGTACCAGTCAAGGTACGCCTCCAGGAACTCCCTGACAGTTGGCAGCCGGGGGAGGATGCGCACCCCATGGGTCAGTTCCGCTTCTTTCGCTGCTCGTATGCCCTCAGCTTCGCGTGGGCTGACGCGACCAATGGTGACACGGCTTCGCTTGCCGCCTTCCCGCCAGTTGAGGTACGCGGCGCCGTCCCGCCAGAAGATTGTGACCTTGACCATTGTCTGGAGCCGTAGATTGCAGAGTAGAGGGCGGCCTTCTCGTAGAGTTTCTTGCCCATGAAATTTCGGGGTTCGACGCCGTAGTCGGCGATGTTCGAATCGAACTGGCTTCGGGAAACGCCGCAGTAATGCGCGGCCTCGTCCACGGTCAGCCAGTCCTTTCCGACGATGTCCAGCTTTTCAGCAGCTCCCATCGGGTCCTCCTTCAGTTCGTGGCCAGCGCAGCGCGCAGCTGCTCGGTGGCATGGTTTGCGGCGTCGCGCAGGCGCAGGACCTCAGCGCGCAGGCGGATCACTTCATCGGCCTCGACCACCAGCTGCTCGCGCAGCACATCCTTGGCCGGCTGCTTCATGCGGCGCGGTTCGCGGGGGAAAAGCTGGTCAGCCATGAGCGCACCTCCGCCAGCACCAGCGCAGCCCATTGCGCGCGGCGCGGCATGCGCGGCTGATCGCCCACAGGGTGGCGATGCCGGCCGCAAATCCGGCCAGGGCGAACACGTGGACCATTGCAGCGGTGAGCAGCTGGTCAGCCATTGAGCACCGTCGTGTCTGTGGTGATCGCCTTGATGGACGCCACGCCCACGACGCGGATCTCGCGCTTGTCTAGGGCGCCATGCAGCTCGGCGAGTGCGCTTGCGGCTGCCTGCCGATACACCTGGGCCAACTGGCAGCCCTCGCCCCAGGAACCGGCGCGGACCTCCACGGTGACCTGCACCAGGGCGGATGTGGACGTGCGGATGACTGGCTTAGCCATTGCCCACCGCCTGGCTGTCGATCAGGGCCAGCAGTCGGTTTGCCTCGGCAATGTCCTTGGCGAACACTCCATCGTAGTCGCCATGCCCCTCCACCCACTGCTGCATATCGGAGCGCCACTCCTCGATGGGGCGACGGAACTGTCCCAGGTCCACCGCCTGCGCGGCTGGGGCGGCGTAGAGTGTGCGGCGTTCCCACTCGGCTTCGTCGTATCCGGGGAACGGACCACGGTCGTCATACTCGCGCTTTGTCACCTTGCGCCAGCCTTTACCCTCTCGAAGAAGGCGCGGGCGCACCTGATACATGGCCGGCTCCCCCACCGGCTGGCGAGCGGCGATAGCCTCACCGCGCTGGTGCAGCATCATGCAGAAGTTGGCGACGTCGCGAGGGTCGCCCTTCTCCACGTGGTCGCGCAGCATGCTGCTGAGGTCATCGGCGCTGCACTGCGCGGGGTCTTCCCAGCCACCTCGGCCCTTGGCACGGGCTGCGGCCATCTTGGCCTTCATGGCGGCGGCAAACGCATCCACGGCCAGGTCGTCCGGGTGCTGATCGCTTACCGGCTGGCGGGCGGCGAGGGCGCGCTCCACGTCTTGCAGCTTCACCCAGCTGCCGGTGTCGTCACGGTGCAGACCACGGTTGCCGTTCGCATCGTCGGCCAGTCGGTACAGCGGAAGCGATGCCAGCGCATCCTGACTACCCGGGGAGGGCTGGGCGGAGAGGGCGCGCGTATTCCAGTGTTCTGCCATCGAGGTCCGCAGCCAATCGATTCCGTAGCGGAGGGTGCGCTGGTTCCGCTGGATGCATCCCACGCTCTTGCACTTCAGGGTCAGTCCGTTGTCCTTGTACGGCACGAACTCGGCACTGCTTCCGCAGAACGGACAGGGAAGCAGCTCGCGTGCCCACGCCTGAAATTCAAGCCTATCCAGCTCTGCCTGATCCCCCAGCCTCACCATCCCACCGGGCTGCACGTCTGCCAGGGTCTTGTCGTTGGTATTCATGCAACCTCCTGCAGTTGGGAGGCCTGTTCGGCCTCGATCAGGGCATAGCCGATGCGGTCGACGCGTTCGCGCAGCACGCGGCGCGCTTTCAGCAGCTCCATTGCGATGAACCGGCGGTGGTCGTTGAGCTGGAACGTCCGCGTCTCGATGTGCAGCTTTCCGGCCAGGTCGCGGCGGAACAGGCGGTAGGTGAGGACGTGGCCGCCCAGCACCTTGTCGATGGACCGGCCCCAGGCGAAGCCCTCGGTGCGCTTCGGCAGCCGGCGGTCGTAGCGGTGGTGGGTCATGCCATGGCTCCTTCGCAGATTTCGATCACGCGGCGCAGGTTGTCGTCGCTCATCCAACCCATGTGGCAATCCCGCTCGGACAGGCCGGTCTGTTCCCGAAGCCAGGCGTAGGCCTTGGCGCGCTTCATGCGCCCGGTCTTCCAGAGGGGATCGAACGCGGCATGCGCGGCCATCTTCAGGCGCCTGGTTTCTGCGGTTGCAAGGCGCCCCATGCGCCGCTCGCTGTCCGGGTGACAACCAACCCAAGCGCCATGCGGCAGGCAAGCCCAAAACTTCTTTCCGTAGAGGTCCGGCCGGTGCGGGTACACCTCGCGGCCGGTGACCAACTTGGCCTCGCTGTTGCAGACCGGACAGGGACGTCGAACATCGCTCATGCGTGGCTCCGCAGCAGCACGCGGCGCACCGGCCCGTGCCACAGGTTGAAGGTGTTGTTGAGGCGCACCTGCAGCGGATCGCGGCGCAGGGGGCGCAGCGGGTCGTGCAGGCGGCGCTCGGTGTTCCGGCAGGGCGCACACGCGGCGGTGGCCTTGCCGTTGATCAGGGGGAAGAACCGCAGCGGCAGCCGGGCCGCGCACTTCGTGCAGGTCTTCATGCCATGCGTGCCTTCTGCAGGTCCGCCCAGGTGAGCGGGTGAGGGCGCCGCTTGATCCGCTCGTATGCGGCGCTATGGGATATGTCCAGGATCTCGGCCACCTGCGCGGTGGTGTAGCGCTTGCCCTCGATCACATGGGCGAACAGCTGGGCGCGGGCCTGGCCGGCACGGCGCAGGCTCTTGGCGTGGCAGGGGTAGAGGGCGACGTCCATCAGGCTGCCTGCGCGGTGATGCCCGACAGTGGACGCTGCAAGCTGCGGATCATCGCGGCGCGCATCGCGTCGACTTGGTCGGCTTCGTACAGCTTCGATCCACGCTCGGTCGCCACCGGCTCGAAACCGAGCTGGCGCAGGCCTTCGGCGTCGATCTTCAGCGGTGCGATCAGATCCACGATCTGGCCGAGCTTGATCCGGACAACCTGCCGCTGGGTGGCGCTCGGCGACGGTGCGCTGGCGGTGGTAGCGGCCTCGGTCCGCGCCGGTGCTGCCTCTGCAACCAGCACCTGCTGGACCTGTGCGGCCTGGGCTGCAGCCGCCGCCTCCTGAGCCTTGGCCTGCTCCTGCTCGCGGATCTTCTCGCGCTCAGCGTCCAGCCGTGCCTGCTCGGCCTGCTGGTGCTCCGCAATGCGTGCCGCGATCAGGTTACGCAGATCCTCCGGCGCCTTCGTCGCGCACAGCTGGACCCGGTCGGCGAACAGCGTTGCGTGCTCGGCATGCCCGGCGAGGATGGCCACGTTTGCGCGGATCCGGTCGGCGTACTGGCTGGCGTCGATCTTGGCATTGGCCGCCACCGCGTCCACGGCTTCCTGCATGCTGCTGAAGGAGCGCTTGCCCTTCATCGCCTCGGCGATGTCGGCAACCAGCGTCGTCGGCATCGGAATGGCGTGCTCGCCCAGGCTCTCGTTGATTGCCAGCACGTGCTGCTGCACGGCGCGGCGGGCGGCGTTGCCGATTTCAGTGCGGCGCTCGTCCTTGCGGCGCTTCACCAGCTTCTCCAGATCCAGACGCTTGGCCCGAGCCTCGGCCGCGATGTCATCGATCGTGCGGAACAGCAGATCGATGCTCTCGGTCTGGCTCAGGGCGTGCTGCTTGGCCGCCTTCAGCTGTTCCTCGATGTTGCCGCACCACTTCACGGTGGTCTCGGCATCGGCAAAATCCTGGTCGCTCACCAGCTCAGTGCTGATGCCGTGGAACACGGCGATGGCCTGCTCCTTCCACTCGGCCAGATTCGAAGCGGTGACCATGCCGGTCACCTCGATGCGCAGGGCCGGCAGCTGGTCCGGTGCGCGGCCGGAGGCAATCGGCGCGGCAACCGCCGCGGGCTCATACGCGGCAACGTCAGCCTCGAACTGGGCCCAGCCCGCAACGATCTTGGCGCGCAGCTCCGGGTTCGGGACATACCAGCAGTGGCGTTCCTCGACCAGTTCGTCGCCAGCCCACTTCGAGGCCATGAACAGCACGCGCTCGGCGCCGCTGACCATCGCCTGATGTTCCATCTGCACCTGGTAGTGCAGCGGCAGGGCATCGTTCCCGTCGTGCATGGCCAGACGCAAGTCGTCGTTGAGCGACTTGTGCTCGAACGCCGTGTCCTCCAGCAGCGTCAGGCCGTCGAAGCTGGCAGAGAACTTGCCGTGCGTGCCGGTGACCGGGAACAGCTCTTCCCCGAGGATTTGTTCGGCCAGAGGCCGTGCGAGGTCTTCGAAACTGTGGCCATCGGCGAAGCGCCGCAGCGTGGCGGCGTCGTGCTCAACGGCCGCGCCGGTAGCGAACTCGCGCACCAGCTGGCTGCGGGTCTTGTAGGGGCTGCAACCCATCATTGCCGGCGCGTCGCTGGCGTTGAAGTGGGCAGCGCGATGGGCATGCCATTCCGGGGTGCCCTGGATCAGGTTCACGATCTTCATGCGCGGTCTCCTTCGGAATCCCAGTCGATGGGATCCGCAGCGTCGGTGGCAGTGGCGGCAGCGGTGATGGGGTCCGCGGCATTCGTTTCCGGATCGGTGACTTCCTCGGCCTCCGTGATGGGTTCGAACTTGCGCAGCTGCCTCCGCTGCTCGTCGGTCATGCGCGCCTTGGCCTTGGCCTCAACCATTGCGATCAGGTCACCAGCGCTCTTGCGGCCGGATTCGATCACCGTCTTCCAGTTCGCCAGGTTCTTGGTGAACTCTTCGGCCGCGTAGATGGCCGGCTCGGAGGCAACAACCGTCGCCGTCGCGCGATGCACCTCGGTGCCCGCGGCCGGGACATCCATGATTTCCTCGGCGATCGCCATGCCCTTCAGGACATCGGTGAACATGTCGCGCAGGGCGAACGCGCGTGCACGCATCTGGCGCATGCGCTTCGGGTACTGCGACCACGGCCCCTGCTTGCCGATCAGTCCAGCTTTCTTGGCGTCTTCCATGCTGAAGGTCACCAGCGCTTCCTTCTCGCCCTTGCGCTTCACCTTGCAGTAGGCCGTGTCGTGCTCGTCCCATTCCTCGACGAACTCGCACACGGGCGAGCTGCGCACCAGGGCGAGCACGGCGTCCCCCCACAGCGCGGCGCGGCCGTTGATGACGGCAATGTTCTGGACGGCCTGCAGTGGCTTCAGGCCCAGCTCGGCACCCCATTGGATGGCGATCAGGCAGTTGGCCGGCTTGCCCTTGAAGTCCTTCGGGACCAAGTCGCTGTTGGCCAGGTAGTCGCAGAAGGTCAGGGCCTGCTCAAACGTCTGCGGGCTGAGGTCGAACTGCTGGCGCGGCTGCGATTGAACTGCTGGGAGGGCGTTCATTCGACCACCTCATGCTCGTCAACGACGTCGATGCCATCGACGACCAGCAGCGGATCGACTTCCCTCAGCAGCCCGGTCATCACCAGCGTGGCCTGGGTTTCGTTGCCCCGGACCTTGTCCCATTCCACAGCGCTGGCGAGACGTGCCACCACGCCGGCAAGGCTCAGGGCCTGGATCGAGTAGCCGCGCGCGAGGAACTTGCGGACGCGAAGGAGGGAGCCGCCGGCATCCTCGTTGCGCTGTGGATGCGTGTAGCTCAGCCGGCGCGCTGCCAAGTCGCGATAGAAGTCCTCGCCGATCGCCGACTTCCACTTCTCAGTCGCCTGGTCGAACCACACAACGGCTTGGCAGACGGTGAAGTCAAAAGACGCGATGACCTCGCGCGGTTCCGCGAAGAGCCATCGGGTGATGAACTGGACTGGCATGCGATTGGCCGTGACCAGGGTCAGGGCGTTGTCGGTTTCGATCAGCCGGCCTTCGCGCTTCTCGTTCAGCAGCTTCGCTGCCAGCTTCAGCGTTTCGACGCTGCTGCCGAACAAGTCGACGTCGTTTGCCTTCTGGCCAGCGATGGTCTCGCGGATGAAGCCACCGCCTATGCAGACGTTGGCGTCCTTCAGCAGCGAGCGGATGTCCTTCGGGATGCGGGTAACGACGAACTGGAGATCGTTGTTGTGCAGCTCGGTGATGCCTTTGGCGGCGGTGCTCATGAGTGCTCCATCCGGCGGGGCCGGTGATGTGGGAATAGGTGCCGGCTTTGTGGAAGGCCTGGCCGGCGCAGGCACCCGCAGGGGGCGGGCGGGGGAATGCGTTACGCGGCGAGGTCTTCCTGCTGCGCGGCAGCGCTCGGCGGCGTAAGGGTCAGACGCACCTCGCTGCGGCGCCAGGCGGAGATCAGCTCGGCGTCTTCGTCCTCGTCCAGCAGCACCGAGACGGTGAAGCCCATGGCCACGCTGCCGCCTTCGAGCGGCTTCCAGGTGATCTTTTTCACCTTGGCGTCGGCGAAGAACACCGCCTCGATGTGGTCCATCAGCGAGCCGATCGACAGCTCGTAGCCTTCGAACTTCCCGGTGATGTCCTGCTCGCCCAGCAGCGGCAGGTTCAGCGCCACCAGGTCGGTGCTGCCTTCCATCGGCAGGTTCTGCTGCTGGCCCTTGTCGGCCTTCTTCCAGAACGCCGGCAGGATGGCCGGGTCGATGGTGTTGAGGATCGTGTTCGGGGCGTTCAGCGAGAACTTCAGGTCAGCAGCGGCCGCGTCTTCGTCGCCGTGCTTTTCCTTCCGCAGGTTCAGATGCGAGAACACCGCATCGTGTTGATCGAGTTGGAACATCGGTGGTGCCTCTCGTAGGAGCCGGCCGCGCCGGCGGGAAGTCAGGACCAGGCCAGCGGCCAGCACATCGCCCAGCCAAGGCCGAGGACGATGGCGATGCAGCCCAGGAATGCGAGGAAGTCGGCGCCGTTGCGGCAGCCAAGGCGGGCCATCAGAGGGCGACGGCGGACAGGGACGCGCACCGGCCGCACCAGGTGCACGAACAGCACGCCCACGTGGTCGAGCTGTGCAGCCCACAGCGTGGCCATCCAAGCCCAGCGGTGAACGGTCACCAGCTGCTCGGTGCGGGTAACAGGGCAGACGGAGAAGACGCCGTAGCGGTCAGCGCGCATCGTCGGATTCCTCCACACACAGGCCGTCCACGGCCTCGCGGTTGTGATCGGTGTCGGTGGGTTCGCAGGCCGCCAGAGCGGCGTCCAAGCGATCGCCGGTGGTGATCACGTCGACCAGATCGCTGGAGTCTCGGTAGGCGCGTGCTGCGGAGCGGACGTCGGCGAAGGCCATGCGCACGGCGTCGATCTGTGCAGCGGCGTCAACCAGGCCCTGTTCCTCGCGCAGGTAGTGCGCGCAGTTGTCGAGCGCGGCATCCACGCCGATTGCCAGCAGCCCGGCGCTCACGACAGCACCGCCTGCGCCAGCAGCGCGGCCAGCACGCCGAGGCAGAACGACAGGGCATTCGTGACGACAGTGGCCACCACGTGGTGGCGCTGCTCGCGTTCGGCGGCGGTCATGCGGCCACCTGCTGCAGCGCCATTTCCAGCAGCTGCGCGTCGATCGCGGCGGCCTCGTCGCGGGCCAGCCGGTACAGGTCCAGCAGCACGCCCGAGCCCATCAGGTCGGCCGGGTCCGTGTGGTGCAGCCGGTGCAGCGCCAGCGACACCTCGGTGTAGTGGGTACCGCTGAAGGTGCCGGCCGTCAGTTCCTCGGCCTCGCGCAGCTTCGCCGGGGCGGTGCGGTAGGCCTTGGCCAGTTCCGCGGCCTGCTCGGCGCGGTATTCCTGACCGAAACGCGGATCTTCCTGGTTGTCCCAGTTGCGCTGGGCGCTACGTGCCCGGTCGCTGTATGGCTGCAGTGCCATGGTGAACCCCGTCATATGGCCCGGGTGGGCCGACGAGGATCATTTAAACACCGCGTTTATTTGAAAGTCAACACGACGTTTAATGTTGGTGTGTAAAATTTCGGGGCCGCCAACAAAAAACCCCGCCGGGGCGGGGTCTTGGTCTACCGATGAGCCGGTCAATCCTCGAGGAAGTGGTTCGCGGCAGCGGACGCTCCAACGTAGGCCGCTATCAACAGCACTGGGACAAATCCCCCATACCAGGGTTCGGTCAGGAAACCGGCAACGACGCCCATGGGGAGGATGCCCACGCCGAAGAATAGAAGCCCGACGATCGTAACGGTCTTCCCCCATTTGGCGAAGGTCAGTGCAATGCAGAGAACCCAGAGCGTGAAGCCGAACAGGCCTTTGCCCACGGTCATCCCACCACCTGCGAAGCGCCTGGTTCCGCGGAATGCAGCGAGTGGCAGCAGCACGATCAGGCTGAAAACCACATAGGCGATCGACGCGAGCAGCAACCAGCTAGCACCGCGGCTACTCAGCCATAGCAACAGATTGAGAAGGGCGCCGGTAAAGAAGAGTGCTGCGATTCCCACGCCCACGAACAGCAGCGTTCCCAAAACCATCCATAGCTTTTCCTTCACAACTCCCCCTTTGTGTCGCAAAACCCCTAGTTGAACCGCTCGATCCTATTTCGCAGATACACCTTCCCCCCAATCAACGTGCCATCTGGCATCGGGAAGGGATCGCCGTAGCTCTTGTTGTCGCTGGCGACATGGATTACACCCCTGTCCAGCAGTCGTTTGATCTGCTGGCCGTTGCCCATGTTGATCAGGTAGATGCCATCACCGTCGAAAGAGGTGATTCCCGTATCCACCACCACCGCATCTCCGGGTTGGATCACGGGTTGCATGGAGTCTCCGTTACCCGTGATGAGCCTCAACCGACCTGGTGCTGGCACGAAGCCCACGATGCTCCGGATGTAGCCGGGTTCGAAATCGATAGCCCGGATCACCTCCGGGTAGTCGACGTTTTCCACTGCCTCGCCCATGCCTGCCTCCGCGTCCAGTTGCTGAACGCGAACATAGTCACAGTTTGTCGCAGAACTGGAGACCGGCGAGGGGCCACCAATCAGCATCGGCGGTTGGGCTTCAAGGATCCAAGTGGAGCTGATGCCGAGCATCTGCTGCGCCTTGTTCGCGCCAGCGGCAGACACTCCGGTCGCCCGGCTCTCCCAGTTCTTTAGCGTTTGCGGCGACTGGCCCAAGGCTCGCGCCACAGCCGACTGGCCTCGGATCGGCGAATCGAGGTGAGCGGCGGCGGCGTAGAGCCGTTTCATCGAAGGGTGCATTTCAGCCATAGGGGCATTGTCCTGTGGCTAAACATGGCGTTGTTACACGCCATGTTGACTGTGGAATAAACATGGCGTTTAATCCTTGGCATGAACCAGCCAACCACGACCATGCACAAGGATTCCGAGCTGATCGACCAGCTCGGTGGCCCCGCCGAAGTGGCCCGACGACTGGGCTTCGCGATGCCCAAGGGCACCCAGCGAGTACAGAACTGGAAGTACCGGGGCATCCCCCCTTACACGCGGGTCACCCGAACCGATGTGTTCGGTCCGGCGCCGACCGACATCGAGCAGCAGACCCCGGAAACCGGGGCCGCCGCCTGAAATGGACGCGCCTGCTCGAACCCACCAGATCCTCGCATCAGGCCAGCGGGTTGTAGATGGCCCCGGCGGGCGCCGCTGCACGATCAGCCGCAACGTTTCGCCCGACAAGAAGCTCTTTTCCGCAACTGTTGCATACGCGGTAGAGATCTCCGCCGAAACGAGGAGCGGGCTGGAGGACGCTTCGAGTGCCATCACGATCCCAACAGACCTGACAGAGGTGGTGTTGCGGCTGCGCGACTTCTGGATCGCCTTGCCCGCCAGTCTCGATGTCGCAGCGGTATGCGAGCGCACCGTTTCCGATGTCGACAAGCGGGTAGCGGTCCTTCTTCGCGATGGCTTCTTTGAGTTTTCGCAGTTCCTCTGTGGCTTGGAAGTACTCGCTCTGCAACTGCAGCAGCATGGTGTTGTGAGCGAGCAGACCCTGCTGGGCTGCGAGCAACTTCTCGTTGATCTGCGCGATAGCCGCGGCCGACTGATTGAAGTCGCGAACCGACAGGGTGGCGGTGGCCAACTCCTGGGCGCTCTTGAGCGAGGCAATCGCAGTGGCGATTGAACTGAAATCCATGTCCGTCTCCGGTGGTAGTTGGGTTGGGTCGCACCGCCAACTCTACCGGCAGACGGGCGCCTATCCAGCCGGTCACATGCCGGCCCGGGCGGGGAAGGGGATCACTACCCCGGGCACCTTCCGGCGCCGCCGCGGCCGCGCCACCTGGCCTACCGCCCGCACGTCGACCCGCTCGCCGACCCGCTTCAACACGAACCACTTCCCACCCATTCGCATGAGCGTCAGGACGTTGGCTCCGGCCAGCTGATTCGTTTTCGCCACAGGGCTGCACTCCGATTTTGGGATGCGGCCATTTTCAGAACCAGTCAGGGGAACGCAGGGGAAAACGTCTTCCCCCGCATTCCCACCCACGGGATAACTGCATGAAAAGTCAGCAAATTACCTATGAAGACGGGTTGACCCGCAACCCGACACTCCGAGACCACATGGCGGCGATGGTCCACCGCGGCGCAGGCCTGACGGCTGTGGCCGGGCAGCTGGACATGGCCCCTTCGAAGTTGAGCGAGAAGCTTGCCGGCTGCGACAGCGGTGGCAAGCCGAGGGGGCTGTCCATCGATGACCTGGAACGCTACATCCAGGCAACCAAGGACGTCTCGCCGGTCCACTACCTGATCGAGCGCTACTTGGTCACTCCCGAAGCAGCGACGGCAGAGGCGCTGGCCGAACTGCACCAGCACCTTTCTGCCCTGAGCGGGACGCTCGCCAAGCTGGGGATTAAGTGGCCATGAACGCTACCGAGAAGGCCATGCTGGCCGTTCGATCTCTTTGGTTCATAGCTGGCTGCCTGCAGCTGCTAGGCGGTGCCCGATGAATCAGTCTGCCGCGCGCTCTTTGTTCCGTAGCAGCTCGATCGCAAGCGCGACGGGGTCCTCTGGCAAGCCCAGCGCGTGCCAGAACACCGGCTGCCCTTCGTCATCGACGCCGCCTTGGGTAGCCAGAAGGACCCAGCCCTCGCGCAGCATCCTGTTGACGTCTTCCTGTCGGTCAGTGTGGCCGACCTGCGAAATGTTCCTCAAATCCATGGCTGCTCCTTCAGTGGATGGGGTGGTGCAGGGGGGAGTATCCCATGCGTGAGTATGGACAGATCCAGTGCGCGTTCTGGCAGAGCCAGGATGCGCAAGAGTGGACCGATGCCGGCAAGCTGCTGGCCGCTTACCTGATGACCGGCCCCCACTCGAACGGGCTGGGCTGCTACCGCTGCCCGGATGGCTACGTGATGGCCGACCTCGGGTGGTCTCTGGAAAGGGTTTCGGAAGGGTTTGCCGAACTGTCTCGAAACGGTTTCGCATACCGTTTCGAAGGGGTTGTTTTTCTGCCCGGATTCCTGCGTTGGAACAAGGTCGCCAACGGCAACGTGGCGGCGGCGCGCATGGCGGAGTTCGAGGCGCTTCCGAAGGGGGAGGCAAAGGCCCGCGTGGCCGGCGCAATCCTGAAGTACGTCAAGCACTTGGGTAACGACTACCGAACCGTTCTCCAAACGGTTGCAGAAACCGTTTCCGAAACGGTTCCCCCAACGGTTACCCAAACAGAACCCAACCCAACCCAACCCAGAGAGAACCCAAACCAAACCACTTGCGCTGCGCCGGCCGAGCCGGCTCCGGCTGATGACCTGCTGCCACCGGAGCCTGCTTCGCCAGTGGCCGTCAGCTTCCTGCTGAACGACGGCAAGGACTTCGAAATCACCGAGGCCCAGGTCCGTGAGTTCGCCGAGCTGTACCCGGCCATTGACGTGATGCAGACCCTGCGGGCGATCAAGGCCTGGACGATCTCCAATCCGAAGAACCGGAAAACCCGCAGCGGTGCCATGCGGTTCGTGAATTCCTGGCTGAGCCGCGCGCAGAACCAGGCGCCGACCCGGCCGGGTACAGCGCCAGCGCCGCAGAAGGGCGCACTGCCGAGGCTCAGCGCATGACGACCCTCGAAGCCAACCACCGCGCGGCGATCCATCAGGTCGAGCGCCAGGTGCTGCACACGGCGATGTGCCGGCCGTCCAGCATCGCCGACATGCCGCTGCAGCCAGCTCACTTCGGCAACGAGGCACACGGCCAGCTGTGGGAGCTGATCCGCAGCATGGACGCCGGTGGAAAGCCGGTGGACGCGGTGACGATCTCGGACGTGGCCGACCGCATGGGCAGCCCGCGACTGAGCGAGCTGGCGATGCTGATTGGCGTCGACCGCGATCTGTACCCCAGCAGCCAGCCGGCCTATCAAGCGTCGATCCTGCTGGCCGCGTGGCGTGACCGTGAGGCCTTGGCGATCGCGCGAGAGCTTCAGGAAGGCGCGCAGGCTCGGCAGGAGGACGCGGTGGACGCTGCGATCCAGCGGCTGATGACCCTGCACACGGCCGACCGCAGTTACGAACACACCTCGCAGTCGGCGCTCGATGCTGCTGTGGCTCAGGCCATGGAAGCGCAGCGCAACGGCGGGAAGCTGATCGGCGTCTCCACCGGCATCTTCGACTTGGACGAGGCGCTGGGGGGCTTCCACGACAGCGACCTGATCATCGTGGGTGCGCGGCCGGCGATGGGAAAGACGGGCTTCCTACTGGGTGCCACTGCAGCCGGCGCGAAGGGTGGGGCGGTGGGCCTGATCTCTGGCGAGCAACCCGCCGACCAAGTTGGCCTGCGCTGGCTGGCAGCTGGCTCCGGCGTCAACGTCGGCCGCCTGCGTGCTGGCAAGTTCCGTCACGACGACGTCGGCTCGCTGCTGCACGCCGCCGAGCAGTACGGCGCGCTTCCGGTGCGCATCCACGATCGGCCATCGCCGGACATCACCGAGGTGGTGCGCGAGGCCCGCCGGTGGAAACACCAGCTGGGCATCCGCGCGCTCTACGTCGATTACCTGCAGCGCATCGAGATCGCATCGATGTCGCGCGCACCGAAGCACCAGCAGGTGGGCAGCATCACCCGCAGCCTGAAGAACCTGGCCCGCGACCTGCGGATCCCGGTGGTGGCCTTGGCCCAGGTGAACCGCGAGGCCGACGGAGAGCGGCCGCAGATGAAGCACCTGGCCGACAGCTCGGAGATCGAGAAGGAAGCCGACCAGATCATGATGCTGTGGCGCGACCTGTCCAACCCGCAAGCCGAGCGCACCGCCGCCGAGATCAACGTGGTGAAGAACCGCCACGGCAACATCGGTGTGGTGCCGGTGACCTGGCACGGTGGGTCGACGTCCTACGTCAACCGCAGCGCGGCCGACGAGCTGGGGGAAGTCGCATGACCCTGACTGCTGCAGCGAAGAAGATCCGCGCCAAGCGCGCCCGCCGGCCGATCTACCTGGTGGTGGCCAAGCTGATCGACCCGAACACCGGCGAGCTGGTGGGCGCCCTGGTGCCGGCCAATGCCGTCGACCAGCGCCTGCTGCGCGATCGCAAGTTCCGCGTGGGCCGGGAGATCCGCAGCGAGCTGAAGCAGCCGCGCGAGGAATGGCAGCACCGCCTGATCCACAAGATCGGGCACCTGATGGTCGACAACGTCGAAGGCTGGGAGCAGCTGGACGCGCACGACGCGGTGAAGCGCCTGCAACTGGACGCCAACGTGTGCTGCGAGACGGTGGAAATGGACGCCACGCCGGTCATCGCCGCGGTGCTGGACGCCTGCGAGGCGCTGCTGGGTGCAGGCGCTCGCAAGGTGCTGGCCGGCGTGCTGCCGGAGATCCGCACCATCCCGGTCAAGCGCGCCGAGAGCCTGTCATTCGACGAGATGGAACAGGCTCGGTTCCAGGAGCTTTTCGACGGCCTGACCGAGTACATCGGCAACAACTACATCCACGTGATGCTCGACGACGTGCGCGCCGAGTTCTGGAACATGGCTGGGCAGAACAGGAGGGTGGCGTGAGCCAGTACCTACTTCTTGCGCACCTTTCGTGCCAGGCGGATGAACCAGTTATCCGGCGCGATCTCGTCAACTATGGACGCAACATCAGGTCGGCGGGCCCTCAGAAGGTCGCGATAGGTAGTGGCCATTTCCGATCGAATGAAGCTCAGCCGCGCGCGCTCTTGCATGTCGATCATTCCCATCTCTTTTTCGACCACGTCCTGCATGACGACCAGCGCGCTGTGGGTTTCCTGCATCGGCTTCAGCAGCCTGTAGTCCGGCACGTTCTCGACGTTCACCTCGGCAAACTGGCCGGCAACCTGCCTGAGGCGCGCGGTTGTGATCACAGAAGGGGCGCCCTTGATGGAACTGTCGAGCATCGTTTCGGCAATGTCGAGGAGAGCCAAATAGCTGCCTGCTTTCCGACGCTTCGCAAGCTTGTCAGGGGCCGTTGCGGCGAGCGCAGCAAAGTAGATCGCTGCTGCCGAAAGAAAGGCTTGCGCCCATGCCGCCCAGACCTCGGGTGCCAAGCATGGAGCGCCAATGACATACGGACAGTAGGCGAGATCGGCCACGGAATTTCCCCTTCCTTGATGGAGAGGCAAGCATGAAGCGCGGCCGCTCTACCGGCAAGCCGACCGTAGCCCAGCAGCAGCGGATGGACGCCATCGCCGAAATCGGCTGCATCGTAGCCCATAGCTTGGGCATTGACCTGGGCGACAGACCTATCCCGGCTGAAGTGCACCACCTGACGGTCGGCGGCAAGCACGGCGCCAAGCGCCGTGGCCACGATTTCACCATCGGGCTGAACCCCTGGTCCCACCGCGGTGAGCCATTCGGCGGCATGTCCGCTGCGCGGTGCGAGGAACTGTTCGGCCCGTCCTACGCCCGCCAACCCCGCAAGTTCCGCCAAGAGGTCGGCAGCGACGACTACCTGCTGGACCTACAGAACACCTTGATCGAGAAACACGAGAAGGAGCCCCGCCAATGGCAAGCCGCCTGATTATCAGCATCGACCCAGGCCTCACGGGCGCCATCGCGGCGCTAGTGGACGGTGCGCCTGGTCCGCTGATCGATATGCCGTTGCAGGCCATCGGTGAGAGCCAGGAAGTGGACGCCCGGGCGATTGCTCTGTTCATCCGTGCCTCGCGCGAGATGAACCCCGGTGCGGCCGTTTCTGGTGTCATCGAGCGGGTTCGTGCCATGCCCCCGAAGCGCGGCCCTGACGGCAAGGAAGAGCGCAAGGCGGGACCGCAGTCGTCGTTCAACTTCGGCGACCACTATGGCAAAGCCAAGGCGGTGTTCGAGTTGCTGGGCGTGCCTTACCTGCGTGCTGAGCCGGCCAGCTGGAAGCGCTGGTTCGGGTTGACCAACCAGGGCAAGGACGCGGCGCGCCTGCTGGCCATCCAGCGATTCCCCGCCGCCGCGACCCAGCTGCAGCGGAAGAAGGACAACGGCCGCGCCGACGCCCTGCTGATTGGCCTGTACGGCGACAGCCTGATCAGGGGCGGCGCATGACCACCGCCGAGGCCCGTACGCGGAAGCGCTACAACGCCTATCTGCGCCGGCATGGCGTGTGCGCCGTCTGCACCATGCGCGAGCGCGGCAGCAGCCCGGCGCACTGCCAGCGCCGGCCGGATCGGCAGGGCGGCTGCGACACCGACGGTCTGCTGCCGGTGTTTCGATTCGACGAGAACGTGCTGAAGGGGATGCGCGATGGCGACTGACGACTACCTGGTGCAACAGCTCCGGGCCTGGGGCCATGCGCAGGCCAACCGGTTCGCGCTGACCTACGCCGACCGCAGCACCCACGTGCTGGAGAAGGCGCGCGACATGGCGCCCGGTACCCGGGAAAGGGCCCTGCGCGACCTGGTGGGCCGAGACGGATCCAGCCGCCGGCGGTTCATGGCCGACCGCAGCGGCGTGGAGGGCATGGGTATGCTGCCGGCGTGGGCGGTGGATCCGGTGCGGTCGACGAACGATGCCGACAAGCCACACGACAACCCCGAGATCGCCGTCGACGTCGGCATCCCCGATGAACTGCGATGGGTCGAGCAGGCGCTGGCGTCGATGATGCGGCAGCACCCACTGCGCGCTCTGGTGCTGCATACCGAGTACACGGTGTCAGCCAGCCAGGCAGTCAAGGCTCGAATGGTGGCGGAAAAGTACGGCGGCACGCTTTCAGTCTGGCAGTACCGCCGGGAGTTGCAGCGCGCCGTAGATTGGATCTCTGGCGCGCAGGCATCTGCGGCTTAGGGAACCAGCGCACCAACGGCTTTCTTCACCGCAAGCTGAGCCTTGATGGCTTCACCCTCGTCGTCGTAGCCACCGTCAATGTGCTGACCGCCGGACAGATAGACCCGGACGATGTAACGATTCATTTTCAAATGGTCGCCTTGGTCGAACACAGCTGAAACGGCAGAGACGTGTTCGATTCGAATGTTGTAGCCGCCGAAAAGGAAAAACATCGGAAAGTCCGTTTAGTTGAGGTCCGCACTTCTTACGCGGACGGCCGGCAGTTGACAAGTTGCACAAGGAAGTGCCCTAATTCTGCAACTGTCAAGAATTGTCCCTGAAGCCCCGGCCCTGCGTCGGGGCTTCTGCGTTTCCGGGACTGCGCTTCCTGCGGGCGTAGGCCAGAGGTCCAGGCTGCCGGGCTCATAACCCGGAGATTCGCCGGTTCGAATCCGGCCCCCGCAACCATCCACGCCCGTCCACCCTCACCGGACCAATTCGCCGAGCCTGCCGGGCTGCGGTGACGGGCACCTATCGACCAATCGGGGAGGGCGCCATGCCGAACCGGACCAACCATGGAACCGACATGCGGGGAGAAATCATTGACGCGGTGGGGACCGCAGCCCTGAAGGTCACGCCGCCGGTAACGGTGGCCACGGCCGTCGCATCGGGGTTCACCCTGGACAAGGCGGTGCTGGTGCTGACGGCCATCTACCTGGTGGGCCAGATCGGCTACCTGGTGTGGAAGTGGATACGCGAATGGCGCCAGGCGCGCCGAGGCGGGGTGATCGGATGAAGGGCAAGGTGATCGGCGGCAGCGCCGCAGCTGTCATCGCACTGGCCGCCGCGGCGCTGGTGAAGCCATGGGAGGGCTACTCACCCACGCCGTACATCGACATGGTGGGTGTGGCGACCTACTGCTACGGCGACACCAGCCGCCCGGACAAGGCGGTTTACACCGAGCAGGAGTGCGCCGAGAAGCTCAACAGCCGCCTGGGCAGCTACCTGACCGGCATCAGCCAGTGCATCAAGGTGCCGCTGCGCGAACGCGAGTGGGCCGCGGTCCTGAGCTGGACCTACAACGTGGGCGTGGGTGCTGCCTGCCGCTCGACGCTGGTGGGCCGGATCAACGCCGGCCAGCCCGCCCCGAGCTGGTGCCCGGAGCTGGACCGCTGGGTATACGCCGGTGGCAAGCGCGTGCAGGGCCTGGTGAACCGCCGGGCCGCTGAGCGCCGGATGTGCGAGGGCCGGTCGTGAAGCGCGTTGCCATCACAGTCGCCGCGTTCGTCCTGTGGTCCGGCGCCATGGTCGGCGTTGGCTGGGCCTGGCGCAGTGATCGGGCAGACGGCAGGGAGGCCACCCAGCGCGCCGCCGGTGCCGAGGCAGCCGCAGCCCAGGTGAACCAGACCCGTGCCACCGAGCATGCCCAGGCCGAGATACTGGCCACCATTGGAGCGAAGCATGAAGAAGACCGCACTGCGGCCGCGGCCGTCCCTGCTGCTGTTGTTGCTGGCGTGCGTGATGGCAGCCTCCAGCTGCGCGACGACCTCGCCACCTGCAATACCGCTCGCCTGTCCCAAGCCGTCGCCGGCACCATCGAACGTGACCAGGCAGCCCAACTACGAGCAGAGGTCGCGGGCGCTCTTGTTCAAATCGGCCGCGACGCCGACGACCACGTCCGCGCCTGCCAAGCCGTGATCCGGGCGGACAGGGGCCAACCGTGAGCAACGTCCTGCAGCTCATCCCGAACAACGCGCTGGCCGTGGACCAGCACCAGCTTGCCGCGCGCATCCGGGAGTTCGCTGACCGCATCGAGGCCGGGCAGTTCGGGGACGTGGAGAAGGTGGCCCTGGTGGTGGATTGCGCAGGTGGCGTAGATCACCGCGTCTATGGGCGGCAGTGCAGTGCCGCAGAGCTGGTCGGGCTGCTGGAGTGGTCCAAGGCCCGGATCATCAGGGGCGACTACTGATGGCACGCCCCAGCAAGTACAGCCAGCAGCTGGCCGACGGGATCTGCGACCTGCTGGTGGATGGTAAGAGCCTGCGCACGATCTGTTCCACGGCGAAGATGCCGAGCCGTTCCACGGTCATTCGTTGGCTGGCCGAGAACGAGGCATTTCGCAACCAGTACGCGCGTGCACGCGAGCTGCAGGCGGACACGCTGGCCGAAGAGATCCTCGACATCGCCGACAAGGCGGTGCTGGGCGAGCGGCTGAAGAAGGACGGCAAGGGCAAGGTGCTGGAGCGACAGACAGGCGACATGGTCGAGCGCTCCAAGCTGATGATCGATGCCCGGAAGTGGTACGCCGGCAAGCTGCAGCCCAAGAAGTACGGCGAGCGTGTTGCCCTGGACCACGGCGTGCAGGACAACCTGGCCGACCAACTGAGGGCCGCCCGTGAGCGCGCAGCTGGCCGGGAGTCCTGAGCAGCAGCTGGTCGAGGCGATCGGCTCGTTCCAGCACGACCCGCTGGGCTATGTGCTGTTCAACTTCCCTTGGGGCGTCAAAGGCGGCCCGCTGGATGGCAAGAAGCTGCGCGCCTGGCAGCGCCGGCAGCTGGAGAAGGTTGGCAGGAAGCTGCAGACCGGGGCTGCTGATGCTGGCGAGGTGATCCGCCAGGCTGTCGGCTCTGGCCACGGCATCGGCAAGTCCGCGCTGGTGGCAATGCTGATCAAGTGGGCCTTCGACACGTTCGAAGACACCCGCGGCGTGGTCACGGCCAACACCGACAACCAGCTGCGCACCAAGACCTGGGCCGAGCTGTCGAAGTGGCACGGAATCAGCCTCACCAAGGACTGGGCAACGCTGACCGCCACGGCGCTGATCAGCAACGCCCCGGGCCACGACAAGACCTGGCGCATCGACGCGGTGCCGTGGTCGCAGAACAACACCGAGGCCTTCGCGGGCCTGCACAACGAGGGCCGGCGCATCCTGTTGGTGTTCGACGAGGCTTCGGCCATCGCCGACAAGGTCTGGGAAGTGGCCGAGGGCGCGCTGACCGACCAGGGCACTGAGATCATCTGGACAGCGTTCGGGAACACCACCCGCAACACTGGCCGGTTCCGCGAGTGCTTCCGCCGGTTCAAGGCCAGTTGGGACACCGAGCAGATCGATAGCCGCACCGTTGAGGGTGTGAACCTGGTCGAGGCCGAGCGCATGGTGCGCGACTACGGCGAGGACAGCGACGTGGTGAAGGTCCGTATCCGAGGCCTGTTCCCGTCGATGTCAGCCCGCCAATTCATCGCTGAGGCGGACGTGGCTGCAGCCTACGGGCGACACCTGCGGCCCGAGCAGTACAGCTGGGCGCCGAAGATCCTCACGCTGGACCCGGCGTGGGAAGGCGACGACGAGCTGGTGATCGGCCTGCGTCAGGGCCTGGCCTATCGGCAGCTGCGCACGCTGGCCAAGAACGACAACGACATGGCCGTGGCGGCGATCCTCGCGCAGCTGGAGGACGAACATCAGGCAGACGCCGTGTTCGTCGACGGCGGGTTCGGCACCGGCATCGTGTCCGCAGGCCGAACTATGGGCCGCGACTGGCGCCTGGTGTGGTTCTCGGGCGAGTCGGGCGACCAGGGCTGCCTCAACAAGCGCGCCGAGATGTGGAAAGCCTGCCGCGACTGGCTGAAGGAAGGCGGTGCCATCCCTGAAGACCCGCAGCTGCGCGACGAGCTGCAGGCACCGGAAACCATGCCGCGCCTCGACGGCAAGCTGCAGATGGAATCGAAGAAGGACATGAAGCGCCGTGGTCTGCCGAGCCCCAACCGGGCCGACGCCCTGGTGCTGTCGTTCGCATACCCCGTGATGCCCCGGCCGCGCTTCCCCGATGGGTCGCCAATGGAGCATCGCGACCACGCCGACCAGCAGGCCGGCGAGCCCTACAACCCGTTGTCCTGAAGGAATTCCCATGTGCAACTCCGCCCCCAAGGTGAAGCCGGTGGCCGCAGCGCCCGAAGTGGCGCCCGAGTCGATCGACGATGCCGCCGTGAATGAGCGTGACCGCGAACGCCAGCGGCAGCGCCTGCGCTTCGGCGCCAGGTCGACGATCCTGGCCGGAGATACCAGCTCGGCGATGCCCACCGCGTCGGTCAAGACGGCGCTGGGTGCCTGACGCCATGTGCACCTCGCGCCAGATGATCGATCCGGGTGGTCTCCTGTTCGGCGACAAGACCGGCAAGTACGCCGACCCGCTCGGCATCACCAAGACCGCCGTGGGTGATCCGACCGGCCGCGTGCGCCGCGCTCGCAAGGAAGCCGAGGACGAGCGCCGCACCTACGCGAGCAGCGGCGCGTCCTCTGTGGCCTATCGATCGCTGGCACCGACCACAACCGCGCTGGGTGGAACGGCTCCGCGCAACACCGTGCTGGGGGGAGGCTGATGGACATCGCAAAGCTGCAGGCGCACTGCCGGCGCCGCAAGACCGCCTTGAAGGAAGCGCAGAACGACTGGACGCCGCTGTGGCGCCAAACGTCGGAGTACATCGACCCGACCCGCGGCCGCTTCTACGGTGACCAGGACGACAAGCCGCGTAAGCGCAACTGGGCCAAGGTGATCAACAGCACGGCCACCGACGCGCTGGGAGTGATGGCGGCGGGCATGATGTCGCACATGACGCCCAAGGCGCAGCCTTGGTTCAAGGTGACCACGCCTGATCCGGCCATTGCTGAGCTGTTCGGCGTGCGCGTGTGGCTCGACGATGTCGCTCAGCGAATTCGCGACACCCTGGCCAGCAGCAACTTCTACAAGGCTATGCCGGTGGTCTACGCCGAGGACGGCATCTTCGGTGTTGCGCCGCTGCTGGTGCTGGAAGACTCGCGCGAGGTGGTCCGCTTCTACGCGCTGACCGCCGGCAACTACGCCGTGGGGCTGGACGACCAGGGGCGGGTCGACTCGCTGTGGCGCCGCTACCCGAAGACGGCGCGGCAGCTGGAGGAACGCTACGGCGCAGACGCGCTGCCGTCGGTGGTGCGCGACGCACTGCCGAAGAACGGTGACCAGAGGTTCTGGGTGGAGTCCCTGATCGAGCCAAACCCCGATGAGCGGCCCGGCATCGGCCCGCTGGGGCTGCAGGCTCCGCGCTTCCGTCCCTACCGCGAGGTGGTTTGGATTGATGGAGCGGCCAACGGCCAGAACGGCGTGATCGACATCGGGGGCCACTACGAGGCCCCGTTCGTCGTGGCCCGCTGGAACCCCGTCGCGGAGGACATCTACTCGTCCTGCCCGGCGATCAACTGCCTGGGCGACATCAAGCAGCTGCAGTATCTGGAAGGCGAGAAGCTGCGCCTTATGGAGCAGATGTCGGATCCGACGCTCGCTATGCCGGAGAGCCTGCGCCGTACCGGCGGGGCACGGCTGCGCAAGGGTGGCCAGGTATACCTACCGCAGGACGCCGCGAACGCCACGGTTGCGCCGGTCTACATGCCCGACTCGCGTGGCCTGGCGCAGATCCGTGAGGAAATCTCGGTCGTCGAGCAGCGGATCCAGCGGGCGTTCTTCTACCAGCTGTTCCTGATGCTGGAGGCGCTCGGCGACAAGACCGACCGCACCGCCACTGAGATCGTCACCCGCAAGGAAGAGAAGGCGGCAGTGCTGGCGCCGACGCTGGAGTCCATCACCGACGAGGTGCTGGATCCGGTGGTGGTCCGGGTGTTCCGTCTGCTGGAGCGCGCGGGTCGCATCCCCGATCCGCCGCAGGTGCTGGCCAATGTGCCGCTGAAGATCGAGTACACCAGCATCCTGGCGCAGGCCGCCAAGGCGGCAGCGGTCGGGTCGATCGAACGCACCATGACCTTCGTTGCCAACGTGGCGCAGGCCACCGGCGACCCGTCCGTGATGGACAAGCTGGACAGCGACCAGGTGGTCGACGAGTACACCGCCGCCGTGGGCGGCCCGGCCTCGATCATCCGCAGCGACGACGCAGTGGCCAGGATCCGCGCAGACCGTGCGCAGCAGCAGCGCCAGCAGCAGCTGGCGGCGTCGGCCCAGCCGATGAAGGACGCGGCGCAGGCGCTGAAGACGGCCAGCGACACTGTGCCCGAGGAAGGCTCGGCGGCCCAGGCGCTGATTGACGCCATGCAGGGTGCCGCATGAAGCGCCCCGGCATGGACCCGCGGGAGGAAGAGCAGCGCCGCTTGGCCGAGCGCATCGCGGACCTGCAGGACAGCCAGCTCCGCGAGGACGCGCGTGCAGTGCTGTCCGATCCAGCCGCGCGCCGGCTGGTGTGGCTGTTCATTCAGGCCATGGATGTGGATGACAGCGCGTTCAACACCAACGCGATGGCGCAGTCCCGAAAGATCGGACGGCAGGAGGCCGGCCAGTGGTGGCTGCGCGTCGTCCGTGACAGCTGCCCGGAGCGCGAGGCACAGATGCGCGCCGAGGCCAACAGTGCAATGAAGCGGCTGCAATCGCAGCTGCAGCAACCCGAGGAAATCAACGATGTCGACTGACAACGCCAACACTGCCAGCAACCCCAATCCTGGCGCCGGCGATACCACCACCACGACCGAAACTCCGCAGGTTCCCGGCAGCAGTGCGCCGGCGGGGACCGATGGTGCCGGCAGCGGTGGCAAAGCTACGGGAAACGATGGAAAGCCGAACGAGGGTGAAGGCGGCGGCGATGCCGACAAGCCCGAGGGCGGCAATACCAACGCGGCACCGGAGCAGTACGGCCAGTTCAACCTGCCGGAAGGGTTCACTCTGGAAGGCGATCGACTGGGCGCGGCCACGCAGTTCTTCAAGGCCAAAGGCTGGACGCAGGAGCAGGCCCAAGAGGCCGTCGACCTGTATACCCAGATGGCCGGGCAGGATGCGGCGGCGATGCAGCAGGCAATGGAAGCCAAGCGCCTGCAGCAGGTCGAGCAGTGGGGCGTGGATGCCAAGCAGCAGCTGGGTGCCAAGTACGACGAAACGGTCGGCCTGGCCACTACTGCGGTGAAGGCCATCAACGACCCCGAGCTGACAAAGGCATTCAACGAACTGGGCTGGGGCAACCACCCGACCATGATCAAGGCGTTCGCCTTCTTCGGCGGGTTCCTTCGCGACAGCAAGGTGGATGGCCTGGGCGGGACCACCGCATCTGGTCCGAGCGCTTCCAGCGACCCGAAGTCGATCCTCTACGGCGGCTGATAGCCGCCACGCAAAAACCCATCAACCAGCCGCCGCAAGGCGGTTTTTTCGTATCTGGAGAGACCAACAATGTCGACCATCGGCAACACCTACCTGACCCTGGCGGACGTGTTCAAGCGCACCGACGCTGACAAGCAGATCGCTGCGGTGATCGAGCTGCTGGCCCAGGACAACCCGATCCTGCAGGACATGATCGTCAAGGAGTGCAATGACGGCACCACGCACCTGACCACTGTGCGTACCGGCATCCCCGAAGGCACCTGGCGCATGCTGTACCAGGGCGTTCAGCCCACCAAGTCGACCACCGCCCAGGTGCGCGATGCCACCGGCATGATCGAAGCGTGGAGCGAGATCGACGAGAAGCTGGTGCGCATGACGGGTGACTCGGCCGGTCTGCGCCTGTCCGAAGCCCAGGCATTCCTCGAAGGTCTGAACCAGGGCGTGGCCACCTCGATGTTCTACGGTGACCAGGCTACCTCGCCGGCGAAGTTCACTGGCTTTGCTCCCCGCTTCAACAAGATCGCCACCAGCGGATCGGGTGCCCAGATCGTCGATGCAGGCGGCACCGGCTCCGACAACACCTCGATCTGGTTCATCGTCTGGGGTGAGAACACCGTCCACGGCCTGTACCCGAAGGGCAGCAAGGCCGGCATCGATCGTGAGGACAAGGGCAAGCAGACCAAGACCAACGCGGATGGGTCGATCCTCGACGTGGTCCGCGAAAAGTTCCAGTGGGACATTGGCCTGTCGGTTCGCGACTACCGCTACGTTTCCCGCATCGCCAACATCGATGTGTCGGACGTGAAGTCCGGCAACGTGAAGCTGTACGACTTCATGCGCAAGGCCTATTACAAGCTGAAGCAGCGCCGCGTGATGGGTGGCCGTGCGGCCATCTACCTCAACACCGACATGCTGGAAGCGCTGGATGCGCTGGCCACCAATGGCGGCACCACCGACAACTTCGTGCGCCTCACCCGCAAGGAGATCGAGGGCGAGGAAGTGCTGACCTATCGCGGCATCCCGCTGCGCGAGTCGGATGCGCTGCTGAACACCGAAGCCCGGGTCGTCTGATCCGCCGCAACTGAATCGGGCGCGCGGGCTCCGGCCCCGCTCCCTACCGCAATCCAAGGAGCAAACCACCATGATCTTCGATCAGCAGAACCTGTTCTCGAACGCACAGTCGGTGCTGGCGAGCGCAGTGTCCAACAACGTCGTCGACCTGGGCGCCACCGGCACCGTGCAGGGCGAGGGCGCCCCGATCAAGCGCGACATCGGCCCGGGCACCCCGATCCCGCTGCGTGTGCAGGTAGTCGAGGCTTTCAACAACGCCACCAGCCTGCAGGTCGAGCTGCAGGTCTCGGCCACCGAGAACTTCGCCGCACCGGTCGTCGTCGGCTCGCAGACCAAGCTGCTGGCTGATCTGGCCGCTGGCTCTGTGTTCGGTGGCCTGTACTACGTGCCGCGCGGTACCAACCTGCGCTATGTCCGCCTGAACTACACCCTGGTGGGCACCGCGCCGACCACGGGCAAGGTCACCGCGGGCATCGTCGCCGGCCACCAGGAGAACAACCTGTGACCGGCCTGCGCGTGCGCGCGACCCGGCGCGGCTACTTCGGGCAGGAACGTGCCGTCGGCGACGAGTTCGAGATCGCCAGCAAGGAACAGCTTGGCTCCTGGATGGAGCAGATCGGCGGCAAGGCCGTGGCCGAGAAGTCGGCGCCGCCGGCGGACCCGTTCCTGGCCCGCAACGCTGACCTGATCAAGGCAGACCTGGCCGGTCTGGAAGTCGAGCAGTTGGTCGCATACCGCGAGCAGGAAGCTGCCGCCGAGAAGCCGCGCAAGGGCGTGATTGAGGCCATCGACGCGGCCGTGGCCGAGAAGTCGGCGAACGCCTGACGGCAACCACCGGGGGCGCCTTCGGGCGCCCCCACTACCGGAGCGGCACATGAAGCTCGTATCCATGAAGAAAGACGGCAGCCACGACCACGGCTGTGACTGCTGCGCCACGGCGCCGTCAGGTTGCAGCGAGCCTGATTACCCGTGGGGGCTGCGCATCAACCTGGACGAAGACCAGATCGCAGCACAGGGCATCAAGCAGCTGCCGGCGTCTGGTGCACAGGTCGCCATTGAGGCGATCGCGACCGTGGTTTCGCTCGGAGAGGAAACGCGCGATGGCAAGGTGCATCGCCGGTTGGAGCTGCAGATCACCGACATGGGGCTGGCAGCCGCGAAGGGCCCGAATCCCAGCGAAGTGCTGTACCCGAACGGTGAGGGCTGACCCATGACGTCCCAGGTCCAAATCTGCAACCTGGCCCTGGGCAAGCTGGCCCAGGACATCACGATTACCTCACTGACCGAGCGCTCGAAGGAAGCGCGCGTGTTCTCGCGCCTGTGGGAGCCGATGCGCGACTTGGTGCTGGCCGACCGGCTGTGGCCGTGGGCGATGAAGGCCCAGCGCCTGGCCGTCGCCGCTGAGGCACCGATGCCAGGTTGGGAGATCCGCTACGCCCGTCCGGCGGACTGCATCACCGTGCTGGCCATCACCGACGACCAGGGCATGCGCGCCGACCGCCGCCTGTCGCGCTGGTGTGAGCCGCAGTTCCGCCAGTGCCACGGCATCCAGTTCGAGCAGGCCATGGGCACGGACGGCACGTCGCTGCTGTGCGATCGGGCCGAGGCCTATCTGATCTACGTCGCGCGCGTGGAAGACCCGCAGCGCTACCCGGCGCACTTCGTCGATGCGCTGGCCAGCAAGCTGGCCGAGGAAGCAGCGCCGACGATCATCGGTGCCAACGGGCTCTCCAACAAATCCGGCCTGAAGCAGCTCTACCAGCTCGCGCTCAGCCAGGCCGCGGCGCATGACTTCAACGAGGCCGACGAGGACGAGCGCCAGCCGTCCATGGCCCAGATGGCGAGGGCCTGACCATGGCACGTCTGCTGCAACCGAGCATGTCCGGCGGCGAGCTTTCGCCCGGGCTCCAGGGCCGCGTCGACATGGTGCGGTACGCCATCAGCCTGAAGCGGTGTCTGAACGTCATCACCAAGCCGACCGGCGGCGGGGAGAAGCGGCCGGGCTACCTGTTCCGCGGCGGTGCCAAGCACAACGACCGCGCCACCCGCTTCATCCCGTTCATCTACTCGACAACGGTCAAGTACGCGATCGAGCTGGGCGACGGCTACATGCGTTTCTGGGTGGGTGGTGCGCTGCTGCGCAATGGGGCAGGGGACATCGTCGAGGTGGCCACGCCATACACCGGCGAGGACATCTACAAGGTGCGGCACACGCAGTCTGCTGACGTGTTGTTCCTGGTGCACCCGTGGATCCCGCAGAAGGAGCTGCGCCGCTTGGCCGTCGACCAGTTTGAGTTGCGCGACTTCGAGTACCGGCGCGGGCCATTCCGCCCGTTCAACAACGACGAGGCCGCGCTGCTGGCTGTGTCCGGCACCCAGGGCGTGGTGACGGTGACGACCAACGTTCCGACCTTTACCGCGGAGATGGTCGGCTCGCTGCTGTACGCCGAGGAAAAGGAACTGCGCTCGGTGAAGCCCTGGGTGGCGGCGGAGAAGAAGGTGCCGCTGGGTGCACTTCGCCGAAGCGACCAGAAGGTCTACCGCTGCGTGAGCGTCCCTGTGGTGACCGGCCTGGCCGGGACGCCGTACTACGTCTGCGGCAGCGTGCGCCCCGTGCACGACAGCGGCCGAGCGTTCGACGGCCCGCAGGACGTGAAGTTCGACAACGTCAACGACTACGCCGTCGGGGTCGAATGGGAATACGTGCACGGCGGGTTCGGGATCATGAAAATCACCGCCTTTACCAGCCCGTTCGAGGTCACCGCGACGGTGATCGAGCGGATCCCCGACAGCATCGTGGGCAACGTACCGCCGCCGGTGGCAGGTCCGTGGACCTTCAGCGGCGACGGCACCACGAAACAGTTCTCCATCCCTGGCGCGACCAGCAGCAGCTACCTGGACTACCAGGTCAAGATCGATGGCGTGCCGGTTCAATCCAATCCGTACTACCCGGGCGGCAGCGGCACTGGCGGCACCAGCGGTGGCGGCATCGGCCGCGGCGGCAACGTCGCGCAGGAGGTGCAGTGATGGCACAGGGCTGGACGATCGATCCCGGCGCGGACCTGATCAATTTCTACGAGGCGCCGCCGACCGGCACCAACAACATCGTGGTGACCCAGTACGCGGCCGGCGCTGTCGGCGGCACCGACGTCTGGGCCGTCGGCGCCTGGTCCTATCGCTATGGCTACCCCGGTGAGGTCGAGTTCTTCGGCGACCGGCTGTGGTTCGCTGGCAGCCCTGGCGATCCGCAGACAGTGTGGGCGTCGAACATCGGCGATTACCCCAACTTCGGGCGCAGCTCGCCGATCGTCGACAGCGACGCGGTGTCGTTCACGATCAATGCGCGCCAGGTGAATGCGATCCGCGACCTGGTGCCGCTGGACAGCCTGCTGGTGCTGACGACTGGCGGCGAGTGGAAGGTCACCGGCGGGCAGGACGCTGTGGTGACGCCCAGCACGATCGGGATCAAGCCGCAGTCCGCCTATGGCACCGGCGACCTGCAGGCCCGCGTGCTGGGCGAGTCGGCAGTGTTCCTGCAGGCGCAGGGCCAGCGCGTGCGCGATCTGGCCTACCAGTTCGAGAAGGACGGCTTCCGCGGCAACGAGATCAGCATCTGGGCCGACCACCTGGTGCAGGGCTACACGTTCCGCGGCATCGAATACAGCACGGCGCCCTGGCCGATCCTGTGGATGCCGCGCACGGACGGTGTGCTGATCGGCTGCACGTACATGCCCGAGCAGGAGGTCACCGGCTGGCACCCGCATGAAACCGATGGTGAGGTGCTGGACGTCTGTTGCCTGCCCGGCGAGATCGAGACCGAGGTCTACCTGCTGGTGCGTCGCTTCATCAACGGCCAATGGGTCCAGTACGTGGAGCAGATGGCCCCGACCCTGTACGACGATCCGCTCGACTGGAAGTACGCCGACAGCCTGCTGACCTACGACGGCCGGCGCCCGAACGGCTCGCCCATGACGCTGACCAGCACCGATGGATGGAACGAGGGCGCGGCTATCACCGCTACCACCGGTGCCGCGATCTTCAGCGGGGCAGGCGACGTGGGCAACATCCTGCGGCTGGCCATTGGCGATATTCATGTGCGCGCGCGGGTCATGGCCGTGGTGTCGTCCACGGTGGCGACGGTGGAATCGATCGGGTCGGTGCCCCTGGCACTGCGCGGCGTCGCTGTGCAGGACTGGACCTATCAGCGCTCGACGATCGCCGGCATGGGCCACCTGGAGGGTAAGGCCGTTGTTGCCCTGGTCGACGGTAACGTGCAGAAGGACCTGCAGGTGGTCGACGGCAAGGTGCAGCTGCAGCGTCCCGGCGGCGTGGTGCACATCGGCCTGCCGTACACCGCCCACATTGAGACGCTGGAGGTCAATGCCAACGGCGGCGACCCGCTGCGCCCGATGAAGAAGCTCGCCTTCGAGGTCGCGCTGCTGGTGCGCAACACCCGCGGCGTCTACGTTGGAACCACGCTGGACACGCTGGACCCTATCGCACAGCGCGATTTTGAGGACTACGACGAGCCCACGGCCCCATACACGGGCGTCCTGCGCAAGAACATGTCCTGCCAGTGGGGCATGGATAGCGGTCATTTCCACATCATCAGCGACGACCCGCTGCCGATGGAGATCCTGTCTCTGATGCCCCAGGTGGTGGCGTCCGAATGAAGATCACCGCAGAACTGGTACCGGCTGAGGCTGGACACATCGAAGTGATCGCGGCCGCAGCACGGCCCGCAGACGTGGTCGAGCTGTGGGCATGCGACCGCACCACGCCGGCGGAGGCCCTGCAGCGTGGCTTGGCCGGGAGCGCTGAGGCGTGGACGGCGATGGTGCGCGGCGTGCCGGTGTGCATGTTCGGGGCGACCCCTTACTCGATCCTCGGCGGCATCGGTACGCCCTGGATGGTCGGCTCGACGGGGCTCAACCCGCTGTCGGTCCAGAAGGAACTGCTGCGCCTGTCCCGCCCGGCCCTGGCCCGGATGCAGCAGGCATTCCCTTCGATGCTGTTCAACGTCGTCGACCAGCGCAACGAGGCCGCGCAGCGCTGGCTGCATTGGCTGGGCTTCCACTTCCTCGCGCCGGTGCCGGTCGGACCGGACAGCGCCCCTTTTCTTCCGTTCTACTGGAGCGCATAACGTGTGCAATCCCGCAATCGCCCTTCTGGCGGCCACCGTTGTAACTGGTGCATACCAGGCCGACCAGCAGCAGAAGCAGGGCAAGGCCAACGCGCAGATCGCCGAGAACAACGCGGTGCTGGCGCAGCAGGACGCCGACGCCAGCAACGCCCTGGCCACCCGCGAGATGGAGCAGCAGTCCTGGCGCACGCGCATAGCGCTCGGCCAGCAGCGCGCCGCAATCGCCGCCAACAACATCGACCCCACGCTCGGCACGCCTGCGGAGATCCTGGGCGAGACCGCGATGTTCGGTGAGGTCGATCAGCAGACCATCCGCATGAACGCCGCACGGCAGGCCTGGGGCTTCAACGCGCAGGCCCAGAACCAGCGGACGCAGGGCGAGCTGGCCCACTGGAGCGGTAACGCTCAGGCGACCGGCACGATCCTGGGCTCGCTCGCCAGCGCCGCGAGCATGGGCATTGGAGGCATGAGCCGGGCGGGCGGTGCTGGCGGCGGTGGGAACCTGTCATCCCAGGCCAACAGCATGACCATGCGCAACAACGCGCGCATTTCGCGCGGCTGGGGGCTGTGACATGGCAACCCTGATCCCACGCACCAGCGGGCCGCAGGTGCAGGCCGAGCTTGGCCCCCAGGTCCGCAATACCGCCCAGGTCGACCTGTCGCCGCTCAGCCGCACCGCGGGTGCCGTCGGCCAGGCAGCCGTCGACCTGTTCCAGCAGCAGAAGCAGCGCGCCGACCTGACGGCGGTCATGGAGGCACGGCGCGAGCTGTCGGACTGGGAGGGCGCCACCTTCAACCCGGCCAACGCCGACGGCATCGCCAAGTACCAAGGCAAGAACGCGCTGCAGGCGCACGACGCGCTGCTGGGTGATCTCGACCAGCGTGTGTCGTCCATCCGTAGCCGGCTGTCGCCCGAACAGCAGCAACGGTTCGATCAGGTGTCGTTCTCGTTCCGCGACTCTGTGCAGGGCCGGCTCAACAGCTACGCCGACCGCGAGTACAGCGCCTACGAGGCCACTGAGCGCAAGGCCACGATCGACAACATCGGCCAGGATGCGGTCAGCGCCGGGATGTCCGGCGACTTCGGCTTGGCCGACGTGCGACTGCAGGAAGCCGTGGGCATCGCCAGTGCCGCCTACCAGACGCAGGGCATGGGTGCCGAGGCGATCAAGGCCAGCGAGCGCGGCATCGTATCGTCCGTGCGCAAGCAGACGGCTGCGGCGATGGCCACCCGCGACCCGTTCGCGGCGGAGGACTACTACCACCGCTACGCGGACCAGATGACGCCGGAGGACCGCGCGCACGTTGAGCGCACGCTGTACCCGGTGGTGAAGGACCGCGCGGCCTACGAGCTGGCCCAGTCGCTGGCCGATGGCCGTGGTGCGATCGAGCCGCTTCCGGCGCCGGCCTCGCGGGGAGTGCCTTCGGCCGCCGTGGCCAAGGCGATCGATGACGCAGCGAAGGCCGAGGGGCTGGATGCGGCCGGCCGCGCAGACCTGTACGCGCTTGCCGAGCAGGAATCGGGGTTCCGCGCCGACGCAGTGAATCGCGAGGTTCTGGACGATGGCGACCAGGCCACCGGCCTGTTCCAGTACCGCGTCACCAGTGCCGGCGGCATCGACCGCAAGGACGCTGTGGCATCCGCCCGGCGTGCTGCCCGCGAGTACAAGGAACGCCTGGCCAAGGGCGGACGAGCGTTCGCCATCGCCGCGCACTTCGCTGGTGAGGGCGGCGCCGATGCCGTGGTGAACCGTGGCCGCTCGGCGCAGAACCCGAAGACGGCGCTGTACGTGCGCCAGGTCATGGGGCGGGCGTCGCGGTGGGCATCAGAGCATGGTCCGTCCGCGCCGTCGGGTCAGGTTGAGGCGGGAAACATCGATCTTGCTAAGCGACCGGTGGTGCGCAATACCGATGGAAGCATCAGCACGGTGCGATCCATCTCGTTCGGCACCGACAAGGGGGAGGTGCTGATCCCGACGGTCAGCGATGACGGGCGCGTGCTCTCTGACGATGACGCCATCGCGTTGTACGAGAAGACCGGCAAGCATCTGGGGGTTTTCAAGACCCCCGAGCAGGCTACGGCCTACGCCGAATCCCTGCACAACGATCAGGCCAGGATGTATGGCGGGCCGCCAGCAACGCTGGCCGATGCGATCGCGGCGATCCCGCGCACGATGCCGCCGGATCAACGTGCTGCTGCCGAGGGGTACCTGCGCGACATCTACGCGCAGCGTAAGGACCGGCTAGAGCAGGCGAAGAAGGCCGCGGCCATGTCGATCTACGACAAGGTGGCCGCCGCCGGCGCGAGCGTGCCGCTGTCGCAGGTGCTGGCTCCGGCCGAACTGGCGCTGGTGGGGCAGGATTCGAGCCTGGCCGAGTCGATCAACCGCTATCGCAAGCTGACCGCAGAAGGGGCGGTGATCCAGGACGACCCGGCCACGGTGGACGAGCTGCAGCGTATGCAGGCGCTGCGTCCGACCGAGTTCGCCAAGCTGCCGCTGGGCCAGTACGCCGACAAGCTCAGCGGCAAGACGCTGAAGGCCTTCGCCGAAGACCAGACCAAGGTGACCGACCCGGCCAAGCGGGCCGATTGGATGAACGAGAAAGACCGGCGCGAACGTGGCTTCCAGATGCTGGGCATCGGTTCGGAAGGGGATGCTGTGGGCGACGGCGCCAGCAAGAAGAACGAGCCGAGGGCGGCGCTGCGCGGTGAGTTCACGATCGCCTATCAGAACGCGCAAACGGCGTTCATCCAGTCCACCGGAAAGAAGCCGACCCCTGAGCAGGCCGACGTGCTGCTGTCGGCCACGGCCAAGCAGTTTGCCCAGAACCTGCAGGCCGGCCGTCTCAGCGCGATCCAAGAGAAGGACGGCAAGTTCAAGAACAACCCGAAGGTGAAGGTGGGTCTCTACAGCAGCGCCGCACAGTTTGACCTGCAGGTCAGTCAGGCGGACCGCGACGCAGTGCGGGGCGCATACGCCGAGAAGTACGGCCGTCCCCCTACCGATGCCTGGGTTACCCAGTACCTCGCCCGCAAGAGCCAAGGAGCCAAGAAGTGATCGACAACGTGCTGGAAGGCTTCGACGAACTGTCGGACGAGATCGAAAGCAACCGGCAGGTGACCCTGCGCAGCGCATACACCGGCACCAGCCAGAAGCCGGAAGAAGCCGCGCGCGCGAACCAGCTGTCGGACCAGCTTGGCCAGCCATTCGGCGTGGTGGCGGCGAACCTGGGCGACTACGAGCAGGACGCCCGGCGGCGGGAGATCGACGACGCGGGCCGCGCATCGCCGCACGTGGGCGATTTCCTGAGCGATCCGCGGCGCATGGCGCTGGCCAGCGACGAAGCCCCGAAGCTGGCGACTTATGCCAACTCACTGGTGACCGGCGAGGCCCGTGCGACTGCCGAGCCGAACATCCTGGAGCAGGTCATCGGCGGCATTGTCAGCGGCTGGCAGCGTGGCAAGGCCAATGCGCTGTCGCTGCTGCCCGATGGCCCTGCGGTGATGGATCCGGCGACCGGGCGCCTGACCACCGACCGTTCGGCCGAAGAAGCCGCGTTGCGCGCAGATCAGGAGCGCCGTGCGCAGGCTGCGGATGTGACCAGCGCCAGCACCGATCGCGGTTTTCAGGCCTTCGACCGGGCGAACAAGGCGGGCAGCTTCAGCGGTGCTGTGCGGGAGCTGGCCGGCGGCGGCACCGACACGCTGGGCGCCATCGCGGTCACCCTGGGCCAGTCCATCGGTATGGGCGCCCCTGGCCTGGCGCTGACCGCAGCCACCGGTGGTGGTAGCCGCGTGGTGACTGCCGCATCGGCCGGTACCGGGTCGGGCCTGACCGAGTTCGGCGCCAGCATCGCCGACGCCATGCAGGACGCGAAGGTCGACCCCACCGACGCCTATGCAGTGGGTCAGTTCCTGCGCGACCCGCAGAAGATGGCAGCGGCACGCGAGAAAGCAGCGAAGCGCGGGGTGGCCATCGGCGTGTTCGACGCGCTGACTGCCGGCGTCGCGGGCCACTTCATCAACAACGCCCGACGCAGCGCGTCCTCGGCGATCCTGCGCACCGGCGCCGAGGCCGGCGTCCAGTTGGGTGGCGGCGCCGCCGGCGAGGCCACGGCACAGCTGCTGACCGAGGAACGCCTGAAGTGGGGCGACATCATCATGGAGGGCTTGGCCGAGGTTCCCACCGGTGCGGTCGAGGTGCATGCCAACTACCGTGCTGCGCGCGCGTCCGGGCAGGTGCGGTGGATCAACGAGCGCCTGGACCAGGTGATGCAGTCGGGCCAGAGCAACGACCGGCTGCGCGCTGCGACCGAGCTTGCCGGCGAGCTGAAGCTGGGCGAACGCTCGCCGGAGGACATGAAGGCGCTGACGGCGCAGGTTGCAGGCGAAGATGCGCGGGTGTACCTGGACGCTGATCAGGCGCAGACGCTGTTCCAGTCCGCGCCGCAGGTGCTGCAGGACATGGTCGGCGGTGAGTCGGCACTGGCGGAGCAGCTGGCCACCGGCCAGGTCGTGATTCCGATGGCCGAGTGGATGGCCACTGTGCCGCGGCTGCCGAACCGAGACGAGATCCTGCGCAATGCCCGCACGACCGCTGACGGTCTGTCGCCGGCGGAGCTGGAATCGCTCGACATCGATGCGATGGCCCGCGAGCTGGGCGTGCCGCTGGATGCGCCGGCACCGGACCAAGCCGCGGCGAACGCGCGCGCGCAGGTGCAGCAGTCGGTCATGGCGCAGCTGGTTGGCACCGAGCGCTACACGCCGGCGCAGGCCGAGAGCCAGGCGCAGCTGTGGGGCGCCATGTTCGGCCGGCTGGGCGAGGTCACCGGGCAGGATCCGGTGGCGCTGTACGAGCGCTACGCGGCCGGCATCGATGCAGCCGAGGCGTCGCCAGAGGGCGCAGAGGCCCAGCCGCGCACCCTGATGCAGCGTGGAATTGATGCCCTGCGCAGCCTGTTCGGCCGGCCGCAGGTGACCACCGATGGCCGCGGGCAGCAGACCATCGAGCGTGAGGGCAGCGCCTATGTGCAGCGCGGAGGCCAGTGGCTGCTGGCCGACGATCAGGGCCAGGCCCGCGACTTCCTGACCCTGGACCAGGCGCGCACGGAAGCAGAGCGCACCGGCGGCGAGATCGTGCGGGACGATCCCATCGAGGGGCAGCGGCAGACCTGGAGCGTGGCGCTGCCGGATACCGCTGCGCGCGAGGTGCTGGCCGGCGACATCCTGTTCCAAGGCGGCGCCGCACCGCGTGGTCAGATTCAGATCGGGCCCGACCGTGCCATGCAGATCAGCCTGTTCAAGGGCGCCGACCTGTCCACGTTCCTGCACGAATCCGGGCACTTCTTCTTGGAGGTGTACCGAGACGTGGCCACCGCCGAGGATGCCGCGCCGCAGTTGCGGTCCGACCTCGATGCGCTGTTGAAGTGGTTCGGCGTCGAGTCTGCTGACCAGATCGGCGTCGATCAGCACGAACAGTTCGCCCGCGGTTTCGAGGCCTACTTGGGCGAGGGCAAAGCGCCCACGCCGGAGCTGCAGTCGGTGTTCAGCCAGTTCAAGCAGTGGATCCTCGGCGTCTACCGCAGCCTGCGGAATCTGGATGTGGAACTGACGGACGACGTGCGCGGTGTGTTCGACCGCATGCTGACCAGCCAGGAGGAAATCGACGCTGCGCAGGCCCGGGTGGGGTTCGAGCCGATCGCGCGAGACCTGGCTGAAGCGCAGGCGCTGGGCATGACCGAGCGCCAGTTCGCCGAATATCAGGCGCAGGTTGCTGCGGCACGGGAGCAGGCCGAGGCCGATCTGATGGCGCAGCTGCAGGAAGCCGATGCGCGCGCCCGGGAGCGCTGGTGGAAGGACGAGCTGGCCAACATCCGCAGCGAGGTAGAGGCGGAGGTCGAGGCCACGCCGATCGTGCGCGCCTACCGCGTGCTGACCGGGCGCAAGGAAGCCGCCGGCGAGCCCGTGCCGGAGCAGCTGCAGGGCCTGAAGCTGGACCGCGCCGTGCTGGCGGCTACCTACGGCGACGGCCTGCTCGACAAGATGGGCCGGGTCTACGCCCGAAAGGGTGGCACCCATCCCGAAGAGGCGGCCACCCTGCTGGGCTTCAGTTCCGCCGACGAGCTGGTGCAGGGACTGTGGACAGTACGGCATACCCTGGCGGGCGTGAGCGCGGAGGCCGATGCGCGCATGCAGGCCCGGCACGGCGAGCCGTTGACCGACGGCACCCTGCCGCAGCGCGCACTGGATGCGGTCCACGGCAGCCGGAAGATCCAGCTGCTGGAGCGCGAACTGGGCGTGCTGGCTGACCTGGCCAAGGAGCCACGCCCCAATCGACGCGAGCTGAAGGCAGTGGCGCAGGCCGTGCTGGCCGAAAAGACCGCGCGGCAGATTCGCCCGAACGAGTACCTGGTCGCAGAGCGCAAGGCAGCCCGCGCGGCGGCGCAGGCGGCGGCAGCAGGGAAGTACGCCGATGCACTGCAGGCGAAGCGGCAGCAAGCCCTGAACGCTGTGCTGTTCGCTGAGGCCCGCGCGGTGCAGCAGGAGGTCGAGTCGAAGGTCGGCTACATCCGCCGACAGATGACCCCGCAGGCCCGCGAGCGCCTGGGCAAGGCCGGCGCCGACTACCTGGAAGCGATGGACACCATCGCCGACACCTACGAGTTCCGCGACGTGTCCGGCCGGGCTGTCGCGCGTCGGCAGAGCCTGCGGCAGTGGGTGGAAGCCCGCCAGGCCGACGACGACCTGACCGCGGTGAGCGATGCGCTGCTGGCCCGGGTCGAAGCGGAAAGCGTGACGAACTACGCCGACCTGCCGATTACCGAGTTCCGCGACCTGCACGACGCGGTGACCAACATCGCGCGTCTGGCCAAGCTGAAGAACAAGCTGCTAAGCAACAAGGACCAGCGGGACTGGGAGAGCGCACAGGCTGAGCTTGCCGGCGCAATCCGCGGTGCGATCGCGGAAGGCAAGCCGCTGCCGCTCTCCGATGCGGACCTGACGGCGATGCAGAAGATGGGCGCGACCTACACCGGCCTGATGGACTGGGTTCTGCGCCCGGAGACGGTGGTCGAGTGGTTGGACGGTGGCGAGACCGGCCCGTGGCACGACTTCCTGTGGAACCAGGCCGAGGCAGCGCAGCAGCAGCGGATTGAGTTGCGCAACCGCGTCGGCGGCATGCTGGAGCAGACGATGATGGCGCTGACGCCGGCGCAACGGGCGGACCTAAACCGCCTGGTGTACGTGCCGAGCCTGGGCCGGTCGCTGTCGAAGAACACGATCGTGGCGGTGGCGCTGAACATGGGCAACGCCGGCAACCGCGACAAGCTGATGCGCGGCGGCTTCATTGGCAACAACGCCGAAGTGGTCCAGTTCACCCCGCAGAACATCGCGGAAATGCTGAGCCACCTCACGCCGGCGGACGCACAGATGGTGCAGGGCATCTGGGATGCGGTGAACAGCCTGTGGCCGGATATCGTGGAGCAGCAGCGCCGGCTGTCAGGCGTTGCACCCGAGCAGGTCGAGCCGATGCCGCTGATCTTCACCGCGGCCGATGGCTCGATGGTCAGCCTGCGCGGCGGCTACTACCCGGCGGTGTACGACCCCCGGGCGGGTGCCGGCGGCGTTAAGCAGGCGCGCGCGGCCGAGGAACAGATCATGGGGGGCACTTTCAGCCGCGCCATGACCAGCAAGGGCCACACGAAAGAGCGCACCGAGTACGCAGCGCCGATGCTGCTGGACTACCACCGCGTGCTGTCCCGCCACCTCAACGACGTGATCACCGACGTGTCCCACCGCGGCTACGTGAAGCAGGCTCTGCGGGTGCTGGAGGACCAGGAACTGAAGAACCTGATCCAGCAGCGGCTGTCGGAAGGCGCGTACCACTCGCTCTACGGCAGCGTGAAGAACTCGGTGCGCGGCGCGTCGGTTTCGGAGCCGGGATCCAGCATGGCCGAGAAGATCGGCGACGCCGTGCTGACCAACACCGCCGTGGCCGCCCTCGGCTTCCGCCTGCCGCTGGTGTTCGCCAACACCGTGGTGGCGCCGATCCAGGCGGCGGCGCGCGTCGACCCGAAATACTTGGCCACCGGCTATGCGGCCTACTACCGCAGCCCGGGCAAGATGACGGAGATGATCCACTCGCTGTCGCCCTTTATGGAAGAGCGCGCCAACTCGCTGGATTCGTCCTACCAGGTCGTGCTGGGCAAACTGTCGGGAAAGCGCGGCATCCGCGCGGCGGCCATGAAGATGGCCATGGAGGTCCACCGCTGGACTGTGCCGCTGGCCGAGCGTGCCATCTGGCTGGGCCGCTATCAGCAGGCCCAGGCTCAGGGCGTCAGCGTCGACGAGGCCGTGCGCCTGGCCGACAAGTCGATCCGCACCACCCAGCAGGCCGGTGCACCGAAGGACCTCAGTGCTGCCGAGCGTGACCCGCGCTACAAGTGGGTACGCATGTTCATCGGCCCGATGATCATCATGAACAACCGCCTGCAGGAATCGGGCCTGCGCGGCCTGTACCTTGGGCGTGTGCAGTCCCCGGCCCGGGCGCTGGGCACCTGGCTGTCGGCCGGCGTGCTGTCCAACGCGGTGTTCGAGCTGCTGATGATGCGTGGCCCGGATGGCGGCGACGACGACGAAAAGGGCTGGGACGACTGGAGCGCTTGGCTTGCACGCAAGACTCTGCTGTTCCCGTTCCAGACGATCCCCCTGCTGCGCGATGTTGCCGGCGGCATCGATGCTGCGATCGAAGGCAAGCCCAGCATGGGCCGCCCCAACCCGATCGTGGACGCCGGTGTGGCGCTGGTGAAGTTCGGCCAGACGGCATGGAAGGAGGGGCGCGACTGGATCGCCGACGACGACGAGCCCGACGCGGAAAAGCTGATCAAGACCGGCGTGCGCGCCGCCGGTCCGCTGACGGGCATTCCCAGCAATCAGATGCTGACCACCGGCGAATACCTCTACGACGTCGGTACCGGCCAGTACACCCCGGACAACCCAGCCGAGGCGGCCGCATACCTCATGTACCGCCGACCCAAGGACGAGCAGTAATCGACCACGCCCAGCCCCGCAGATGCGGGCTTCTTCTTTCTGGAGCCGATGCACCCATGACCATTTCCGCAAATGACCGCCGCAAGACCTACGTGGGGAACGGCGTCGCCACCGCGTTCAACGGGCCGAGGGCATTCCTGTCGAGCCACATCCAGGTGTTCACCGGCACGCACCCGGTCTATCACCTGGTGCCGCCGGCGCAGTACACGGTGGCCGGGCTGCGGCAGCCGGCCAGCGTGGTGACCTTCAACGTCCCGCCTGCGCTGAATGCCGACATCCTGATCCTGCGCACGGTCCCGATGGACCAGCCGACGGACATCACCAACCAGGGCGCATTCCTGCCGGAGATCCACGAAGACGCTTTCGACTACCGGGTGATGCAGCTGCAGCAGCTGCTGGACAACGGCATGCAGCTGGTCCAGGACCCGGTTACGGGCGAGTTCGTCTGGGACGCCAAGGGCAGCCGCATCACCAACGTGGGCGACGCCACGGCCTTGGCGGACGCCCTGAACCTTCGCAGTGCGCTGGTGCTGATTGAGCAGATCCAGGGCGGTGGCGGCACGATCGGAATCACGCCGCGGCTGTGGACGTTCGAGGGCGACGGGGAGGTGACCGACTTCCCTCTGGCCGGCGCGGACGTGCTGAGCCCGCTGTTCTACGACACCGCAGTCGAGATCACTGCCGGTGCTGGAAACTACAAGGTGTCCCGGCCGGTTGATGCGGCTGGGGTAGGGGAATTCCTGATCGTGCCGGGTGTCGATGGTGCGCCGCCGGCGATTCGGTTCAAGGTGCCGCTGGCTGACGGCGTTCAGGGCTTCACCACGTTGCGCGGCTACGCCAGGCCGTGGATCGGTGAACCGCCGGTCTACACGGTTGCGCCTCGGATTGTCAGCGTCACCGGCAACACCACGCTGGCCGGGGACATGCACAACACCCTGATCCTGGCCAACTCGGCCACGCCGATCACCCTGACCATGCGGGCGAACACCGGCGGTAGCGCCGACTGGAAGGAAGGGCAGTTCTTCTCGGTGCTGCAGGTGGGCGCCGGCCAGGTGACGCTCGCCGTCGAGGGCGGCGGACCGCTCACCGTGCCGCCGAGTTTCCAGGCTAAGACCCGCGCGCAGGGCTGCATCATCAGCGGCACCTGCATTGCGCCGGATGCTGACGCGTGGGTGGCTGCCGGCGACCTGCTGCGCGTGGCCGCTTCCGTTGACCTGCAGTGCTTCGCCCTGATCGACCGATCGGTGCTGATCGGCTCCAACATCGGCACCGGCGTGGGCAAGGACAGTCTGATCCTGCCCTACGGGCTGATGCTGGACACCGTCGCCAATGGCGGCATCTACGCCACCCTGTCCACCGCCCAGGCCACCGGCGTGGTGTTCACCGTGGACGTCAACCGGAACGGGACCAGCATCCTGTCGACGAAGCTGACCTTCGACAACAACGAGCGCAGTACGCAGACCGCGGCGATCCCCGCCGTGTACGAGGCCGGCGGCAACATCCTGGCCAAGGGCGATGAAATCACGATCGACGTCGACCAGCTCGGCACCGCCAATGCCAAGGGGCTGCGGGTGTACCTGGTCGGCCAGAGGGCCAGCTGACATGACCGCGCGCATCTTTGACCGCCCGGACCTGGACCAGCAGCTGGGGCAGAAGGCGCTGTACGTCGCCGGCCTGTTTCCCAGCGCCGAGCCTTCGGCCGCCTACGAGGGCCGCCTGCAGATCAAGAACGGTATCGGCGCCTGCCAGGTACGGCAGATCGACGGCGACAAGCTGCCCGAGGGCTACCGCCTGTATGTCGACCAAGCCACGCAGGAGGTCGTCCTGGCCTGGCCTGCCTATGTGTCCGGCCTCGCGCCTATCGTCAATCCTGGGTTCGAGGCCGGCGACTCTGGCTGGATCGGTGGTCCCGGCTGGAAGATCAGCACCGAGAACCCGCCGACCGGCCTGTGGGCGGCTGGCTACTACGGCAACTGGGGCGAATCCCGTATTTCCAGCACCGCCCGATACTCGGTTCAGCCCGGGCAGGTGACGCACGCGAAGTGCCAGGTGCGCCAGGGCGCATCGTCGGCGGGCAACGCCGGTGCCTCGGTGATGCTGGAATACCGAAACCTTGCCGGTGAGGTGATCGACTCGGCCGAGGGCAACCGGGTCATGTCCGCCAGCAAGAACCGGGTCTACGACTCCAACGTTACCGGCGTGGCGCCGGCGGGTGCGGCGACGATCAACGTTGCCGGCAACGGCATCCGTCACCGGCAGAACAAGATTCTCTTTGTCGACACCTTCGAGTGGGACCACACGGTCCCGTCGGCTGGCATCAACTACGAGAAGCTGCTGAGCCTGTCGCTACTGGTCAGCGACTCGCGCGGCCGGAGTTACCTGTGGAAGGGCACGGTGAGCGTCGTCCTGTGGGATGGTGCATGGCAGGCCCGCACTCGCGGCAGCATGGAATGGCGCGGCGTGCCCTACGCCATCAAGTTCAACGGGGCTGGGCGCCTGCTGATGGGCGGCCATGACGGAAACATCTGGTGGTCGGACGACAAGGGCGTGACCTGGACGCGGATCGTCCAGCCGCCAGATCCGGGGACGCCGTACTACACCCGGTCCTTTGCCTACAACGACCGTGACCAGGTGCTTGTCGCCTGCGGTCACTACGTTGCGCGGAGCCTCGATGGCGGACTCACCTGGGGGCGCAGCTACACCCCCTACGACTCGGCTTGGCAGTTCGTTAAATGGATCCCCGAGTGGAACATCTTCATCGCGGTGGGCGCTGGTGCCTATACCCGCCGAATCCTCACGCTCAATGCTGGTGGAGCCGCGCCGGCCAACAAGAGCAATACCGGGAACTATTACAACGTCGCCTACAGCGCCAAGTTTGATCGGGCCGTGTGTCTTCCGCACGCGGCGACCGGTGGTTCAGTGGGATACGCTGTATGCACGGCCGACCCCACCGCTACAGCGTGGGCCTACTACACGCCCCCGGCAGGTGTGAACATCAACTCCCGGCATGGTGTAGCCAGCTTGCCGAACGGAGAAATCTGGGTGTCCGGCACTGATTCAACTACCAGTATCAGCGGCTACGTCATTTCTCGCGATGGTGGGCTCACGTTTGAAAGGCCCATCCGCCCGACTGACCTCCCCGGAATTCCTGCCGGATACAATCAACCCGGGTTCGTCGCCTACGACGAAACGCTGCGACTGCTGGTGATCCAACCCTACATGTCCGGCCCAGGCGTGGTCAGTGCCAGGCAGTTCATCAGCCGCGACAACGGCGCCACCTTCCAGGCCACTGACATTCCCGCTCCGTTGGCAGGCACGCTTATGCCCACCCCGGAGGGCATCGTGTGGTCCCCTTCGGCTGGATGCTTCATCGGCTCCGACAGCGATAACAGCCCGATCATCTACTTCAGCCGCACAGGGCTGTTCAAGTAAGGCGCAGGGAGGGTCGAGCCTGGCTCGGCCCTCTCTCACTCGACCTGTAGCAGCAGGTCCTCGCGGTTGTTCCGCGGCGTATTGACCGCGCGGCTGACCCGGTAGGCCTCCATCGCCGGTGGTTCGCTGGCCAGCAGCATGGCCATGGCATCGTCGGCGCTGGCCGCCATCCAGTCATCGAGCTGATCGGCCTGCAGCCACACCGGCATGCGGTCGTGGATGTCGGCCGACACACCGCTGCTGTCCCCGGTGATGATGGTGAAGCTGCCCAGGTTGCCGTCGGGCAGCAGGGGGCTGGTGTCCTCCCACAGGCCGGCGGCGAGCAGCGGCCCGGCCGCGTGGATGAACCACGGGTCCTTCTTGCCGTCCTCGGGGCTGACCGACCACTCGTAGTAGCCGGCCATCGGAATGACGCAGCGGCGCTTCTTGAACGCCGACCGGAAGGCCGGCTTCGTTGCCACCGTCTCGATCCGGGCGTTGATGGTCGATCCCTGCAGGCCCTTGGCCTTGGCCCAGAACGGCAACAGGCCCCACGCCAGCCGGGTGACCCGCCGGCCTTCGCCGCGGTCCAGGATCACCGAGGCGCGCTGTGTCGGCGCGAGGTTGTAGCTGGGCTGGATCTCGGCCAGGCCAGGGGCAAGGTCAGCCAGCCCCGGCTGGCCAAAGTCGATCACTGGGAGCTGGACGAATCGGCCGCACATGCGCTGAAGATATCTAGGGGGATGCAGCTGCCGCGTGATTGTTGGGACTACCAGTTCCCGCGTCGCGGGGTTGCCACGGTGCCCCGTCTGTTCAAGAAAACCGCTCCGTTATCCCCGGGAGCCTCCGGCCATGTGGGTCGAGGGACGCTGCTGGGACTTAGTGTGATCACCGCCGTGTCATCAACATCGCCCGTTGCCAATGAGTCGACGCGAACGACGCCAGGCTGAATGTAAGGTGGCAGATCTGCGCTGGAGCAGAGCCACGCGACCGGGAAAAACTTTGCAATTGAGAAAATGAACGACTCTCCGGAATATCGAGTATCGAAGATGCTCGCCATCCACCGAGAAATGACCTGTCGCTGGTACGGATACACCCAGCAGTAAAGCCTCAAATTGCTTGGAAAGGACATTTTCGGGTCGAGGAAGTAGTCCGTCTTTGAAGAAGGAAACGGACCCGTGCGATGAAGGCCAACTCCATGAGCGAGGAGATGGCCTATTACGGAGCGGAAGAGGCGATTCTGTTTCACCTCAAAATCTTGGGGTAGATACAGGCGCTCACGGAATGCAGTCTCCACGGCCCTACAAAAGCTGATGAGGTGGGGATCATAGGCAGCCCCGAGCAGGTCTCCATTGCAGACCCTACAGATCGAACGATACTTGACCCCGTTCTGAAACAGGCGAGACCCTTTGCCTGCCTTCTCTGCACCCAGGGATTCGACGAGATTGGATAGATACACCTGCCCGACTCGAGGCACACCTTTCGGTGGAATGTGATCTTCGGTGAGCTTCCCCATTTCGCCACATATGTTGCAGATCCCTCGCTCGGGTCCTCTCGTCTCCATCCTCATCACGTAGCTCCGTTCCCCAAGGCAGCTGAAGCCTACATCACGGATGGATAGCAACGGAATTGGCGAGGTGACGATGTGAATCGACGTTCTAGCGACAGAACGATTCAGACAGGTCGCCGCCGCGTTCGCAGGATCTGCGACGGCCGGTCGTATCCTTCCGGCCATGCTTCCCTCGCACGGCTACCAAGGTTTCCGCACCGCCCCGATCCCCGCTGGCTGGGTCCAGACCGGTGAGCGCTGGGCGCTCTGGTACAACGGCCGCGAGACGGCCAGCGTCACGCCCGACGGCGGTCCAGGGGTCCGGCTATGGATGGAAGGCCAGAAGATGTGGCAGGTGAAGGAAGTGCGCGCGGCCAATGTCCGGCAGGCGAAGCGGTACGCCGAGCGCTGGTGTGCGGCCAGGCTGTATCCCGAGCTGCCGCTGCGTGAGGCAGTCGCCCGACTGACCGATAGCACGCCGATCCAGTTGCCCCCACCACTGCCCGGTCTGCCGCCAACCCGCGAGCAGCGGCAACAGGCCCGGCGCCTGGCCGAGGCCGGAGCGAAGGAGGTCGAGCGGATCAAGGCGGCGCTCGAACTGCGCAAGCCGCCGGCTGAGACCAAGCCCCGAGCGAGGGACGTCCGCAGCAAAGCGTGGGTGAGGGCAGGGCTGGAGCAGATGCGCAGGGGTGTTTGAGCGCAAATGGACCCATGCCGGTCCCATGCACTTCGTAAGTCGTTGATTGATCGGGCGACGAAATCCCCCTCCTAAGGGGAAGGTCGCCCGTTCGAATCGGGCCGGGGTCACCACCCGCCACACTGCACGGCAACCGCTCGCCGGGCTTCTACAGCAGCCCCAGCCCACCCAGCACCGCCGCCACCTCCTCGCGCTCGCCGCCCCGCAGCCCCTGCAACGGCAGTGGCAGGCAGTCCTCGCCGCACAACCCCAGCAGCGCCGCCGCGCAGGCCATGACGCGAATCCCGCCAAAGCGGTCATACAACGACCACAGCGGCGCCAGTCGTGCAGAGAGGGCAATGGCACCTTCGGCATCGCTGTTACCCACGGCCCGCACGATCTGCAGCGCAACCTCGGGGAACAGTCCGGCAGTTATCGAATACCAGCCATCGCACCCCGCCAGCAGTCCACGTACGGCCGACGCGTCACCACTGACGCCCAGCGCCACATGCGCGGGAACGCACGCGCGGAGTGCAGCAACGCGCGCGGCCGCCTCAGCCGGATCATCTGCGAGGCGCGGGATCTTGATCGAAGCGATGTTGGGCAATGCGGCGATGCGGCCATGCAACGCATCGGTGAAGCGGAAATGCGTGGTGCCCGGATTGTCGTAGACGCAGATCGGCGTGCGCACCGCTGCGCATACTGTTTCGAACAGCGCTTGCACCTCATGATCCTTCAGGGGTTGGTAAGACACGGGGGCGAGCAGCAGGCCTGCAGCACCTGCATCCTCCGCATCCAGCGCCAGTGCCAGCACATCGCGGGTGCGCAGTGCACCGATTCCGGCGATCACCGGTACGCCCCCGGCATGCGCGAGTGCTTCGCGCAGCACCCGCTTGCGCTCGGGCTTTTCAAGATAGGCGTAGCTACCCGTAGAGCCCAGGACGCCCATTAAATCAACACCGGAATCAGCCAGGCGCTCGATCAGGTGCGCAAATGCCCGAAAGTCGATGCCGGCTTCAGAGAGCGGGGTCAGGGGAAACGCGCTGAGGCCATTGAACATGGGATCTCCCGGAACTGGGATGGGTTGGGTGCCACCGCGCCTGGGGCGTGACGACTGGACGTCTGGAATTGTTTATTGTCCTATGACAAAACTCAAGTGCGGCCATGAAGCGTGTCTATCCGGTGCAAATGGCGCACCATGAATGTCATGGAACCGAACCTTCGCCCCGTCCAGCCTTCGAACTACGCCACCGTCGCCAGCTGGCCCGAATCCGCCGGGGCCACCCAGCGCTGGGCAGGCCAGGGTGTGCCGTTTCCACTACCGCCGCAGCGGTTCGCGCAGGTGCTTGAGCTCGAGGTGCGCCCGGGCTGGGCGCTGCTGGACGAGCAGGGTGTTTGTGTAGGCTTCGGCCAGTACTGGATGACTGGCGCCGGCACCGCGCACCTGGGCCGCATCATTGTTTCCCCACTGGCACGCGGGCGCGGCCTTGGCCGGCTGCTCGTTCAGTCCTTGAGTGCACAGGCGCTGCGCGAAAGCGGTATCCAACGCCTCACTCTGCGCGTCTATCTTGACAACACGGCCGCCGTGGCCCTGTACCGCGATCTCGGTTTCCAGCAGGTTGAAGCGTCCTCAACGCCGGAACTTCTGTTCATGCAGCGCACGTCGGGCTGAATCCGGCTCAAACCGGTGTGGCGGCCTGCAGGGCACACCATTGCTCCCGGGTGATGCGGCTGATGTGCTCGGTACGGTAGTCGCCAAGGAAGCTGTTGAACTTGTTCACTTCGGTATGGTGATGCTGGAAACCGCATTTGCTCTGCGCGGTGAGCGATTGCAGGTTGTCAGCGAAGTAGCCGCACCACAGCGCTTCCAGCTCCAGCTGCAGGAATGCATGCCGCATCACTTCGCGCACCGCCTCGGGGACCAGCCCACGGCCCCAGTACGGTACGCCGATCCAGTAGGCGATCTCGCCTTCGCGGTCGCTGATCTCGAAGTTGCTGTCAGCGCCGATCAGGATGCCGACACAGCCGATGGCGCGGCCGTCTTCGCGGTTCTGCAGTGCGTAGACCTCTGGCTGGTTGAAGACGGTGCGGATGATTTCGGTACTTTCCTCGACACTGGTGTGCACCGGCCAACCGGCGATCGGACCCACGCGCGGGTCGCGGGCGTACTCGTACAGATCGGCGGCGTCGGTGTCTCGCCAGGGGCGAAGGATCAAGCGTTAGGTGTGCAGCTGCATGTCGATTCCAAGGAGACAAAGAGAGTGCACAGGCTAGGTCGCCAGGCGCGACCGGCCCAGAACGGGACCTTGATGGTTTCGGTACTTTTCACAACTGATGGTCGAGCCCGGGTATGCTGGGGCCCGGAATACCGCCGGATCGGCCCATGGACCGCGTACCCCAGCTTCTGGACCAGGACGAATCCATGCGGCTGGAGGTCAGTACGCTGGCCGAAGGACAGGGCGTCCCGTTGTCGTTCGGTCACGCCTATCTGGTGGTACTGGTATGCGTCTCGGGGTGCGCGCGCTTTGCACTGAATTTCCGCGAAGTAGCGGTGCAGCGTCATGATGTGCTGGTGCTGGCAGAGGACACGCTGGCGCTGCTGCGGCATCGCTCGCGCGGCTTCCTGGCGATGGTCTGCCTGATGCCCAAAGCGCTGGCATCGGAGGTGGCCTATGTGTTGCCCAATGCGCTGTTCCAGTTCCTGCACGAACAGCCGCACTGCCGGCCGTCACCGTTGGATGTGCCGTTGCTGCAGGGATGGTTGCAGCTGATGATGGACGCGCAGCACAACGGTGGACGGCATCGCCACGTGATGCTGCGCAATCTCCTGCAGAGTTTCTTCCTGAAGATGGCCACGTTGCTGCCGAAGCAGAAGCGGGCGCCCGCGCAGGTCAGCCGACGCGAGCGCCTGGCCTGGAGCTTCTGGGAGCTGGTCGGGCAGCGCAGCACGCGCCAACGTGACGTGCAGTCCTACGCCGAGGCGCTGTGCATCACCCCGTTCTATCTTTCGCAGCTGACCCGCGAGTGCTTCGACGAGACGCCGAAGGCATTGATCGACCGTCAGGTGGTGCTGGAGATCAATGCACTGCTCACCTACAGCGAATTGCCGATCGGTCGCATCGCCGAGCGCCTGTGTTTCGAGGATGCGTCCTACCTGTGTCGCTACTTCCGGCGGCATACCGGTCAATCGCTGACTGGCTACCGCCGGGCGGGGCAGGGTGGCACTAATGTGATACGAACAGCGGCGCCGGTACTTCGGCGAGCAGATCCTCGGTGACTCCGCCGAGCACGCGCTCGACCACCCGGCTGCGGCTGTAAGGGCCCAGCACCAGCAGGTCTGCGTCGGCATCGAGTACGTGCTGGCGGATGGTTGCGGCAACGCCGCCCTGGCTCGAACTGATCGTCTGGATCTCCACTTCAACGCCATGCCGCGATAGATGCTGGGCCATCTCTGCGCCGGGTGTGGCCTCGGCCTTGGGCGTGTCGACCATCAGCAGGTGCACCGCTTGTGCACGTGCGAGCAGGGGCAGCGCATCGGCCACCGCGCGACGTGCCTGCTTGCTGGCATTCCAGGCCACCACAATGCGATGGCCTACCTGATCGCCTTGCCAATGCGGCGGCACCAACAGCATCGGCACGCCGGTCTGGCGCAGCGTGCCCAGCGGGTGCCAGCCAGAAGGGGCGCCGGGCGTGCGCGGATAGCCGGCGATGATCAGGTCGCAGTACAGCGACTGCAGGGCCAGGTCGGCGCCGCCCAGATAGTCCGAGACGATGCGCAGTTCGGTGCTGATCTGCAGCGGCTCGGACACGGCACGCAGGTTCTGCATCAGCTGTGCGGTGCAGGCGGCATCCGCGCGCGCCTCATGGTCGAGCGCGGCGGCGATGCCGGCGCCGCGCGCGAAGCCGTTGGCGATGTCGGTGGGATGCTGGGCGGTGGAGACTGCGACCAGATGCGCCTGCTGCGCCTGCGCCAGATGGGCGGCGATGTTGAGAACGCGGTTCCCGGTGTCGCTGGCGTCGAACAGTACAGCGATATCGCGTAGTGGATGCAGCATGGCGTTGTCTCCTTCGATGCCTGTGACGCGTTCCCTGTCGCGCACCGACCCGGGTGCACCGGACGCACACCCGTTTTAGCGCATTGGTGATTCGGATGAATCATCCGTGATTCAGTTTATTAATTGATGATTCATGCTAGCGTGAGGGTGAACCCACACCTCAGCGCTTTCATGCGACCTGCCGCAGCACGCACCCGCCGCGACCTGCACCACGCCCTGGCAGCCACCCTGGTCAGCCATCCGCGTTGCACGCTCAGCGAACTGGCGCAGGGGGCAGGCATCAGCCGGGCCACGCTGTATCGGTTTGCACCGACACGTGAAGCGATAGACGAAGCACTGTTCGCCGCAGGCTTCGAGCGTCTGGAAGCGGCGGCGGTCTGGTTCGACGAGGGCGGTGATGCACGCCACGTGCTGGAGCAGGTCACCGCCACGCTGCTGGCGGACTGGGAACTGGTGACGCTGCTGTTCGCGCGGATGATGGAAGAGCAGCAGCGCCAGGGCGACCTGCATCTGCTGCCGGAGCGCTGGGCGCCGATCGGCGAGCGCTTCGAGGCCTTTTTCCTGCGTGGTCAGGCGGCCGGAGAGTTCAACGTCGGTTTCACCGCAGTGTGGCTCGCGGACTTCTACTGGACGTGTTTCTACGGCATCACCTGGTCACTCGCACGTGGTCGGCTGGCGCCGGCCGCGGCGGCCTCCACGCTGCTCGCGTCGTTCCAGCGGGGGGCGATGAAGGATTGACCGCAGGGGCTTGCGGCCGGGGCGCCGTGGCTTACGCCTGCTTCAGCAGCTGCACCAGCTGGCGCAGCCGATACGGCTTGGGCAGGAACTCCACCTGTTCCGGCAGCGGCGGCAGCTGCGAGCGCGCATAACCGGACGACAGGATCATCCGAGCCTGCGGTTGCTCGCGCGCCACATGCTCGCTCAGCTCGATGCCGGACATGCCGTTGGGCATGCTGACGTCGCTGAACACCACGTCGAAACGTGCTTCGCCCTTCAGCAGGGCGGCGGCCTCATGCGCGTCGGCGGTCGTGGCCACATCGATGCCAAGGTCGCGCAGCGCCAGCCCGATCATCTCACGCAGATCGGTCTGGTCCTCCACCATCAGTACGCGGATCGGTTCATCGGTCATCGGTTGCATCCTCTGTTGCGGGGAGTAGCAGGCTGACCGTGGTGCCGACACCGGGGGTGGTGGACACATCGACGAAGCCGCCGCTCTGGGTAGTGAATCCGAACACCTGGCTCAGGCCCAGGCCGCTGCCCTTGCCGATGTCCTTGGTGGTGAAGAAGGGCTCGCTGGCCCGCTCGGCGATGTCGGCGGCCATGCCGTGGCCTTCGTCGCAGACGCTGAGGGTGACATAGCCGCGTTGCAGCGTGGTGTCCGCATCCGGGTCGAGGCGATGTTCCAGTGCGGTGCCGATCAGGATGCGGCCGCCATCGGCGGTGGCCTCCACGGCATTGGCCACCAGGTTTGCCAGGGCGGTCTGCAGCTGCATCGCATCGGTGCTCACCTGCGGCAGGCCGGGGGTGAGATGGGCATCCAGCGTCACCGTGGGCGGGCAGGCGCGTTGCAGGTCCGGCAGCCCTTGCAGTACCAGGGCATTGATGTCCAGTGGCTCGCGGATCAGCGTCTGGCCGGTGCTGAACGCCAGCAACTGGCGGGTCAACAGCGCGCCGCGGTCGGTGGCTGCCTGTGCAGCATCCAGCAGCTCGGCGGCACGCGCATCGTCACCGCTTACACGCAGTGAGAGCAGGTCCAGCGCGTTGCCGATGGTGGTCAGCAGGTTGTTGAATTCGTGTGAAAGGCCGCGGCTGAGGCGGCCGACGGTTTCGAACTGCTGGGTGTTGCGCAGCGCACGCTGGGCGTCGCGCAGCAGTCGTTGTGCCTGCCACTGCTCGGTGATGTCGCGGGTGATCTTGACGAAGCCGAGCAGCTCGCCTGCCTCGACGACCGGCTCGATGACCACGCTGGCACGGAACGAGGAGCCATCGCGACGTACCCGCCACCCTTCACTGGCAACGTGGCCATGTTGAGCTGCATGGCGGAGCAGGCGCTGCGGTTCACCTGCCTCACGATCGGCAGCCAGATAGAAACGGCCAAAGTGCGTGCCTATCACTTCATCGGCTGAATAGCCCTTGATGCGCTCCGCGCCCGGGTTCCAGCTGCAGACCATGCCATCAGGATCAAGCAGGTACAGCGCATGGTCGCGCACGCTGTCGATCAGCAGTCGCAGTTGGCGGGAAGTGTCCGTCAGCACGGACGTCGTAGAGGCGGCAGCGTCCACGTGGAAATGAGCATTACCCCTGGGAGGGACGTGAAGCTAGGCAGTGCAGTGTGAAGAGTGTGTAGAGGCATGGCACGTGCCATTCGTACTGTGCGGCTGAATACGACACGGGGTACCATCTCCCACCTTTATTTGCTGGAACCGACCTGCATGCGTCCTGGTGCGACCACGCGTGACCGCTGGATCTGGATGACCTCCGCCGTGCTGCTGGGGGCGACCATCGCCCTGGAGCTGGTGGTTCCACTGGGCTATGCCGTCTGGCTCGCCTATTTCCTGGCGGTGGGCGTCACGGTGTTCCAGCGTAGTGCACGCGCGCCGTTCATCGTGGCTGTGCTCGCCTGCGTCCTGCTGGTCATCGGGTTCAACATCGCCCCGGCCAGCTCGAATTCGGCGTTCTCGCTGGTCAACCGAAGCATCGGCGGCTGTGCGTTCCTGATGATCGCGCTGATCGTTTCCCGCGCGATCCAGGCACGCCGGGATGCAATGCGGGCGTTGTGGCTGCAGGAGGCCGAAAACGCGGTGGCGATGAGCCTACGCGGCGACCTCGGTCCCGAGCAGATCGCCGAGGCCGCGGCAACCAGCCTGGGGGCCCAGCTACAGGCGGATGTCGCCGCCGTCTACCGCCTGGAAGGGGGGCGACTGCAGCTGACCGGTGGCCTGGCATTGCCGTCCGGCATGCCGGCGTCGCTGGCATTGCAGGAGGGCGTGGCCGGGCAGGTGGCGCGGGACGAACGCATCCGCCACCTGCACGGGGGTGACGATTCGGTGCTTGAGCTGCAGACCAGCCTGGGGCGCTTGCCGGTGCGCGAGCGCATCCTGGCGCCGATCAGCAGCGATGGTGCGGTCGTGGGCATCGTTGAACTGGGACGCACCCGCGCCGGCGAACAGGATCGACTCGATGTCGAGCTGCTGGAGCGCTGTGCAGAGACCATCGGCATGGCGCTGCGCGCATCACTGCTGCGTGCACAGTTGGTGGTGCTGCTGGAGGAATCCCAGCGCCAGGGCGAGGAGCTGCAGGCCCAGCAGGAAGAGCTGCGCGTGGCCAATGAGGAACTGGAAGAGCAGAGCCGCAGCCTGCTGCAGTCGCAGAGCCATCTGGAAGAACAGCAGGCCGAGCTGGAACAGAGCAACGTCCAGCTGGAAGAGCGCACCCACGAGCTGGAGGCGCAGAAGCAGGCGCTGCTGGTCGCGCAGAGCCAGCTGGTGCGCAACAGCAACGAACTGGCCGCCACCTCGCGCTACAAGTCCGAGTTCCTGGCCAACATGTCGCATGAACTGCGTACGCCGCTGAACAGCTCGCTGATCCTGGCCAAGCTGCTGGCCGACAACAAGGACGGCACGCTCACCGAAGAACAGGTGAAGTATGCGCGCGCGATCCTGTCGTCCAACAACGACCTGCTGTCGCTGATCAATGACATCCTGGACCTGTCGCGCATCGAGGCCGGCCACGTCGAGCTGGCCGATGAAGTGGTGGTGACGGACAGCGTGCTGCAGCGCCTGCGCGAGACCTTCGAGCCGATGGCGCGGCAGAAGGGCCTGGCCCTGCAGATCGAGGCCGATGCGCTGGCGCCGAGCCAGCTGGTGGTCGACAGCCAGCGCCTGCAGCAGATTCTGAAGAACCTGCTGGCCAATGCGGTGAAGTTCACCGAGCATGGAAAGGTCAGCCTGCACGTGCGTGCGGGCGGCCAGGGCCGCATCCGGTTCGAGGTCTGCGACAGCGGTATCGGCATTGCTCGCGAGCAGTTGCAGGTCATCTTCGAGGCGTTCCGCCAGGCCGATGGCAGCACCCGCCGCCGCTACGGTGGCACCGGCCTGGGGCTGTCGATCTCGCGCGATCTGGCCGAGCGCATGGGCGGCAGCATCCAGGTCGACAGTGAACCGGGCCGCGGCAGCTGCTTCATCCTGGAACTGCCGTTGCAGGGTGCGCCCGCATCGAACGCCACTGACATCTCTGCGGCGCCCGTGGCGGCGCCCGCCACGGCCACTGTGCCGGCGATGCCGGTACCTGCAGCGGCCGCGGTGGCGCCGACCACGACGGTGCCCAGCGTGGCCGATGACCGCGGTCGTCGCCAACGCGCTGGCCGCTTGATCCTGGCCGTTGAGGACGACGCCACGTTCGCCGAAGCACTGGTGGCCCTGGCCCATGAACTGGACTTTGACTGCGTGGTGGCCGGGACCGCCGAAGAGGCGCTGACCCTGGCCAGCGAATTGCGCCCGAACGGCATCCTGCTCGATATCGGCCTGCCGGACGTGTCCGGCCTGAGCGTACTGGAGCGCCTGAAGCGCAACCCCGATACCCGGCATATCCCGGTGCACGTGGTCTCGGCGATGGATCGCAGCCAGGTGGCGCGCGAGCTGGGCGCGATTGGTTTCGCGATCAAGCCGACCACGCGCGAGCGTCTGGTGACGGCCATCGAGCAGCTGGAACAGACCAGCCAACGCGACGTGCGGCGGCTGCTGATCGTCGAGGACGACAGCGAGCTGCGCCGCAACCTGGAACTGTTGCTGGGCCGCGACCAGCTGCAGATCGTCGCGGTGGGCACCTTGGCCGGCGCACTGGAACAGCTCAGCACGGTCACGTTCGACTGCATGGTGATGGACCTGTCGCTGCCCGACGGCAGTGGCTACGACCTGCTCGAGCACATGGCCGGCAACGACGATGTCGGTTTCCCGCCGGTGATCGTCTACACCGGTCGCGCGCTCAGCCGCGAGGAAGAGCAGCGCCTGCGTCGCTATTCCAAGAGCATCATCATCAAGGGCGCACGTTCGCCCGAGCGCCTGCTGGACGAGGTCACCCTGTTCCTGCACAGCGTGGAGGCCAGCCTGCCAACCGACCAGCAGCGCCTGCTGCGCGAGGCGCGCCGTCGCGATACTGTGCTCGACGGTCGGACGGTGCTGCTGGCCGAGGACGACGTGCGCAACATCTTCGCGCTGTCCAGCGTGCTCGAGCCGCTGGGCGTGACGCTGGAGATCGCGCGCAACGGCCAGGAAGCGGTGGATCGCCTGGCCGAGCGCGACGTCGACCTGGTGCTGATGGACATCATGATGCCGGAGAAGGATGGGCTGGCCGCAATGCGCGAGATCCGCGCGCAACGCCACCTGCAGGACCTGCCGATCATCGCGCTGACCGCCAAGGCCATGCCGGACGACCGTGAGCGCTGCCTGCAGGCCGGTGCCAACGACTACATCGCCAAGCCCATCGACGTCGACAAGCTGGTATCGCTGTGCCGGGTCTGGTGCTCGCGGCAATGAACGAGCAGGCCCTGTTCGACCTGGAGCTGAAGGTGCTGCTGGAAGCGTTGTACCAGCGCTACCACTACGATTTCCGCAGTTACGCGGTGTCGTCGCTGCGCCGACGGATCCGCCAGGCCATGCAGCGCTATGAGTGCGGGCGGCTGGCCGATCTGCAGCACCGCCTGCTGCACGAGCCGGACCTGTTCGCGCAGGCGATGCAGTTCTTCACCGTGCAGGTCTCGGAGATGTTCCGTGACCCTGCGTACTTCCGTGAGCTGCGCGAGCAGGTGGTGCCGGTACTGCGCACCTATCCCTCGGTGAAGTTGTGGGTGGCCGGTTGCAGCACCGGCGAGGAAGTGTGGTCGCTGGCGATCCTGCTGCACGAAGAGGGCCTGCTTGATCGCAGCATCGTCTATGCCACCGACATCAATCCGGCCGCGCTGGCCACCGCCGAGGCGGGCGCCTATGGCATCGACCGGATGGCCCAGTTCAGCCGCAACTACCTGGCCGCCGGCGGCACGGCGTCGCTGTCCGACTACTACGCCACCGCCTACGATGGTGCGGTGTTCGACCGCCAGCTGCGTCGCAACGTGGTGTTCGCCGACCACAGCCTGGCTACCGATACCGTGTTCTCCGAAGTGCACCTGGTGTCGTGCCGCAACGTGCTGATCTATTTCAACCGCGATCTGCAGGACCGCGCCGTCGGCCTGTTCCGCGAAGCGCTGGTGCACCGTGGCTTCCTTGGCCTGGGCAGCAAGGAGTCGCTGCAGTTTGGGTGCCACCATGACGCCTTCGATGTCTGTTCGCGCGAGCATCGCCTGTACCGGAAGGTGGCCTGATGGCGTTGCCGGCGCGTCCAGCCGTGCTGGTGATCGGCGCGTCCGCCGGTGGCGTGGCCGCCTTGCAGGCGGTACTTGGTGCACTGCCGGGTACGCTGCCCGTACCGGTACTGGCCGTGCTGCACCTGCCGCGTGACCGTGCCAGCCGCATCGCCGAGGTGCTGGCGCCGTACTGCGCGTTGCCGGTGCGCGAAGCCGAAGACAAGCAGCCGTTGCAGCCGGGCACGGTGACGTTCGCGCCGCCGGATTACCACCTGCTGGTGGAGGACGAGGGATCGGTGGCGTTGTCGGTGGATGCGCCGGTGCTGTTTTCCCGTCCGGCCATCGATCCACTGTTCGACTCCGCTGCTGCAGTGTTCGGCGGGCAGGTATTGGCCCTGCTGCTGACCGGTGCCAGCAGCGATGGCAGTGAAGGCGTGGCTGCGGTGCGCGCCGCCGGTGGCCGTGCCTGGCTGCAATGTCCCGAGGAGGCCGAGGCGTCGATGATGCCGGCTTCCGCCCTGCAGCATGCCGGCGCCGATGCCGTGCTGCCCCTTGAACTGATGTGTCGCCGCCTGAAGGAGTTGTTTGCATGAACCTGTTGCCACCGGACCCTGCGCAGCCGCAGACCCCGGTCAACCTGCTGATCGTCGATGACGTGCCGCAGAACCTGGTAGCCATGCAGGCCCTGCTGCAGCGAGAAGGGGTCAACCTGCTGCTGGCCGGCTCGGGTGCGCAGGCGCTGGAGTTGCTGCTCGAGCACGAGGTGGCATTGGCCCTGCTTGACGTGCACATGCCGGAGATCGATGGCTTCACCCTGGCCGAACTGATGCGCGGTTCGCATCGCAGCCGCGACGTGCCGATCATCTTCCTGACCGCCTCCCCGGATGATCCCCTGCGCGTGTTCAAGGGCTACGAGAGCGGCGCGGTCGATTTCCTGCACAAGCCGGTGGCGCCACAGGTGATCCTGAGCAAGGTCAATGTCTTCATCGAGCTGTACCAGCAGCGGCAGCTGCTGAAGGCGCGCAACGAGGCGCTGGAACGCGCGCTCAAGCTCAACGAAACGATGGCCGCGGTACTGACCCACGACCTGCGCACGCCGCTGTCGGCCATCCTGCTGTGTGCCGACAAGCTGGCGCTGGATCTTCCCGAAGACAACACTGGCGCGCAGCAGACGCTGCAGTACCTGGAGGCCAGCACCCTGCGCATGGCACGCATGGTCGAGCAGTTGCTGGACTTCTCGCGGATCCGCAGCGGTGGCCTGCGCCTGCAGGCCAGTGCCTGCGACCTGGCCGACGTGACCCGCGCGGTGGTGGCTGAGGCGGGCAGTGCGCATGGGGCAGGCCGGATCCATCTGGACATGCACGGTGATACGCGGCTGCAGGGCGATCTGGACCGTCTAGGCCAGGTTGCCGCCAACCTGGTCGGTAATGCGCTGACCCACGGCAGCGAGGCGAGGGTGGAGGTGGACGGGCGCGACCCCCGCAGCGTGCTGTTGCGTGTGAGCAACGCCGGCCGGATCGACGACGCGCTGCTGCCGCGGTTGTTCGAGCCGTTCAAGGCCAGCTTCCACCAGAGCAAGGGCCTGGGGCTGGGTCTGTACATCGTCGATCAGTTCGTGCGCGCGCATGGGGGGCGTATCGCCGCGCGCAACGAGGCCGGGCAGGTGGTCTTCGAAGCCCTGCTGCCAAGGCGCGTCGAGGGGCTGCCTGCAGCAGCAACCTGAATTCTTCAGGAAACGCCCGCGGGTGTTGAGACGGACTCGTCCGCAACTGCTACCGTGGGTGTACATCCTGTCAAGGAAGCACCATGCCACTGCGTGCCATCGCCTATGTCAGCCAGGCGCTGCCGGATCTTTCCGCTGAACGGTTGCGGGCGCTGGTCGACGATGCAGCCCGCTTCAACAAGATGGCGGGCGTGACCGGTGTGCTGCTGCATGACGGCGGGCGATTCCTGCAGTACATCGAGGGGCCGCCGGACGGTATCGATTCGGTCTATGAGCGCATCCTGCAGGCCGGCAGCCATGTCGACATCATCGAGCTGGCGCGCGGCCGCCTCGGCCAGCGCCAGTTTCCGTACTGGTCGATGCGCGCGTTGCCGGTGGAAGAGGCGCTGCTGCGCCAGCTGTCATCCAGCGACTGGTCGGGTTTTACCCGTGCCCTCCAGGGCGATCGTTCCGCGCCGACGCCGGTGGATCTGCTCGACAACGTCGTGCAGCCAGTCCTGCACGCCGGCTGAGCGTCAACGCGAGGTGCCGCCGCAGTAGGCGGCATGCAGCGCCTGCAGCAAGCCCAGTGCGGGCCCTTCAATCACGCGGTAGTGGATCGCCTGCGCTTCGCGCCGGGTCGCGACGATGTCCAGTTCGCGCAGCACCGCCAGATGCTGTGACAGCGCTGATGCGCTGAGTCCGGTCAGTGCCTGCAGTTCCGGCACCGGCGCCTCACCTTCGACCAGGCGGCATAACACACGCAGCCGCGCAGGATGGGCCAGGCTCTTGAGCAGGGCTGCAGCCTGCGAGGCGTGCTCGGCCATGGCGGCGCTGTCGAGCGGGGGGCGGGCCATGGTTGACCTGTGGATTTAGAAAAAGCTAATTTAGAAAAATCTAAATAAAAAGGCAAGCGAATGTACGGTATGGGCGGAGGCAGGTCATGACCCTGCCGTGGGCCGCGGTGGCGGGGGGCGCGTTGATCGGTGCGGCGGCGGTGGTGCTGCTGGCAACCACGGGCCGGGTGGCCGGCATCAGTGGCATCGCTGCTGGCAGTGTGCGTGCCGCGCCAGGTGAGCGAGGTTGGCGTTGGGCGTTCCTGCTCGGCCTGCTGGCTGCTGCAGGGTTGGTGATGTGGTGGCAGGCCGCGCCAGGGCAAGCGCCCCGCGCCCTGCTGCGTGATGCCTTGCCGGCGTGGCAGCTGGTCGGTGCCGGCCTGCTGGTCGGCTTCGGTACGCGGTTGGGCAATGGCTGCACCAGTGGTCACGGGGTCTGCGGCCTGGCCCGCGGCTCAAAGCGGTCGCTGCTGGCGGTGCTGGTGTTCATGGCCTGCGCGATGCTGACCACGTTCCTGATCCGTCACGGCGGAGGCTTGGCATGAGCCGCGCGATGGTGGCCGCCGGTGCGGCAGGCGCGCTTTTCGGCGCAGGCCTGGCGTTGGCCGGCATGACCGATCCGCGCCGCATCCTCGGTTTCCTCGACATCGCCGGCGATTTCGATCCCACCTTGGCCTGGGTGCTGGCCTCTGCACTGCTGGTCAGCGCGGGTGGCCACCGCTGGGTGCTGCGGCGCGCGCGTCCGTCCTGCGCAACGCGCTTCCAGTTGCCCGCTGCGCGCGGTGTCGATCTGTGCCTGGTGCTGGGCGCGGCGTTGTTCGGCATCGGCTGGGGCTGGGCAGGCTATTGCCCGGGCCCTGCCATCGCCGGGCTGGCGGTGGGATCGCGCGAGGCGCTGTGGTTCGTGCCGGCGATGCTTGCAGGTTTCTGGCTGCACGATCGCGCAGTCCGCTGAGGCTTCACCGCTGTGTCACCCTGCATGGGGTCATATCCATGGATCACGGGGAAAGGAGCGCAACGACATGGCACGGATGAAGTGGAAGGAAAAGGCACTGCTTGCGGTCGCATTGGCCGCCGCAGCAGCACCAGCGCTGGCCTGCACGCGTGCGGTGTACCTGGGCGACAACGGCGATGTGATCACCGCGCGCTCGATGGACTGGAAGGTCGATGTGGCGACCAACCTCTACATACTGCCGCGCGGCATTGCCCGCACCGGTCAGGCCGGCCCGAAGTCGTTGGCCTGGACCGCGCGCTACGGTTCGGTGGTGGCCACCGGCTACGACGTGTCGACCACCGATGGCATGAACGAAAAGGGCCTGGTGGCCAACCTGCTGTGGCTGGTCGAGTCGGAGTATCCACAGCAGCGTGGCAACAAACCGGGCCTGGCGATTTCGTTGTGGGCACAGTACGTGCTGGACAACTTCGCTACGGTGGAGGAGGCAGTGGCAGCGCTGAAGCGTGAGCCGTACTCCATCGTCACCGACAAGGTGCCCGGCGAGGATCGGCAGGCAACACTGCATCTTTCACTGTCCGATGCCAGCGGCGACAGCGCCATCGTCGAGTACATCGGCGGTCGCCAGGTGATACACCATGACCGGCGCTATCAGGTGATGACCAACTCGCCGATCTTCGAGCAGCAGCTGGCCCTCAACAGTTACTGGCAGCAGATCGGCGGCACGGTGATGCTGCCGGGTACCAACCGCTCCGCTGACCGCTTCGCGCGCGCCTCGTTCTACATCAACGCCATTCCCAAGGCCGAGGATCCGGTGGTGGCGCTGGCCAGTGTGTTCAGCGTGATCCGCAACACCTCGGTGCCGTACGGCATCACCACGCCGGGCGAGCCGAACATCTCATCCACACGCTGGCGCACCGTGGCTGACCACAAGCGGCGGCTGTACTTCTTCGAATCGGCGCTGACCCCGAACACCTTCTGGGTCGATCTGAACAAGGTCGATTTCGGCGGCAAGGTGCTCAAGCTCGATCTCGGCCCGGACCAGCGCAATACCTTCGCTGGCGATGCACTGGGTCACTTCGTGCCCAGCGCACCGTTCACCTTCCTCGGCGTCGACGGTTAGTTCGACGCCTGGCTGGAGGCCGGGTAGACCGCCTGGATCGCGCAGCTGCCGCGGGTGTACTGCGGCAGCGGGGCGATGCTCTCACTGCGCAGATCGTCTGTCTCGAACTCGGCAGCCATGATCCGATCGCCAGGATTGCCGCAGATCAAGCCATTCTGCAGGCCCGAGTGGAAGCTCAGCTGCGGCGCGCGGTCGAGCTGGCGGCAGTGGCTGCCGAGTTCGACCCGGTAGTAGCGATGGCCACCATTTCGGTGCGGATTGGTCTCCACCAGCATGCCCTGCGGGTCGGAGGACCAGGCGCGCACGTTGCGCGTGGCAAAGCAGTAGGACGGTGAGCCGCCGAAGCTGCGGCGTACCTCCTTGCGTTCGCGGATGGTCACGGCGGGCAGGGTGGCCGTGCGCAGGCGGTCGCTGTCGCGGGCGACACTGGCGTAGTCACGATCCTGCAGCGGGGTGACCGCGCTGATGGTGCATCGGCGGCCGTCGACCACGACGCGTTCGCTGGGGCGGCCGCAGGCCCAGCCGGCGGGGGCTTCCAGTTTCAACGAGGTGGCACCGCGGACGCCGGGGCAATCTTCGTTGAAGTCGATCCGATAGGCCTGGCCGGAGGCGGCGCGCAGTGCGATCGAGCGCGGTGAAGCCTGCTCCACTTCCTGTACGCCGACAGCGTCCATGCAGTGCGGAGCCGGTGGCGTACGCTCCTGTGCGGAGGCCGAAGCTGCGAGCATCAGGCCGAGGCTGGTGGCGAGCACCAGGGACACCTGCTGATGGGTCATGTCCTGCACTCCCTGCGTTGGATGACGGATCGACTATAGCAGCGGTTTGCACGGCCGTTGTTACACGCGCACACTGCACGGATGGGCGCCATCTTCCATCTGCGGCACTACGGGCAGGCCACTGGCCTGGACCGCCATGACTACGCGCAGTGGGTGCTGCCGCTGCAGGGTGAGCTGCAGTTCGAGATGGAGGGGCGCGGCGGTCGGCTGGACCTGCTGCAGGGAGCTTTCGTTGCTGCCGGCGAAGCGCATGACCAGATGGCTGACGGTCCCAATGGGTTCGTGATCGTTGACTGTCCTCCGGGCGTGCTCGATGACGGCACGCAGGAGCATCTGTGCCGGCAGCGCTGGCTGCATCTGCCGCTGGCATTGCGTCGGCGCCTGGCCGAGGTGCAGGCAGGGCAGCCGATGCCGGCGCTGCTGCCGCAGTTGCTGCAGGTATTTGCACCTGCTGGCAGTGGCGCGCGCATGCAGGGCCTGTGTGCGGCGGTGCAGGCCGACCCCGGGCGTGCGTGGCCGGTGGCGCGCATGGCTGCGTTCGTCGGGGTCAGCGAGAGCCGGTTGCACGCGCTGTTCCAGCAGGAGTTCGGGCTCAGCCCGCAAGCCTGGCTCAGTGCGTGCCGGTTGCGCTGGGCCAAGCATCGGTTGCGCACCAGCACGGCGCCGATCAGCGATATCGCGCTGGCCGCAGGCTATTCCGAGCAGAGCGCACTGACCCGTGCGCTGCGCCGCGAGTGTGGCCAGACCCCGGCCGCGTGGCGCAGGAGCGCCGGCTGATCTGTAGAGCCGAGCCCACGCTCGGCTGCCCTTATCTGCACAAGGGCGAATCGCAGCCGAGCATGGGCTCGGCCCTACAGAGGTGACAAGGCAGTAGCCTCGGTCAAGAGCGCCCACCGGCCAGCGCTTACACTGCGCGGCCCGTTCTCTCCCCCGAAGAACCCGAATGCGCAACAACCCGATGGCCCTGGGCATCGCCAATGGCGTTGCCGCCGGCGCACTGTGGGGCGTGGTTTTCCTCGCGCCCGCCGTGCTGCAGTCGTTCAACGCCCTGCAACTGTCGGCCGGTCGCTATCTGGTCTACGGCCTGATCGCCGTAGCCCTGCTGCTGCCGCGATGGAAGCGGCTGGCGCCGCGGCTGGGCCGCGCCGAATGGATCGGCCTGCTGTGGCTGAGCCTGGCCGGGAACCTCGTGTATTTCCTGTTGCTGGCCACGGCGGTGCAGTGGGCCGGTGGCGCGGCGGCGTCCTTGATTGTCGGCCTGATTCCGGTGGTGGTCACCCTGGTTGGCGTGCGCGAGCAGGGGGCGGTGCCGCTGAGGCAGCTGCTGCCGGCGCTGGGCCTGTGCGTGCTCGGCGTGGGACTGGTTGGCTGGGAAGCGCTGATGTCCGAGCACCTGGCAACCCCGTGGCGGCAGCGCCTGATCGGCCTGCTGTGCGCGTTCGGCGCGCTGTTCTCGTGGGCGTTGTACTCGATCGGTAACAGCCGCTGGCTGGCGCGCCGACCGGACCTGTCCAGCCATGACTGGTCGCTGCTGACCGGCGTGACGACTGGCGGCCTGGCCCTGCTGCTGGTGCCGATGGCCTTCATCGGCCACACCGGCAGCCATTCGGCGGCGCAGTGGAGTGGTTTCTGGGCGATCAGCGCCGGTGTGGCAGTGGTGGCCTCGATCCTCGGCAACGCATTCTGGAACCGCGCCAGCCGCCTGCTGCCACTGACCCTGACTGGCCAGATGATCGTGTTCGAGACGCTGTTTGCGTTGCTGTATGCCTTCGCCTGGCAGCAGCGCTGGCCCTCGCTGCTGGAGGCGCTGGCCATCGTGTTCCTGGTGGCCGGCGTGATGCGGTGCGCGCATGCCCACCGCACGCCGCGCGCGATCGCCGAACATGCAGGCTGAATACGCTCGTCAAGCGTGCTGATGCCGACTTTGTCTCAGATGCAACCAAATGCCCGCACGTTGGCCGATGATCGCCGCAATGGTTTTTTGCATCGCAGCACTTGACAGCCGCCCGGCGCGCAGTGTTTTCTGTACGCCATGGTTCTTGATGCCGCCCACGCCAGCCTGATCGCCCCCGCCACCGCGGGCCGTTCGACTGCGCCGGTCGCCACCACCACCATTACCACCACCACCGTCACCACTGCCCTGGTGCGGCCCGTCGTCTTCGTGTAACTCCCGAAAACCACGGCCCCGCACCATACAGGTGGCGGGGAAACTCGACACCTGCATGCGATGGGGCCTCCTGCCGAGGTCTGCATGTCTTCCCACGCCCCCGCTCATCCCGTTGCCCAGGCCGATCTGGCTGCACCGTCCACTGTCGTGCACAAGTTCGGTGGCACCTCGGTGGCTGATGCCGAACGTTACCGCCATGTTGCCGGCCTGCTGCTGGCCCGTCCCGAATCGCTGCAGGTCACTGTCGTCTCGGCGATGAAGGGCGTCACCGACGCCTTGATTGAACTGGCCCGGCTGGCGGCCAAGGGTGATGAAAGCTGGCGTGAAGCGTGGCATGCGCTGCGAGCGCGCCATCGCGGCGCCGCCGTGGCGCTGTTGGGCGAGCAGGTGGGCGAGACGGTCGAATGGATCGACGCCCGCTTTGATCAGCTGGCCGAAGTGCTGGCCGCGCTGGCGGTGATCGGTGAACTGCCGCGCGAGGTCCTGGACCGCGTGCAGGGCCTGGGCGAAGTGTTCTCCGCGCAGCTGCTTGGCACCCACCTGCGGGCGTTGGGCGAAGAGTGTGCGGTGCTCGATGCGCGTGATGTGCTGGTGGTCGGGCACGGTGAACTGGGCGTGGATGTCGACTGGGAAGCCAGTGCCGACCGCCTGGCCAAGTGGCGTCTGCAGCACCCGCAATCGCGCCTGGTTGCCACCGGATTCGTCGCGCGTGATCGCGATGACCGTATCACCACCCTCGGCCGCAACGGCAGCGATTACTCCGGCGCGATCTTCGCCGCGCTGTTCAACGCCGATGAACTGCACATCTGGACCGATGTTGACGGCGTGCTGTCGGCCGACCCGCGGCTGGTGCCTGAAGCCGTGCAGCTGGAATCGCTGAGCTACGACGAAGCCTGCGAACTGGCCTACTTCGGTGCCAAGGTGGTGCATCCGCAGACGATGTCGCCGGCGATCCGCCTGGGCCTGCCGATCTTCATCCGCAACACGTTCCAGCCGGCACATCCGGGTACGCGCATCAGTGCCGAGCGCTCGCCGCGCGGGCCAGTGAAGGGCCTGACCCTGAGCCCCGGTCTGGCTCTGCTGAACCTGGAAGGCACCGGCCTGATCGGTGTACCCGGTACGGCCGAGCGCGTGTTCGCGGCCCTGCGCCAGGCACAGGTGTCGGTGGTGATGATCTCGCAGGGTTCGTCGGAGCATTCGATCTGCTGCGTGGTGCGTGCTGCTGAAGCGGCGCGTGGCCGCGAGGCGCTGCTGCACGCGTTCGCGCACGAGTTGTCGGTCGGTCAGGTGCAGCGCGTGCAGGTCAGTGAGGGCGTCAGCGTACTGGCGGCGGTCGGTGACGGCATGGCCGGCCAGCCCGGTGTGGCCGCACGCCTGTTCGAGGCACTGGGGCGTGCGCAGGTGAACATCCTGGCGATCGCACAGGGCTCGTCCGAACGCAACATCTCGGTGGCGGTGAACAGCGCTGATGCCACCCGTGCGCTGCGCGCGGCGCATGCCGGTTTCTGGCTGTCGCCGCAGACCTTCGCGGTCGGTGTGATCGGGCCGGGCAATGTCGGTGCCGCGCTGCTGGACCAGTTGCTGGCCGCCCGCCCGCAGCTGCTGGCCAAGGCCAATGTCGACCTGCGCCTGCGTGCACTGGCCTCACGCTCGCGCATGCGGTTGGAAGTGGACGGCCTGCACGCCGACTGGCGGGAGGCTCTGCAGGGCGCCGGCGAGTGCAGCGATCTGGATCGCTTCACCGAACACCTGCTGGCCGCGCACCTGCCGCATGCGGTGGTGATCGACTGCAGCGGCAGCGCCGAGGTGGCCGAGCGCTACGAGGGCTGGCTGGCGGCCGGCATCCATGTGGTCACCCCGAACAAGCAGGCCGGGGCCGGGCCGCTGCCGCGCTACCAGCGCATCCGCGCCGCGGCGGCGGCAAGTGGCGCACGCTTCCGCTACGAGGCTACGGTGGGTGCAGGCCTGCCGGTGATCACCACGCTGCGTGACCTGGTTGATACCGGTGATGAAGTGCTGGCGATCGAGGGCATCTTCTCCGGCACGCTGGCCTGGCTGTTCAACCGTTTCGACGGCAGCCAGCCGTTCTCTTTGCTGGTCGCGCAGGCGCGGTCGATGGGCTACACCGAGCCCGACCCGCGCGATGACCTGTCCGGCGTGGACGTGGCACGCAAGCTGGTGATCCTGGCCCGCGAAGCCGGCCACGCACTCAGCCTGGAACAGGTACAGGTGGAAAGCCTGGTGCCGGCGCTACTGCGCGAGGGCAGCGTGGATGACTTCATGGCGCGGCTGGGCGAGTCCGATGCCAGCCTGCTTCAGCGCCTGCAGGACGCGCGGGCGCGTGGCGCGGTGCTGCGCTACGTGGCGCAGCTGGGTGCCGGCGGCGCCTCGGTGGGCCTGCAGGAACTGCCCGCCGATCACGCCTTCGCCAACCTGCGGCTGACCGACAACGTGGTGCAGTTCCGTACCCGCCGTTACTGCGACAATCCGTTGGTGGTACAGGGGCCGGGGGCCGGTCCGGAAGTCACAGCGGCCGGTGTGTTCGCCGACCTGCTGCGGGTGGCCGCCGGCGAAGGAGCGCGCCTGTGATCGCACGTGCGTTCGCGCCTGCCTCGGTGGCCAACGTGGCGGTGGGTTTCGACATTCTTGGTCATGCCATCGCCGGTGTTGGCGATACCGTGAGCGTGCGCCGCATCGATGAACCGGTGGTGCGCATCGATGCGATACGTGGCAGTGCGGTCGAGCTGCCACTGGATGCGGCTGGTAACACCGCAGGTGCTGCGCTGATGTCGCTTCGCGCAGGGCTGGCCCTGGACTTCGGATTCGCGGTGGAGATCGACAAGGGCATTCCGTTCGGCTCCGGCATGGGCGGTTCGGCAGCGTCGTGCGTCGCTGCGCTGGTCGCCGCCAATGCACTGCTGGATGCGCCGCTGACGCGCGAGGCGCTGTATCCATTTGCGCTGGATGGCGAGGCGGTGGCCAGTGGTGGCCGTCACGGTGACAACGTGGGGCCATTGCTGCTGGGCGGGCTTGCACTGTGCACGGCCGACCGCCTGCTGCCGATTCCGGTACCGGCTACCTGGCACAGCCTGCTGGTGCATCCGCACGCGGTACTGGAAACACGCCGCGCACGCCAGGCGCTGCAGGGCAGCTATGCGCTGGGTGAATTCGTGGCACAGAGTGCGAACCTTGCGCTGGTACTCAGTGGCTGCCATCGCAGCGACGCCGCGCTGGTCCGCGCAGGACTGCGTGATGTGCTGGTGGAGCCTCGCCGCGCCGGCCTGATTGCGGGCTTCGAGGCCGCACGCGATGCGGCGCTGTCTGCGCATGCGATGGGCGCGGGCATTTCGGGCGCGGGCCCCAGCGTGTTCGCCTGGTTCGAGGACGCCGACCAGGCCCGCGCCGCTGCCGCACCGGTGCAGGCGGCATTCGCCGCCGCCGGTTTCGACAGCGATGCCTGGGTGTCGCCGCTGGATGCACCGGGAGCCCGCTTGTGCTGAATCCTTCCCCTTTACTGGATACCCAACCCATGCAATTTGTTTCGACCCGCGGCCAGTCCCCGGCCGTCGGCCTCAGTGCGGCGATCGCTGCAGGATTGGCGCCCGATGGTGGGCTGTATGTTCCGCAGGTGCTGCCGGCGCCACGTGAGCTGCAGGCCGGCGCAACGCTGGCCGATACCGCCGCCGATCTGCTGGCACCGTTCTTCGCAGGTGATGCTCTGGAGGCAGCGCTGCCTTCGATCTGCCGCGAGGCGTTCGACTTCCCGGTGCCACTGCGTGCACTCGGCGACGGCGACCATGTGCTGGAGCTGTTCCATGGGCCGACGGCGGCGTTCAAGGATATCGGTGCGCGTTTCCTGGCCGGAACACTTTCGCGGCTGCAGGCCGGCAAGGACCGCGACCTGAGCATTGTTGTCGCCACCTCTGGCGATACCGGTGCTGCAGTGGCGGCGGCGTTCCATCGCCAGCCGGGCGTGCGCGTGGTGGTGCTGTATCCGGATGGCCGCGTGTCACCGCGCCAGGCGCACCAGCTCGGTTGTTTCGGCGACAACATCCAGGCGCTGCGCGTGGCCGGTGCTTTCGACGACTGCCAGGCCATGGTCAAGCAGGCGCTGGCTGACCGCGAACTACAGGCACAGGTGCCGCTGAGCTCGGCCAACAGCATCAGCCTGGGCCGCCTGCTGCCGCAGATGAGTTATTACGCGCATGCGGCACTGACCCATCATGCTGAAACCCGTCGCCGGCTCAACCTGGTGGTGCCGACCGGCAACCTTGGCAACGCAATGGCTGCGGTGCTGGCGCGTGCGCTGGGTGTGCCGATCGGACAGATCGTGCTGGCCACCAATGCCAATGCGGTACTGCCAGCGTACTTCAGCGGCGGCGACTACCAGCCGCAGGCCAGTGTGGCCACCGTGGCCAATGCAATGGACGTAGGGGCGCCAAGCAACTTCGAACGCCTGCGCTGGCTTTACCACGGAGATGATGCCGAGCTGCGCGCTGCGTTCCGTGCGTTCGCGGTGGACGACGTGACCATCCGCGCCACGATTGCCGCAGCGTATGCGAGCCGCGGCGAACTGTTCTGCCCGCACACGGCGACGGCGGTGAAGGTGCTGCAGGATCTGCGCGCGCGTGGTGCCAAGGGTGACTGGGCGGTGGTGGCTACCGCCCATCCGGCCAAGTTCGAGGCTGTGGTCGAACCGTTGATCGGCGAACCCGTGGCCGTGCCGCCTGCATTGGATGCGTTGTTGCAGCGGCCGGCGCACGCCGAACCGTTGGCCGCCGATTACGCGGCGTTGCGTGAGGTGTTGGCTCCCATGTAGAGCCGAGCCATGCTCGGCTGTTGTTCGCGCACGGCGCGATGAGTCGAGCATGGCTCGACTCTACAATGCCCTTCGCGCAACACGGGTAGTGCCGGCCGCTGGCCGGCAACCCCACCAACCGCGATGCGGTCAGATCAACCCTTCACCGGCCAGCGTGCGCAGCCCATCCTCGTCGAGGATCTCCACCACGTTCAGGTGGGGCAGGGCAATCAGCCCCTGCTGGCGCAGCTTGGTGAAGGTGCGGCTGACCGTTTCCATGGTCAGGCCCAGATGGTCGGCGATATCGCCACGGCCCATCGGCAGCGACACGCGCAGGCCGTCGCCGCCCAGCTTGGCCTCGCGCGCGGCCAGGCGCAGCAGGAAATCGGCCAGCTTCTCGGCCGGCTGCAGGCGTGCCAGCGCCAGCGCGGCGTCCTGCGCGGCATCCAGTTCCTGACAGGCGCGCTGCAGCAGCTTGCGCTCCAAGTGCGGGAAACGGCTGCGCAGGGCTTTCATCTGTGGCAGCGCGACGCGGCATACCCGGCTGTCGGCGATGGCCTCGATGTCGTAGCGGTGGTGGTCGCTGCCGCTCAGGCCCAGGTAGTCGCCGGGCAGCACGAAGCCGTTGATCTGGCGGCGGCCGTCGGCCAGGGTGCGCACCAGGCGCAGTGCGCCGGCAGTCAATGTATAGACATGGTCGCGCTCTTCACCGGTGCGGGCCAGCGTGCTGCCCATGCTGACCTGCTGCGAGACGGTGACCTGTTCCAGCGCCTGCACTTCATCGGGCGACAGCGCCGAGCACACCGCAAGGTGGCGAACCGAGCAGTGCAGGCAGTCCAGCGTGGTGCAGGACGGCGAGGCGGGATCGTTGGTGGCGGGCGGAGCGCCGGATGGCCGTGACATGTTGCGGGGGGGCGTATCGCGGGCGGGGAGGGCCTTATGATACTTCAAGCGGCCGTTCGACCCTGCCCGAGGCGGGGGCGCTAGAATGTCGCCCCCCTCCCACGTCCCGTTCCAGCAGGAGTTCCGCCCGTGATCAAGCCCCGTACCCCGCCCGGCACCCTTGAACTGCTGCCGCGCGAGCAGATTGCGTTCCAGCGCATGCTGGACGTCATCCGCCGCAACTACGAGCGCTTCGGGTTCCTGCCGGTGGAGACGCCGGTGTTCGAGCTGTCCGACGTGCTGCTGACCAAGTCCGGTGGCGAGACCGAGCGCCAGGTGTATTTCGTGCAGTCCACCGGTGCGCTGGCCAACGCCGCCGAATCGGGTGACCGTTCGCTGCCGGAAATGGCGCTGCGCTTCGACCTGACCGTGCCGCTGGCGCGCTACGTGGCCGAGCACGAACACGAACTGACCTTCCCGTTCCGCCGTTACCAGATGCAGCGCGTGTACCGTGGCGAGCGTGCCCAGCGCGGCCGTTTCCGCGAGTTCTACCAGTGCGACATCGACGTGATCGGCAAGGACAGCCTGAGCGTGCGTTACGACGCCGAAGTGCTGGCGGTCATCCACGCGGTGTTCTCGGAACTGCGCATCGGTGACTTCAGCATCCAGCTGAACAACCGCAAGCTGATGCGCGGCTTCTTCGAAAGCCTGGGCGTGGCCGAAGGCGAGCGCCAGCTGGCGGTACTGCGCGAAGTGGACAAGCTGGACAAGCGCGGTGCCGATTACGTGCGCGAAACGCTGGTGGGCGAGGGCTTCGAGATTCCGGCCGAGCAGGTCGAGAAGATCCTGGCATTCGTGGCCGTGCGTTCGCAGGGTCATGCCGATGCGCTGGCGCACCTGGCCACGCTTGAAGCCGACGCCGGTTCTTCGGAGATCCTGCGTGCCGGTGTTGCTGAACTACGCGAAGTGCTGCAGCTGGTGCAGGCGCTGGGCGTGCCGGAAACCGCGTACTGCCTGAACTTCTCCATCGCGCGCGGCCTGGACTACTACACCGGCACCGTCTACGAGACCACGCTGACCGATCACCCGCAGATCGGCTCGATCTGCTCGGGCGGCCGCTACGAAGATCTGGCCAGCCACTACAGCAAGTCGAAGCTGCCGGGCGTGGGCATCTCCATCGGCCTGTCGCGCCTGTTCTGGCAGCTGCGCGAGGCCGGCCTGATCGACGGCATCGAAGCCAGCAGCGTGCAGGCGCTGGTGGCGCTGATGGACGAGCAGGGTATGCCGCAGTCGCTGGACATCGCGCGCCGCCTGCGCGCCGGTGGCATCAATACCGAAGTGCAGATGGAACCGAAGAAGATCGGCAAGCAGTTCCAGTACGCCGCCAAGGCCGGCATCCGCTTCGTGGTGCTGGCCGGTGAGGACGAACTGGCGCGCGGCGTGGTGGCGGTGAAGGACCTGCTGCGCGAGCAGCAGTTCGAAGTCTCCCGCGACGAGCTGGCCAGCACCCTGCAGGTCGAGCTGGAGCAGTCGAAGGTGATGTAACGGCCGGTTGGCCGCGCGCCAACACGCCACGAGAACGCCCACCACCCGGTGGGCGTTCTCGTTTCCGGGCCCCGGCCGTCCCGACAGCTCGCGGCCAACTGTCGAAGGCGGGGTGGGTCCGGTTGAGGGGGCGTGAGCCGCATGGATGCGGCGACCGAGCTACATGGGTGAGGGCGCTTTGCTTGCGAAGCACTGCTTCGCAAGCGCCCGAACGCACAGCCGCCAGCGGCTGGGCCGGGCCCCGGAGGGGTACTTGCAGCGTCCCCCTCGACCGGACCCGCCCCGGCAACCCTTGGGATGCCTTCTTTTGACGTAGACGTTGCCTCTGCGGGAGCAGGGCGCGGCCCTGCCGTACCCCAACCCAATCCACGATTTGACGCACTGCGCAAGAATGCGCTAATGTACTAACGCGCTATTACATTGATGCATGGAAACGACCCCGTGAAAGCCCGCCCGGACATTGCCGCCAAAGACCCGAAGGCCGACCTGCAAGCCCTGGCCCGGGCCTTTGCCACCCTGCGCGAGCCTGAGCAGGTCGAGGCCTTCCTTCGCGACCTGTGCACCCCGGCCGAACTGGAGGCGATGGCCGACCGCTGGAAGGTGGTGCCGCTGCTGCAGCAGGGTGTGCCGTACCGTGAGATCCACGAGCGCACCGGGGTCAGCGTGACCACCACCGGACGGGTGGCACGCACGCTCGAGCATGGCCATCGAGGCTATGCCGCCGCCATCGACCGCCTTGCTTCGCGCTGATCCGCGCCCCGTTCCGAACTTCGAGACCTCCCCCATGAGTGCAACCCAGGCAGCGCCGGCACGAGACCGGTTGCGTATCGCCATCCAGAAGAGTGGCCGGCTGGCCGAGCCCGCCCGCAACCTGCTCAGCGCCTGTGGCCTGAGCTGGCGCGAAAGCCGCGACAAACTGTTCTGCTACGGCGAGTCGCTGCCGGTGGACCTGTTGCTGGTGCGCGACGACGACATCCCCGGCCTGATCGCGGACGGCGTCTGCGACCTCGGCATCGTCGGTCGCAACGAACTGGACGAGCAGGCCGCGGCGCGTCGCCAGATCGGCCTGCCGGATGCCTACCAGGCGCTGCGCGGGCTGGGTTTCGGCCAGTGCCGGCTGATGCTGGCGGTGCCCGAGGAGTGGCAGTGGCAGGGTCCGGCACAGCTGGCCGGCACCCGCATCGCCACCAGCTACCCGGCCATCCTCAAGCAGTGGCTGGCCGAGCAGGGCGTGGATGCACAGGTGGTCGAGCTGTCCGGTTCGGTGGAGATCGCGCCACGCCTCGGTACCGCCGACCTGATCTGCGACCTGGTCTCCAGCGGCGCCACGCTGCGCGCCAACCAGTTGACCCCGGTGCACAACCTGCTCGACAGCGAGGCGGTGCTGGCGGGCGCGGTGCGGGTGCCGGATGACGCACGCGCGTCGCTGCGGGCGATGCTGCTGCGCCGTCTCGACGGCGTGGTGCAGCGCCAGGACCGCAAGCTGCTGATGTTCCGCGCCAGCGAAGACCGCGTGGATGCGCTGGCACAGCTGCTGGCCGATGCCGAGCCGCTGGTGCGGCTGCCGGCCGATGGCGGTGCGCTGCGCCTGCAGACCATGTGCCCCGGCCCGTTGAGCTGGCAGCGCATGGAAGAACTGGAGCGCGCTGGCGCGCAGGGCCTGATGGTGTTGAGCGTGGAGCGATCGCTGGCATGAACCGTCTGATCTGGTCCCGACTTGATGAGGCCGCGCGTAGCGCGGCATTGACCCGCCCGGTGCAGACCGTGGCGCAGCAGACCCGCGACGCGGTGGCCACGCTGATTGCAGAAGTGCGCGAACAGGGTGACGACGCGCTGCGTGCGATCACCGCACGTTTCGACGGTGTCGAGCTGGTCTCCTTTGAAGTGTCCGAGAACGAGTTCGCGGCCGCCGAAGCGGCGGTGCCGGCCGAACTGCGCCAGGCGATGGTCGAAGCCGCCGAGCGCATCACGCGCTTCCATGAGGCTGGCATGGGCAAGGGCTATGCCGTGGAGACCGCACCGGGCGTGGTCTGCGAACGCATGCTGCGGCCGATCGGCCGGGTCGGCCTGTACGTACCAGCAGGCAGTGCGCCGTTGCCGTCCACCGCGTTGATGCTGGGCGTGCCGGCGCAACTAGCTGGTTGCCCGCAGGTGGTGCTGTGCACGCCGCCGCGCGCCGACGGGACTGCCGATCCGGCGGTGCTGGTGGCCGCGCGCCTGACCGGCGTGCAGCGCGTGTTCAAGCTCGGCGGCGCGCAGGCGATTGCCGCGATGGCCTATGGCACCGCCACCATCCCGGCCTGCGACAAGCTGTTCGGGCCCGGCAACAGCTTCGTCACCGAAGCCAAGCAGCAGGTCGCACAGGACGGCGCCGCCGCCATCGACATGCCGGCCGGCCCGTCGGAAGTGCTGGTGATCGCCGATGCGGGTGCCAATCCGGCGTTCGTGGCTGCCGATCTGCTGTCGCAGGCCGAGCATGGCCCGGATTCGCAGGTCCTTCTGCTGACCGACGATGCCGCGATGCTGGCGGCGGTCGAGGCCGAAGTGGAGCGCCAGGTGGCCCTGCTGCCGCGCCAGCAGATCGCGCGCCAGGCGCTGTCGGCCTCGCGCCTGATCCAGGTCGATTCGCTGGAGGAAGCCTTCGCGATCAGCAACCGCTATGCGCCCGAGCACCTGATCCTGGCGCTGCGCCAGCCGCGCGACTGGCTGGACCAGGTGCAGGCGGCCGGCTCGGTGTTCCTCGGCGATTACACGCCGGAAGCACTGGGTGACTACTGCAGCGGCACCAACCACGTACTGCCGACAGCAGGCGCCGCACGTGCCTACAGCGGTGTCAGCGTCGCCAGCTTCCAGAACCTGATCAGCGTGCAGAGTGCCAGCGCTGCAGGACTGGCGGCAATCGGTGGCTGCGCACGCATCATCGCCAGCGCCGAAGGCCTGGATGCGCATGAGCGTGCAGTGGCCCTGCGCATGGAGGCCGCCGCATGAGCGCCGCCGCTGATGACGTGCTGGCACTGGTGCGCCCGGATCTGCAGGCCTTCGCCGGCTACAGCTCGGCGCGCAGTGCGGCGGTGCAGGGCGAGGTCTGGTTGAACGCCAACGAGTCGGCCTGGGCCAATCCCGCTGATGCCGCAGGCAGCAGCCGGCGCTATCCCGAACCGCAGCCGTTGGCATTGCGCGAGGGACTGGCGGCGCTGTACGGCGTGACGCCACAGCAGCTGCTGATCGGTCGCGGCAGTGACGAAGCCATTGATCTGCTGGTGCGCGCGCTGTGCGTGCCGGGCCGCGATGGCGTGCTGGTCACGCCGCCGGTGTTCGGCATGTATGCGGTCTGCGCGCGCCTGCAGGGCGCCGCACTGCTTGAGGTGCCGCTGGTTGATACCGAAGACGGCCTGCGTGCGGATCTGGATGCTGTGATCGATACGGCCAAGTCGCGCAACGCCAAGCTGGTCTTCCTGTGCGCGCCGTCCAACCCGGCCGGCAGCGATATCGGCCTGGCCGAGATCGAGCGGGTGGCCGCCGCTCTGCGCGGGCAGGCACTGGTGGTGGTGGATGAGGCCTATGTCGAGTACGCGCAGCGTCCGTCGGCGACCACGCTGCTGGCCGCGAACCCGAATCTGGCGGTGCTGCGCACGCTGTCGAAGGCGCACGCTCTTGCCGCCGCGCGCATCGGAACCCTGATCGCCGCCCCCGAGCTGATTGCCGTGCTGCGCCGCTGCCAGGCGCCGTACCCCGTGCCGACTCCGTGCGCGGAACTGGCCGTTCAGGCACTGCAGCCGGCCGCGCTGGCACGCACCGCCGAGCGCGTGACCACGGTGATCGCCGAGCGCGAGCGCCTGCGTGCAGCCCTGGCCGGCCTGCCCGGCGTGTGCCGGGTGTATGCCTCGGCCGGCAACTACCTGCTGGTCCGCTTCGCCGATGCCCAGGCCGCGTTCGATACGCTGCTGGCTGCAGGCGTGGTGGTGCGCGACCAGCGCGCCGCGCCACAGCTGGGCGATGCACTGCGCATCAGTATCGGCAGCCCCGAAGAGAATGACCGCGTGCTTGCGGCCCTGTCGGCGCGGAGGGCCGCAGCATGACCCCGATCCTGTTCATCGACCGCGACGGCACCCTCATCGAGGAGCCGTCCGATTTCCAGATCGACGCCTACGAGAAACTGCGCTTCGTGCCGCAGGTGATCCCGGCGCTGCTGAAGCTGCGGGATGCCGGTTACCAGTTCGTGATCGTCACCAACCAGGATGGCCTGGGCAGCGACAGCTACCCACGTGCCAGCTTCGACGGTCCCAACGAGCTGATGCTGCAGATTTTCGAGAGCCAGGGCATTACCTTCCGTGACGTGCTGATCGATTGCAGCTGGCCGCAGGACAATGCGCCGACCCGCAAGCCGGGCATCGGCCTGATGACCGCCTACCTGCAGGACCGCAGCATCGACTGGGCGCGTTCGGGCATGGTGGGTGACCGCATCACCGACCTGCAGTTCGCCGACAACCTCAATATCCGTGGTTTCCAGCTGCGCACCGAACAGTTTGGTGGCGAGTGGGACTGGGCGGGCATTGCCCACGCGCTGGCCGACGCGCCGCGTACCGCGGTGGTCCAGCGCAATACGAAAGAAACGAAGATCCGCGTAGAACTCGATCTGGATCGTGCCGGCGATGCGCGCATCTCCACCGGACTGCCGTTCTTCGACCACATGCTGGAGCAGATCGGCAAGCATGGTGGCTTCGCGCTGGACATCCAGGCCGAGGGTGACCTGCACATCGACGAGCACCACACCATCGAGGACACCGGGCTCGCATTGGGCCAGGCGCTGCGCGAGGCGCTGGGCGACAAGCGCGGCATTGGCCGCTACGGCTTCACCCTGCCGATGGACGAGACGCTGGCCAGCGCCGCACTGGATTTCAGCGGCCGGCCGTACTTCGTGTTCGAAGGTGAGTTCAAGCGTGAGCGCGTGGGCGATATGCCAACCGAGCTGGTGCCGCACTTCTTCCGCTCGCTGTGCGACGCCAGTGGCCTGAACCTCAACCTGCAGGTGCGCGGCGACAACGATCACCACAAGGTCGAGGCCTGCTTCAAGGCGCTGGCGCGTGCGCTGCGTCCGGCGTTGGCCCGGCAGGGCACCGCGCTGCCTTCCACCAAGGGGGCGTTGTGAGCGACGTCGCGCTGATCGATGCCGGCGGTGCCAACCTGGGCTCGGTGCGCTATGCATTGGAGCGTCTGGGTGCGACGGTGCGGCTGGTGCGCGATGCGGACGGCCTGATCGGCGCGCAGCGGGTGATCCTGCCCGGTGTCGGCGCCGCCGGTCCCGGCATGCAGCGCCTGCACGCGCAGGGCCTGGTGGAATCGCTGCAGCGACTGGAGGTGCCGCTGATGGGTATCTGCCTCGGCATGCAGCTGCTGTTCGAACGCTCCGAGGAAGCGGGTGTGGAGACACTGGGGCTGATTCCCGGCGTGGTGCGCAAGCTGGTGCCGGCCTGCGGCATCCGTGTGCCGCACATGGGCTGGAACCGGCTGCTGCCGCTGCGCGAATCGCTGCTGCTGCGCGGTGTGCCGGAGCGCGCCAGCGCCTACTTCGTGCACAGCTATGCGGCACCACTCAATACCCACACTGTCGCTGCCTGCGACCACGGTGGCCTGTTCACTGCCGTGGTGGAGCAGGGGCGTTACTACGGCGCACAGTTCCACCCCGAGCGCTCCGGCGAGACCGGCTCGCTGATGCTGCGCAACTTCCTCGAGGGCACGGCTGCATGAGTTTCATCGTTTACCCCGCGCTGGATATCCGTGATGGCCGCGTGGTGCGGCTGCGCCAGGGCGACTACGCGCAGGAAACCTCGTATGGCGACGACGCCCTGCCGCGCGCGCAGGCCTTTGCTGCGCAGGGCGCGCAGTGGATGCATCTGGTCGACCTGGACGCTGCGCGTGCCGGTGGCTACACCCTTGCGCCGCTGCTCGCGTCGATCCGTGCGCAGACGCCGCTGCAGGTGCAGACCGGCGGTGGCGTGCGCGGTCGCGACGACGTGGCGCGCATCCTCGATGCTGGCGCCGGTCGCGTAGTGGTCGGCTCGCTGGCCGTGCGCCGTCCCGATGAGGTGGTGGGCTGGCTGGAGGAATTCGGCGCCGAACGCATCACCATTGCGCTTGACGCCCGCCAGGATGCACAGGGCCAGTGGCAGCTGCCGGTGCACGGCTGGACCGAGAACGCCGGGGTGACCCTGGACGTTCTGGCTCAGCGCTACGCACGCGCCGGCATGCGCCACCTGCTGTGCACCGACATCGCCCGCGACGGCATGCTGGCCGGGCCCAACATCAGCCTCTACCAGCACCTGTCGGCGCTGCTGCCGGGCGTGGCGGTGCAGGCTTCCGGCGGCATCCGTGACGTGGCCGACGTTGCCGAAGCGCGACGTGCAGGCTGCGGTGGCGCGATCCTTGGCAAGGCGCTGCTGGAGCAGCGCATGGACCTGGCGGAGGCACTGGCATGTTGAGCCGGCGCATCATTCCGTGCCTGGACGTGCGCGATGGCCGCGTGGTCAAGGGCGTGCGTTTCCGCGACCACGTCGACATGGGCGATATCGCCGAGCTGGCGCAGCGCTACCGTGACCAGGGCGCCGACGAGCTGGTGTTCTATGACATCGGCGCCAGCCCCGAGGCGCGTTCAGTGGACGTGGCCTGGATCGAGCGCATCGCGCGGCTGATCGACATTCCGTTCTGCGTGGCCGGTGGCATCGACAGCGTGGAAACCGCGCGTCGCGTGCTGTTCGCCGGTGCCGACAAGGTGTCGATCAACTCGCCGGCGTTGGGCCGTCCGGAACTGATCACTGAACTGGCCGACGAGTTCGGCGTGCAGTGTGTAGTGGTCGGTGTCGATTCGGTACGCGAGACCGATGGACAGTGGCGGGTGCGCCGCTTCAGCGGGGACCCGGACAAGACCCAGGCGGTGCCACTGCGCACCCTGGACTGGATTGTCGAGGCGCAACGGCGGGGCGCCGGTGAGATCGTGCTGAACTGCATGGACAGCGATGGCGTGCGCCGTGGCTACGATGTCGTGCAACTGCAACAGGCGCGGGCACTGTGCCAGGTACCGTTGATCGCCTCTGGCGGTGCCGGCGCGATGGAGCACTTTGCCGAAGCCTTCGACCAGGCCGACGTCGACGGCGCGCTGGCGGCCAGTGTGTTCCACAGCGGTGCCATCGCCATTCCGGAATTGAAGCGCTACCTGCGCGGACAGCAGATCGAGGTGCGGGATGTCTATTGAAGTCAGGCCGTCGTCGGACGCATTGCAGGCGTTGGACTGGGGCAAGGGTGACGGACTGCTGCCCGCTGTCGTGCAGGATGCCGATACCCTGCAGGTGCTGATGCTGGGCTATGTCAGCGCCGAATCATTGGCGGCCACCCTGGCGATCGGGCACATGACGTTCTTCAGCCGCAGCAAGCAGCGGCTGTGGACCAAGGGCGAGCAGTCCGGCAACGTGCTGGTGGTGCAGTCGATCAGCGTGGACTGCGATGCCGATACGCTGCTGGTGATGGCACGCCCGGCCGGGCCGACCTGTCACACCGGTGCGGAGAGCTGCTTCGATGGCGCGCCGAAGGACTTCCTGGGCGGGCTGGGCCAGCTGGTGGCGATGCGCGAGGCGCAGCGGCCACCGGGCAGCTACACCACCAGCCTGTTCGAGGGCGGCATCCGCCGCATCGCGCAGAAGGTGGGCGAGGAGGGCGTGGAGACCGCCTTGGCGGCGGTGGCGCAGGATGACGAGGCGCTGCTGGGCGAGACTTCGGACCTGCTGTACCACCTGCTGGTGCTGCTGCGCGCGCGCGGGCTGTCGCTGGAGGATGCGCGGGCGGTGCTGGAAAAGCGCCATCGTTAAGGGGTTTGTAGAGCCGAGCCCATGCTCGGCTGCTCTGGAGCTTCAAGCCAGCCGAGCACGGGCTCGGCTCTACAGGGCACATGCGCTACCGCGTGCGCGATGTTATCAACGGAATCTACAATAGGCGGTCTTTCTTTCCCGGACCGCCCATGAAACTGCCTGCCGCGTGGCTGTGCTGCCTGTTGCTGACCTCGCCGGCCTGGGCCGCGGACACCGTGGTCACCGGCAAGGTCTATCTGGAGCGCGACGGCCGGCCGGGGCGCGGCGCGACCGATCCGGGCCTGGCCGGGGTGCAGGTCTCCAATGGCGAGGCCATCGTCAAGACCGCCGCCGACGGCAGCTACAGCCTGCCGGTGCGCGATGGCCAGACCATGTTCGTAATCAAGCCCGATGCGTATTCGTTCCCGAAGGCGGCCGATGGCCTGCCCTCGTTCTGGCGCCACTACCGCCCGAACGGCTCGCCGGCGCTGAAGTACGGCGGTATCGCCGCCACCAGCGACGTCACCCGCAACTGGGATTTCGCCCTGCAGTCGGATCGCCATGACAGCCGTCGTGGTTTCCAGATGCTGGTGTTCACCGATTCGCAGACCGCCAGCCTGAAGGACATCGGCTACTACCAGCAGTCGATCGTGGCGCCGCTGGTCGGTCAGACCAGTGCGCGCATGGGCACCACTCTGGGTGACATCGTCAATGATGACCTGACCCTGTATCCGGCGATCAACAAGGTCACCACCGAACTTGGCGTGCCGTGGTTCCATGTGCCGGGCAACCACGACCTCGACTTCGATGCCGCCAGCGATGAGCACTCGCTGGACAGTTGGCGCAACATCTATGGCCCGGACACCTACGCGGTGGAAGAGGGTGGCGCCAGTTTCGTGTTCCTCGATGACGTGGTGTACGACCCCAAGGCCAAGCCGAAGTATGTCGGTGGACTGCGCGAAGACCAGTTCGCCTTCCTTGCCAGCTACCTGAAGGGCCTGCACAAGGACCGCCTGCTGGTGCTGGGCATGCACATCCCGCTGTTCGACGCCGCGCCGGGACGCGAGACCTTCCGCCATGCTGACCGTCAGCGCCTGTTCGACCTGTTGAAGGACTTCCGCAACGTGCTGGTGCTCAGCGGGCACAGCCACACCCAGCAGCACGTCTACCACGGCAAGGCCGACGGCTGGAATGGCGACAAGCCGCTGCATGAGTACAACGTGGGGGCCAACTGCGGTGCGTTCTGGTCCGGGGTGAAGAATGCCGCCGGCGTGCCGGACAGCACCATGAGCGATGGCACGCCGAAGGGCTATGCGCTGCTCGACGTGGCCGGCAACGGCAGCTACTGGTTGCAGTACCGGGTGGCGGGCAAGCCGGCCAGCGAGCAGATCGGTCTGCATGCCCCCAAGGTGCTGCGCCAGGGGGCCTACCCGGCGTGGGGCATCTATGCCAACGTCTACATGGGTGAGGATGCCAGCGTGGTCGAGTACCGCGTCGATGGCGGCGCCTGGCAGCCGATGAAGCAGGTCAGCCAGCCCGATCCGCGCCTGATGGTGGAGAACGTGGCCGACGATCTGGCTGACAGCCTGCGTGGCTACGACCGCTCGCCGGAGGCCACCGCATCGCCGCACCTGTGGCGTGGCGCGCTGCCGACCGATCTGGCGGTGGGCAGCCACAAGGTCGAAGTACGCTCCACCCAGCCTGACGGTGCGGTGTTCACCGCCACCACCCGCTACAGCCTGCAGACTGCCCAGCCCTGACCTCCGCATCACGGCCCCAGCGAAAGGACCCCGCATGGATATCCGCTTCATGGCCGGCACCACGCCGGTGACCCTCAGCCGCCACTGGTTCACCGGCGCGATGCTGCTGCAGAGCGCCACCGAGAAGGTCTGGGTGCAGCACCCGCTGCATCCGGGCACGCACTTCTCCTTCTCGCTGGTACAGTCGTGGCTGCGCCACATCGCAGGCCACGAAGTGCTGGTCGAGCGTACCCGGCCGCTGGTGTTCGCCGGCTTCCGCCCGCAGCGCCTGCGCGTGCTGGTGGATGGTGTGCAGGTGGCCGAACAGGAAGGCATGTAGGCCAACCTGAATCATCGGCGTGCTAGGCAAAGCCGCCCCGATGCCTGAGAATCGGGGCGATTCAATCGATCCAAGCAGGCCAGCGTGACCATCGCAGCAGCGTCCCCGGTTTCCTCCGACTCCGCCCGCGGCGGTCCTCCGCGCTGTCTGGTGGTCGCCGATGTCGGTGGCACCTTCGCCCGCCTTGCGCTGGCTGAAACCCAACCCGGCCAGGCGCCGCTGCTGGGCAGCCATCGCATCTACGCCTGCGCCGAGCATCCCAGCCTGGCGGCGATCCTTGCTGATTTCACCGCTGGCCTTGGCCAGCCAGTGCAGACCGCGGTGGTGGCCATCGCCGGCCTGCTCGATGGCGATGTACTGATCAATTCCAACCTGCCGTGGACGGTCTCGCTGTCGGCCACCCGCGCGCAGTCCGGGCTGCATGAGCTGCAGTTGATCAATGATTTCGAAGCGGTGGCGCTGGCTATCCCGTACCTGCAGCCGGAAACCCTGGTGCCACTGAACGGCGACGCCGATCCGGCACAGGCGTTCCCGGCGCTGGTGCTGGGCGCGGGCACCGGCCTGGGCGCCGCGCTGCGTTTCGCCGATGGCGGGCGCCCGGTGCTGGCCAGCGAGATCGGCCACGCCGCGCTCGGCGCCGGCAACGCGCTGGAACTGCAGGTGCTGGGCAAGTTGCTGCAGCGCTGGGCGCACGTGGACAACGAGCGCGTGCTGTCCGGTAGTGGCCTGATGAACCTGTATCCGTGCCTGTGCGAGCTGCGCGGCGTCACCCCGGTGTGGACCAGTACCGAAGCACTGATCGGTGCCGCCCGCAGCGGTGAAGACGCGCTGGCGGTGGAGACGCTGCAGGTGTTCTGCGCCTGGCTGGGCAGCCTGGCCGGCGACGCAGCGATCGCCGTCGGTGCACGCTCGGTGTACCTGGCCGGAGGCATTTCCGCGCACGTGCAGGATTTCCTGGCCGATGGCCGCTTCCGTGAGCGCTTCCTCAACAAGGGCGTGCTGACCGAGGTGCTGCGCCAGGTGCCGGTATGGCGCGTGGAGCACGGCCAGCTGGGCGTACTCGGTGCAGCGGTCTGGCACGCCGCACGACAGCCCATGCACGACTGATCGGCACGACCGGCATCGGGCCGGCCGTGCATTGCAGACTGGGAGGGGAAGATGGTGGATCGCAGGCAGTTCCTGCAGGCCGGCGCACTGGCCGCAGGCATGGCGGCTTTGCCGGGCGTGCAGGCGCGCACGCAGGGTGGGGCCAAGGTGGTTTCGACCTGGGACTTCGGCGTGCCGGCCAACCAGGCCGCATGGAAGGTGCTGTCGCAGGGCGGCAGCGCGCTGGATGCGGTGGAAGCGGGCGCACGCTGGGCCGAGAGTGAGCTGTGCAACCCCACCGTCGGTCATTGCGGCAACCCGGATCGCGATGGCGTGCTGAGCCTGGATGCCAGCATCATGGATGGCGATGGCCGTTGTGGTGCGGTGGCTGCGCTGGTCGACATCCTGCATCCGGTGTCGGTGGCCCGCAAAGTGATGGAAAACAGCCCGCATGTTTTGCTGGTGGGCGAGGGCGCGCAGCAGTTCGCGGTGCAGCAGGGTTTCGAGCGCAAGCACCTGCTGGCGCCGCAGGCCGAAGCGGCCTGGCGCGAGTGGCTGAAGACCGAGAAGTACCAGCCACAGATCAATGCCGAGCGCCGGGGTATTCCCGGCAACAGCGACAACCACGACACCATCGGCATGCTGGCACTGGACGCCAAGGGCCATCTGGCCGGTGCCTGCACCACCAGTGGGATGGCCTGGAAACTGCACGGACGCGTGGGCGACAGCCCGATCATCGGTGCCGGCCTGTACGTCGACAACGAAGTGGGTGCGGCCACCGCCTCGGGCGTGGGTGAGGAGATGATCCGCAACGCCGCTTCATTCCTGGTGGTTGAGCTGATGCGCCAGGGGCGCTCGCCGGCACAGGCCTGCCGCGAGGCAATCGACCGTGTGATGCGCAAGCGGCCGGAGGCGAGCAAGACCCTGCAGGTGTGCTTCCTGGCCATGAACAAGCAGGGCGAGGTGGGCGCCTACGCGCTGCATCGCGGCTTCGTCTACGCCGTGTGCGATGCGCAGCGCCAGGATGATCTGCGCGATTCGCCGTCGATCTACACGAGCACCCAGGCGTGAGCACGCGGCTGACCCTGGAGATCGCCAGCAACTCGCTGGCCTCGGCGTTGGCGGCGCAGGCCGGCGGGGCCGACCGCATCGAGCTGTTCGACAACCTGGTCGAGGGTGGCACCACGCCGTCGTTTGCCACCATCGCGATTGCCCGCGAACGCCTGTCGATTCCGCTGTTCGTACTGGTGCGCCCGCGCCCGGGTGATTTCCACTACGACGCGCTGGAAACCGAACTGATGCTGCGTGACATCGCGCAGTGCCGCGCGCTGGGCTGCGATGGCGTGGTGATCGGTGCGCTGGATGTGCAGGGCGGCGTTGACGTGGCGTTGTGCCGTGAACTGATGCAGGCGGCCGGGCCGTTGCAGGTGACCTTCCATCGCGCCTTCGATGCGGCCCGCGGCCTGCCGGCAGCGCTGGAACAGGTGATCGGGCTGGGCTGCCAGCGCGTGCTGACCTCGGGCGGCCAGGTCAGCGCCGAGGCCGGTGTCGATGTGCTGGCGGCGCTGGTCACCCAGGCGGCCGGGCGTATCACGGTGATGGCAGGTGCCGGATTGGCCCCGGGCAACATCGCAACCGTCGCGCGGCAGGCGGGCTGTACCGAACTGCACGCGTCCGCAAAAGGCCTGCGCCGCTCGGCCATGCAGTTCCAGAACCCGGCCCTGCGCGGCTTGGACCCGGACTGGAGCCAGACCGCCACCGCGACCGTGGCCGCGCTGCGGCAGGCGCTGGACGGCGCAAGGTAGCCCGCCTCTTCTGTAGAGCCGAGCCCACGCTCGGCTGCTTTTCGCGGCGAACAACAGCAGCCGAGCGCGGGCTCGGATCTACAACGACCCGCTGTCGGCCGTACACGGCATCACGGACAAAACCGTTCCGCGCGCGATTGTCGCGATCGTGTCATTGACGTGTGAGCCGTTCTCTCAGCGATGTTTCGCAACCCTTTGATTGTTCGGGATGACGGTGGCCGGTAGCGGCATTCCGCGGGCTGTTGCTGCGTCGCCGCATGCCGGGTGTGATTCAGCTGTGCTTTAGTTTGGATCGATCCACAGGGGAGGGTGCTGCGACGGTCCTGAACCGATCCAGGCGCCCGGATCACCGGTAGTGCCGCACCACCACCCGTCCATGCGTTCACACTTTCGAAGAGCAACCACCCATGGCTCAGATCGTCCGCAAGCGCCGTCACCTGCTGTCCCAGGCCTTGGTCCTGGCCCTGCTTCCCCTGGCTGCCAATGCGCAGGAAGCCCCAAGCTCGTCCACCAAGGATCTCGATGCGGTCACCGTCACCGGCTCGCGCATCAAGCGCGCCAGTGTCGAAGGCCCGGCACCGGTCAATGTGATCACCGCCGCGCAGATCCAGAAGGAAGGCTTCGTCAGCGTGTACGACGCGCTGAAGACCCTCACCGAAGCGACCGGCACTGTTGAAGCCGCCTCGCAGTGGGGCTCGCATACGCCCAATGCCAGCGGCCTGAACCTGCGCGGGATGGGCCCGAACCGCTCGCTGTTGCTGGTCAACGGCCGTCGCGTGGCGGACTACCCGCTGCCGTATGGCGGTGAAACCAACTTCTCCAACTACGGCAACATTCCGGCCGCGGCGGTGGAGCGCATCGAAGTGCTGACCGGTGGCGCCTCGGCCATCTATGGTTCGGATGCGATCGCCGGCGTGGTCAACGTCATCCTGAAAACCAACTACGACGGCGATGAAGTGCGCGTACGCGGCGGCACCTCCACCGAAGGCGGCCGTGATACCTGGGACCTGTCCTGGGCCGGCGGCAAGACCGGCGACAACTGGAGCGTGACCTACGCGCTGCAGTACACCAAGCGCGACCCGCTGTTCGGTCGTGACCGCCCGCAGATGGACGATGCCGATGATGCACCGTATCCGTCCTGGAACATGGAACAACGCAAGGTCGGCTTCCGTCCCACCGCCGGCCTGGCGCTGATCGATCCGACCACCGGCCAGCGCCTGGCGCCGCCCACCGGCACCTGCGAGAAGTTCGATGGCGAGTACTACACCGCCGATCGATTGGTCTACAACTACGCCGCCAACACCATCACCAACACCGGCCGCCTGTGCGGCATGCGTGCGGACTATGCGAACTGGCTGCTTACGGGCGGTGCCGAGAACGTGTCCGGCAACCTGTATGCCACCTTCGACTTCAGCAATGACCTGCAGGCCTGGACCAACCTGGCCGTCTACCGCTCCGAAGCGATCTGGGGCACCAATCCGCCGAGCGTGTCGCTGATCGACGACGACAACGGCTACTACTGGGATGCCAACCGCAACCGCCCGATCCTGGGCGTGCGCCAGTTCACGCCAAATGAAGTCGGTGGCCTGGATACGCTGCGCAACACCAACCGCGAACTGTCCTGGGACTGGAGCGCCGGCCTGCGTGGCCGCCTCGCTGACCGCTTCGACTGGAGCACCACAGTGGGGCGTTCCTACTACCGCGTTGAAGAACGGCAGAACGTGGTCGACAAGCAGAAGTCGTATGACTACTTCCTGGGTCCGAAGCTGGGCACCACCGCCGATGGCGAGGCGATCTACGCACTGAACGAATCGCGCTGGTGGAATCCGCTGACGCCGGACCAGTACTGGCAGATGGGCACGGTGGCGAGGAACCGCGCATCATCGTGGGTCAACCAGGCTTCGGCGGACATCACCGGCGAGCTGTTCCAAGGGTGGGCGGGTCCGATTTCGTTCGCGGCAGTGGCCGAAGTCGCGCAGCAGGGCTATCACCTCAGCCCCGATCCGCGTGCAGGTATCGACTTCGACCTGCAGAACGTCGATCGCGGCGGCGGCGAGCGCACCCGCTATTCGGCCGGCGTCGAGTTCAAGATCCCGCTGCTGGAGAGCGTAACCGCCACTGCGGCCGCGCGCTATGACCGCTATGGCAACTACAAGGCTGACAACAGCGGCGAAGCGCTGGACATCGGCAGCCAGAAGGAAACCACCTGGAACGTCGGCCTGGAATGGCGCCCGGTGGAGTCGCTGCTGGTGCGTGGCTCCTACGCCACCAGTTTCCATGCGCCGGACATGCACTACCTGCTGGGCCAGCCGAGCAGCTCCGAAGTGCAGACCTATGACCGCCTGCGCTGCATCCAGAGTGGCGCTTACCTGGTCAACAACTGCGGCGTGGGCAACACCGACGTCTGGTACACCTTCGACGTGAACCGCCGCGGCACGCCACTGCTGCGTTCGGAAACCGGCGATTCGTGGACGGTCGGTTTCGTCTGGGATGTGATGCCCAATCTGTCGGTCAGTGCCGACTACTGGGCGATCAAGCTGGAAGACATGATCGTCGACGTCGGCGCCGACGAGGTGCTGGCCAGCGAAGCCGGCTGCCTGACCGGCAAGAACATCGACGGTACACCATGGGCCAATCCGGCCGGTGGCGAATACTGCGCCGGCATCCTGGCCCGCGTGAACCGCGACAGCAACGGCCGTCTGGTATCGATCGAGCGCGGGCCGTTCAACCTGGCCAGCCGCGAAGTGCGCGGTATCGACCTGACCGCGCGCTATCGCCTGGAAACCGCGCAGTGGGGCAGCTTCCAGCTGGGCCTGAACTACACCAACCAGATCTCGACCAAGGAACAGCGCTACGCCAACGACCCGAACCCGGAGCGTCGTGACCGCGACCTGCGCAGCAAGCTGCGCGCGAGCCTGGCCTGGCAGCGCGGCAACTGGAACGCCAATGTCTATGCCGACCGCATCGGTTCGGTGCCGGGCGTGCGCTACCACTGGGGCACCGATCGCCTGAACAACCCGGGTGGCTGTCTGCCGTTCGCTGATGGCTATGTGCCCAGCGACAGCCCGTCGCTGAACTGCCTGGAACCGGCAACACGTCCGGATGGCTCGCCCAACCCGAACCCGAACGCCGGCCAGCAGACCACGCGCTACTACGGGCGGGTCGGGCCGTTCATCACCTGGAACTTCAACATGGGCTACCAGGTGACCGAACGCGCCAAGGTCAACGTCTACGTCAACAACGTGTTCAATTCGGCCAGCTGGAACCACAAGGATCCGTACAAGCTGGACTATGACTTCGCCCCGACCCGCCTGCTCGGCGCGGTGGGCCGCGAGTTCGCGCTGGAGTACGTGTTCACCTTCTGAGGCGGATTGCGGGCGGTACGCCGGGCCTGGCCCGGCGCTACCGGCTGGACGTGGCGGCTGGATTTGACCTTCCCACGATGGCAAGGTTTAGCCTGTCCACATCCAGAAGGAACCCCGGGAATCCGATCATGAGCACGCCCCGCGCCATTGCAGCCCCCGCAAGCCCCGCCACCATCAGCCTGCCCATCGAGGGCATGACCTGCGCCAGCTGTGTCGGCCGGGTCGAGGCCGCGCTGTCCAAGGTCGAAGGTGTGGGCAGTGTTTCGGTCAATCTGGCCACCGAGCGCGCGGATATCCGCCCGTCGGGCCCGGTCGATCGGGCCGCGCTGATCCAGGCGGTGGAGCGGGTGGGCTATGACGTGCCCGCCGCTACCGTTGAACTGGCCGTGGAAGGCATGACCTGCGCTTCCTGCGTGGGCCGCGTGGAGCGTGCGCTGCTGGCGGTGCCGGGCGTCAGCCAGGCCAGCGTGAACCTGGCCACGGAGCGTGCGACCGTGCGCGGCGTGGCGGGCGTGGACGCGCTGGTGGCGGCCATCGACAAGGTCGGCTACGCCGCACGCTTGATCCAGGCCGGTGTGCAGTCCGACGATGAGGCTGCAGAAAAGAAGGATGCCGAGCGCGCCGGACTGAAACGCGACCTGATCGTGGCGTCCGCGCTGGCGCTACCGGTGTTCGTGCTGGAGATGGGTTCGCACCTGATTCCCGGCATGCACGAGTGGGTGATGGCCACCATCGGCATGCAGGCCAGCTGGTACCTGCAGTTCGTGCTGACCCTCCTGGTGCTGGCCATCCCCGGCCGCCGTTTCTACCAGAAGGGCTTCCCGGCACTGCTGCGGCTGGCGCCGGACATGAACTCGCTGGTGGCGGTGGGCACCGCCGCGGCGTTCGGTTATTCGGTGGTAGCGACCTTTGCACCGCGGCTGTTGCCACCGGGCACGGTGAACGTCTACTACGAAGCGGCGGCGGTGATCGTCGCGCTGATCCTGCTCGGCCGCTTCCTTGAAGCTCGGGCCAAGGGCCGTACCTCCGAGGCGATCAAGCGCCTGGTCAACCTGCAGGCCAAGGTCGCCCATGTGATCCGTGACGGCCGCACCGTCGACATCCCGGTCAATGAAGTGCAGAGCGGCGACGTGGTGGAAGTGCGCCCGGGCGAGCGCGTGCCGGTCGATGGCGAGGTGGTCGAGGGTCGCAGCTACATCGACGAGTCGATGATCAGCGGCGAGCCGATTCCGGTCGAGAAGCAGCCGGGAAGCAGCGTTGTCGGTGGCACGGTCAACCAGAAGGGCGCACTGACGGTGCGAGCCACGGCGGTGGGCGCGCAGACGATGCTGGCGCAGATCATCCGCATGGTCGAACAGGCGCAGGGCTCGAAGCTGCCGATCCAGGCGGTGGTCGACAAGGTCACGTTGTGGTTCGTGCCGGCAGTGATGCTGGCCGCGCTGGCGACCTTCGCGGTCTGGCTGATCTTCGGTCCATCGCCGGCGCTGAGCTTCGCGCTGGTCAATGCGGTGGCGGTGCTGATCATTGCCTGCCCCTGCGCGATGGGACTGGCCACGCCGACCTCGATCATGGTCGGTACCGGCCGCGGCGCCGAAATGGGTGTGCTGTTCCGCAAGGGCGAAGCACTGCAGCTGCTGAAGGACGCGCAGGTGGTGGCGGTGGACAAGACCGGCACGCTGACCGAAGGCCGCCCGCGCCTGACCGACCTGGAGATCGCCGACGGTTTTGATCGCAGTACGGTACTGGGGGCGGTGGCGGCAGTGGAGTCGCGCTCGGAGCATCCGATTGCACGCGCCATCGTGGATGCGGCCACCGAGCAGGGCATCGCGTTGCCGGCGATGGCCGATTTCGAATCGGTCACCGGCATGGGCGTGCGTGCCAGCGTTGATGGCGCGCGCGTGGAGGTGGGGGCGGATCGTTTCATGCGCGATCTGAGGGTGGATATCACGCCGTTCGCGGCGCTGGCCACCCAGCTTGGAACGCAGGGCAAGTCGCCGCTGTATGCCTCCATCGGCGGTCGCCTGGCCGCGATCATCGCGGTATCCGATCCGATCAAGCCGAGCACGCCGGCCGCAATCGCGGCACTGCATCAGCTCGGACTGAAGGTGGCGATGATCACCGGCGACAATGCCGGTACCGCGCAGGCGATCGCGCGGCAGCTCGGCATCGACGAGGTCGTGGCCGAAGTACTGCCTGAAGGCAAGGTCGAGGCGGTGCGCCGCCTGAAGGCCACACATGGCCATGTCGCCTTCGTCGGCGACGGCATCAACGATGCGCCGGCACTGGCTGAAGCCGATGTCGGCCTGGCCATCGGAACCGGTACGGATATCGCAGTGGAATCGGCCGATGTGGTGCTGATGTCGGGCAACCTGCAGGGTGTGCCGAATGCCATTGCATTGTCGAAGGCGACGCTGGGCAACATCCGGCAGAACCTGTTCTGGGCCTTCGCCTACAACACCGCGTTGATTCCGGTGGCCGCCGGCGTGCTGTATCCGGTCTGGGGCGTGCTGCTGTCACCGGTGTTCGCGGCGGGTGCGATGGCCCTGTCCAGCGTGTTCGTGCTGGGCAATGCGTTGCGCCTGCGCCGCTTCCAGCCGCCGATGGCGGATGCCGCCGCTGCCACCCACTGAAGGAGATCCGCATGAACATCGGTGAAGCTGCCAAGGCCTCCAGCGTGTCGGCGAAGATGATCCGCTACTACGAGCAGATCGGCCTGATTCCCGCCGCTGATAGAACCGAGTCGGGCTACCGGGCGTATTCGCAGGCGGACATCCACCGCCTGCGTTTCATCCGCCGTGCGCGCGATCTCGGCTTCCAGGTGGCCGAGATCACCGATCTTCTGGGCCTCTGGAATGACACCTCGCGGCACAGTGCCGACGTGAAGCATCTGGCCGAACAGCACATCGCCGATCTGGAACAGCGCATCGAGCACATGCGGCAGATGGCCGACACGCTGAAGTCGCTGATCAGCTGTTGTGTGGGAGACGAGCGCCCTGAGTGCCCGATCCTGCAGCGGCTGGGTGAGGACGATGATACGCCGGTGCCGGTTGATACCGCGAAGACCGGTGCAGTGCGGCGACGCGCACAGAAGCATTGAATCGATATCGCGTGAACCAAAAAGCCCGCCCTGTGACAGTGCACGGGGCGGGCTTCGTTGTGGACGCAGTTCAGGGAATCAGGCAGTGCGAGGCGGAAAGCCTGCATCGTTCACCGCGGCGAACACCTGTTCCTGCGACGCGGTGGTCTGCACCTTGACCAGGCCGGTCGGCGGGTCGGCAACCACGCTGGCGTTCGGATCGATCTGCTGGATCGCGCGGGTCACGCTGCGCGCGCAACCACCGCAGGTCATGCCTTCAACATGGAATTCCATCTGTAGCTCCTTCGGTGCTCTTGGGGTGGAGTCAGTGTGCACCTTCCAACGATGGCAGGGTCAAGCGCCGGGCTGAACGACAGGCAAGGCGCCGACAAAAAACGGCAGCCACCTGTACCAGCGTGGCTGCCGTGGAGGAACGTCCCCGCCGGAGCAGGGCGTGGGTTGCGCCGGGCGTACCTGCGCAACCCGTGGTGCTTCAGAACTTCCAGGTGGCGCCGAAGTACAGCTGGCGGCCTGCGTAGGTGTTGGAGACGAGGCGGGCCTTGGTGTCATTGCCCAGGTGCACGCGCTGCTCGGACTTGGTGGCATTGATCACCGAGGCGGTCAGGGTCCAGTCCGGGGTCAGGTTGTAGGCAACATTCAGGTCCAGCTGGTCATACGGTTCGGTGTAGACGGTGAGGCCATTGTTGAGCCCGCCGACCACCTGGCCGCGACGGTTGAACGAAGCGCGCGCGAGGAACTTCTCGTTCTCGTAGAACACCGTGACGTTGGCCTGGTTCTTGGCGCTGCCAACCAGCGGCGAGGAGCCGATTTCCTGGCCGTCCAGAACAATCGAGGCCAGGTTGGTGTCGTTGTAGGTGTAGTTGGCCTGCACGCCGAAGCCGAAATCGAAGGTGTACTGGCCATACAGCTCGACGCCCTGTGACACACCATCGCGGCCATTGGCCTGGGTCTCGTAGCGCTGCACGTTCACCGCTTCACCGTTGATGACCATCGGCGTGTCGCGCACCACCGGCAAAGTGAAGTTGTCCACGTTCTTGCGGAACAGGCCGACGCCGGCGACTGCGCCCGGCTGGAAGTACCACTCCAGGCCCAGGTCGAACTGGGTGGCCTTGAACGGTTCCAGCTGCTTGTTGCTGCCCTGGCCCACCCAGCCTGCGGTCGAAGCGCCACCGGCAACGCGGCGATCATTGACGTACTCTTCGCTGTAATAGCTCAGTGCGCCCGGTGCTGCGATGTCGGTGTAGCCGGGGCGGGCGATCACCTTCGATGCGGCGCCACGCAGCACCAGCGTGTCGGTGATGTCCCAGGCGATATTGAAACTCGGCAGCACGTCGGTGTACGTGCGATCCACGCCGATCAGGCTGTAGGTCTTGCTCTGCGCCAGGTCGTGCGGCAGGCGCACGAAGCCGCTCTCGCAGCTGTAGGTCGGGTAGGCTGCAGCGGCCGGATCGGTGCAGGCCATCGGCGCGCCGGACGCGTTGTCCAGGAAGTAGTCGTTGAACTTCTCGATCGAGTCGGAGGACTGCGCGAACTGCTTGGTGCGCACCACGCGCACGCCAACGTTGCCGCGCAGACGCTCGGTGCGGAAGTTGGCCTGGAAGTAGCCCGAATAGATCTTCTCGTTGACGTTGTAGACGAAGTCTTCCTCGGTACGGTTGTGCGAACCGCCGTAGGTCTTGTTCAGGTAGTCGATGTAGGCCGGGTAGTTGATGCCCGGGAACACGTTGGCATTGAAGCCACCAGCGATGTTGCTGATCGGGTTGGACAGGAAGAAGCCAGGCTGCGCATCGCCGGCAGTCGGATCGCAGCCGCTCTGGTAGCGGCTGTTGTCATAGTCGGCCGGGTCACGGCCCGGGCACACCCAGTAGGTGTTGCCGGTGTTGCGGTGGACCTTGCCATCACGGTACTTGGCACCGAACTGGATGGAGTCCAGCCAGCCGGATTCAAACAGCTTGGTGACGTCGGCCTGGAAGTAGTTCTGCTTGACCTCGGTGCGCTTCCACGACGAATCGGTCGAGCCGGTGTCGACTTCGGCGATGCCGTTCATCAGCTGCTGCTGCAGGTCGGGCGAGAAGGTGGCCGAAGGCGTGCCGGTCAGATCCCAGGCGCTGTACAGATTGCCCGACAGGTAATCGTTGCCGACCTTGCGGCGCGGCTTGGCCGACATCCGGAAGTTCATCGACGGACCACCTTCGGACCAGGTGCGGCCGCCGGTGAACGAGGCCTTCCACAGCGGGCTGATGTCCCAGTCGATGGTCAGGTCAGCGGTCTGCGACAGCGCCTTTTCCTTGCTGTAGCCACCGGTCAGCTGCGGCGTCGGAACCGTGCAGTCGTCCGGGCCCCAGCCGCCGGGCTTGAGGCCGGCAGCCTTGGCCTGGTCTTCATTGCAGTAGTAGGTCTTTCCAGCCAGCTTTTCGAACTGGGCGCCGGTAACGGTGTTGCCGCTGGGATCGAAGTCCAGGCCGTTGAGCAGGCGTCCACCGGCCCAGTTTCCATCGCCATTGAAGCGGGCCATGCTCCATTCCGGAATCTTCAGCATGTTCTGGGTGTAATCACCCTGCAGTTCGAAGCGGAAGTAGTTGGCCGTCATCGTGACGTTGTCGACCGGCTTGAACTGGAAGGTCAGCTGGCCGCCCTTGCGCTCGCGCTTCTCTTCCTTCACCGCGAAGTTGACCGACGTCGGCATGAAGAAATCGCTGTAGTTGCCGCCGGTCTGGTTGTTGAAACCGGACTTGCCCCACCAGTAGTGGATGCCATCCTGCGCCTGCACGTTGCCATAGGCATCGCGCGCCTTGCCGGCGCCATACCACTGGTAGTCCTCGGTGCTGGCTTCCATGGTACGGGTGGTGCGCTTCTGCTGCGTCACGCCGATCAGCACGCCGAAACGCTCATCCTTGCTGTGCCACGAATACAGGGCCGAGGCTTGCGGGTCGATATCGTGGTGGGTATCGGAGGAGGTGCCCTCAAGCGTGACGAAGCCCGAGTTGGACTCCATGTCCAGCGGACGACGGGTGTGCAGAATCACCGTGCCGCCGATGCCGCCTTCGTCGATGCGTGCTTCCGGCGACTTGAACAGCTCCGCGCTGGACAGCATGTTCGACGGCAGCAGGGTGTAGTTGAACGAACGGGTCGCTTCGTCGTTGGTTTCCGACGTGGCGACGTAGTTGCCGTTCAACTGGGTCAGGGTCAGGTCTGGTGCCAGGCCACGCACGCTGACGGTCTTGCCTTCGCCGCCGCTGCGGGTGATGACCACGCCGGGCACGCGCTGCAGTGCGTCGGCCACGTTCTTGTCGGGGAACTTGCCGACGTCTTCGGCGGTGATCACTTCGACCACGGCGTTGGCGTCGCGCTTCTGCTCAAGGCTCTTTTCAATGGCGTAGCGATAGCCGGTGACCTGGACGCTGTCCAGGTTGGTGGCGTCCTGCGCGCCGGTGGAAGCGGCCTGCTGCGCGGCGGCGCCAGCCGGAATGACGGCGGCGGCCAAGGCCAGCGCGATGGCCAACGCCAGTACGTCCTGGCCATGCGTACGTGTTGAATGCTTCATTCCCATCTCTCCCTCTCTCCTGGATTGATCCGGTGACGTGGCACGGACAACTTGAATCGATCTAATTTGAAGTGACATTGTCGCTATTGCCATGCAGTGGCAGTAGCACCGTGCGCGTGGCCTGGTACGTCCTGTTGCTGCTCCCCCAACTCCCGGCCATCGCAGCGTCGTTCTTGGATCGATCTAAGCGATGGGCGGGCGTTTTTTAGCATGGGTCGCGCGCGGGCGCATGCTGCTCCGCAATATGGTACTGGCGTGGCGAAGGGATGACGGTTTGCTGAAAACAGTGAAATCGTTTTCGTGCGCAGGGGAAGGGTGGGTCGGCAGGGCTGCGCCCTGCACCTGCCAGGGCAACGGCCAAAGCCAAAGCCAAAGCCAAAGCGGCTCTGGGTTTTCTGTGGGTTGGGCGGGGCGGTGTCGGATTGCGGGGACGCCGTAAACCCGTCCCTGGGGGCTTGGCCGCGGCATCCATGCCGCGGAC